>CAIYZC010000612.1 GCA_903930565.1 uncultured Pedosphaera sp.
ATGGCCGGCGGATTGGCAATTGGGCCCGCCCGACCTCGTGCTGCGCCTGCCCCGGGCGTACCCCTTGGCGGCGGATGGACCGGATGTGTACCGCAATTTTGTGCTGTCCTCCCCGCTCCGCGAAACCCGGCACTTCCGCGCCCTGGAGTTCCACCCTGGTCCCGGCGGCATTGTCCATCACGCCTTCGTGCGGGTGGACCGTCGCGGGGAGGCGCAAAAGCTGGAAGGCACTGAAGCCACGCCCGGCTTTGGCGGCATGAAACTACCCGCGGGCGTGGAAGCGGCCGGGGGTTATTTTTTGGGTTGGCAGCCGGGAAAAACCCCCACCGCCGAGCCGCCCGGTTATGGTTGGACGTTGGAGCCCGGCCAGAACCTGCTGATCATGGCGCACCTCAAACCCAGTGGCAAACCGACCGATTTCACCCCCGAACTGGGGCTCTACTTCGCGCCCGCCCCGCCCACCAACGCCACCGTGCTTTTCACCCTCGGCTCCCTGAGTTTGGCCATTCCCCCGGGTGAGACGAATTACCTCGTCACGGACGAGTTCCTCCTGCCCGCCCCCGTGGACCTGCTCTCGGTGCTCCCCCACGCCCATTACCTCGCCCGTGAATTGGAAGGTTCGGTGGTCCGCCCGGACGGCACCGGGGAAATCCTCATCCGGATCCCGGATTGGGATTTCAATTGGCAAGGGGATTACCGTTTCGCCCCGCCGATCCACCTGCCGGCCGGCAGCCGTTTGCGGATGCGTTACCGCTACGACAACTCCGCCGCCAACCCGCGCAACCCGCATTCCCCGCCCCGGGAAGTCGTTTACGGCCCCCAGTCGACGGATGAAATGGCCGAGCTCTGGTTCCAAGCCCACGTCACCGACGCCGCGGCCGCCGCCGCCATGAAAAAGGCCTTCGACGCCAAACAGGACCAACTTGTTATGGATTTCATCCATTTTCGCGTCGCCCATTTTCCCACGAATGCCGAAGCCCGCACGGACCTCGGCTTTTTTCAAATGCGGGACAATGACGAAGCCGCCGCTTTGGCCAATTTTCGTCAAGCCGCCCGGGATGATCCGCAGGCCGATCGGCCACATTATTATATCGGCTTGATCCTTCGGGGACAGGCCGATCTGGCGGGCGCCCGGGCGGAGTTCGAAACCGCCCTCCGCCTCAACCCCACCAATTCCCGCGCCCACGGCAATCTCGGCATCATCCTGCTCCAGCAGGGAAACCTCCGTCGCGCCGAGCGCAGCCTCCGCGAGGCGCTGCGCCTCGACCCCGCCGATGAACTGGCCCGCCAAAGCCTCGATGCGCTCCTGAAGGCCCCCAAGGTGAATCCGTAGCCGCGGTTTCGCTCCGCCCTGGGACCGCCGGCTTCCAGCCGGCCGCCCCTCCCGCCCTTCTGCCCAAACCGGCCTATTGGTCCCCTTGGACCCCTTGGACCCGTTCCCCTCCTTTCCCCGGCCCCGGAGGAGAGGGAGGCCCGTTACGGCCGCCCATGAACCGCCCGGCCTTCGCCGCCCCTTTCAGTTCCCTGACACTGGCGTGTGCGTGTGTTGACCTTCGCCGGCTTGCGTGGGGAAATGGATGCGCTGCAGGTTCCACACCTGCGCCGCGGCGTCGCCCTCCCACACATGATAGCATTGGTCGCGGTCCAGTCCGTGCAGGATTTGATGCTTGCCCGTGGTCGGCCAGGTGAGCTCCACGGCGGTGATCGCGGTGGCGTCACCCAGGCCGATTTCCTGGCGCAGGGGAGAGGAACCGAAGCTCCCCCCGCTGTTGACCGTCTTGTAAATATCCCGCGGTCCGGCCGGGGTGCTGACCGTCACTTTGATGCGCGCCCCGATCGCGGCGCGGTTGGATTTCCGGCCTTCCAGCTTGAGTTTGAGCCAGTGGTTGGTCGAGCCGGGATTGTGAAACAGCACGCTGTGATAGTTGTCCCCGGTGTAGGCGCCACCCAGGGATTCAAAAATGTCCTGCTGGCCGTCGTTGTCCAAGTCCGCGAAGGCGACCCCGTGCCCTTTCTGCAATTGTCCGAAGCCGCCCGCGGTGGTCACGTCCTGAAAGAACTTGCCGCCGGCGTTGCGCAGCATCCGGTTGGGGATCAGCATCTGGAAATTGGGGTTGCCGGTGCCGAGATAAAAGTCCAGCCAACCGTCATTGTCGAGGTCGCCGAAATTGCTGCCCATGGTCAGGTAAACATGGTTGAGATGCATGGCCTCGGCCACATCGGTAAACGTGCCGTCCCGGTTGTTGTGATAAAGCTTTGGCTTCCCGCCCTGGTTGGGCAGGCCCAGATAATCCGCGGCGATTTCGCCCACGTTGTCCGCTTGATAGCCCGAGACAAAAAGATCCTCGTAGCCGTCATTGTCATAATCAAAGAACCAGGTCGGGAAACTGGGCGATGGGCCGGGCACACCGGCCCGGCGGGTGACGTCCGAGAAATGCCACTGCCCCGCGGCGTCCGGACCGTCGTTGTGGAACAACCGGTTCGCGCCCCGCAGCATGGACAAATAGAGATCCGGCCGGCCGTCGTTGTCGTAATCCGCGCTGGTGACGCCTTTCACATAGCCCATCGCCTGCACCCCGCACGCGGCCGCGCATTCGGTAAAGGTGCCGTCGTGGTTGTTGCGGTACAACTCGCAGGGGTTTGGGTCCGTGGCCTCGCCGGTTTCATTGCCAATGTAGAGATCCAGCCAGCCGTCGCCGTCGAAATCAAACCAGGTCGAGGTTTGGCTCGGATGCATGCTCAGCAGCCCGGCGGCCTCGGTCACGTCGGTGAAGGTGCCGTCGCCGTTGTTGCGCAGCAGGGATTTGGGCAGGTGCCCGCTCCGGTTGAACCAGCCGCCGCGCAGCACCCAAATGTCGAGCAGACCGTCGTTGTTGTAATCGGTTTGCTGGATGTTCAACCCGCCAGTCAGGCCCAGCAGTCCGGCCTCCCGGGTGCGTTCCGTGAAGTGCCCGTCCCCGTCGTTGTGAAAATACCGCAACTGGCTGTGCGCCCCCATTGCGGTGGTCACGATGTCCAAATTGCCGTCGTTGTCAAAGTCATCCACAATGCAGCTGCCCGCGAGGTCATCCACGTCCAATCCCAGCAGGCCCGCGATTTCCGGAAAGCGCGGCAGGGGGTAATCGGAAGCGAACACCGGTGGCGGAATGAGCCAGGGCGCGGGCACCTTTGCCGGATACTCGCCCAGCGTCATGTAACCGAGGTTGAGCAGCCAGCGGGCGGAGAGGTCGTCCGGGAAAAGCGCCAACTGCTCGGTGAAAACGTCGATCGCGCCCCGGGAGCCCCGCGTGAGTTGGTGGTAGCCGGCCGGTTCGAGCGGGAGGTAGCAGGACTTCGCGTTGTGGTTGGTTAGGCAGTTTTCCTGCTCCCCCAGGCGCAGCAGCGCGGTCCCCCGGCCCATCCGCATGGCGCTGAGCGTCACCGATGGGAGTTGGAGCCGGTTGGTCCGGGCAAACGCCTCCAAGGCGTCGTACGTCCGTAGCGATTCCTCGGGCCGGCCGCTTACCAGGAGTTCCTTCGCGAGCTCGGAGAGCAGTTGGCCGCGCTGGCCGAATCCCTGGGCGTATGGCAGGGTCTTGCGCAGAAGTTCCACCCGCTTGTCGTTGGCGTAGATCGCGTTGCGCACGTCCTGGTTCGCCTCCAGTAGGGCCAATCGTTCGACCATGCGGCGCGTGCTCGCCGGCTGGGGGCGCAAGGGGCTCCAATTGGTGTTGGCCAACCTGGGCGAACAATACGCCTCGTTGGTCGGGGGCGGCCCGGCTCCCCGGCTGTTGGTCGCGAACATTCCAATCAGGCAGGCGACCGGCCAGATCAAGCGCCAATGGACGCGCCGATTCTTTAAGGTTTCCCGCGGGGAGGAGGTAAAAAAGCGTCGTCCGGGCACGACAAATGGCTGGATGGACATCGGGGTGGGGGAAGGCGGTTCTACTTTGCAAAATCGGTCAGATCAATTATAATAATTATAAGAAATTATTATAGCAAATACGCCGCGGAACCGCAAGTAAAATGGGCGCCTTTTTTTGGTTTTTCGGCGCGGATTGGGAGCTGGTTTGCCGGGAAGGCATATCGCCCTGCTGCGAACCCGCTTTTCCGACCGGGATTTGGGGCCGGCACCGGCGGGATGGCGCTCCCTGGGCTGCGGAGTCCGTTTTTCCCAGCCTCCCCCGGATCGCCCGGACCCTCCACTGGTTGGACGAGTGGTCCGTCCCGCCGACCCCGCCGGGGGCGCTTTCCCGCCCCGGTGGCTGCCTCGCCCCCGGCGCTTATTTCGACTCGCTCCCCCCGCCCCCCGCCCCGGCCAGTACTTTCCGCACCTGCTCCAAGGCTTCCCGGGCCAGTTCATCCGCGGGGTTGAGGCGCAGCGCCTCGCGCAAGCTCCTTTCGGCGCGCTTCAAATTGCCCTGCTCCATGAAGATCAAAGCGAGGTTGCCGTGCGCCTTCGCGTTCTCCGGGTTCAGCCGAATCGCTGTCTCAAATTCCGTCCGCGCTTCCCCCAACCGCCGGTGGGTGCGGTGGATCAACCCCAGATAGTAATGCGGTTCGTCCGCCAGGGGATCATCCGCCGCCGCCTGCTGGAAACTGGCCGCCGCCGCTTCCTCCTCCTTGTCCCGGTACTGGAAGAGCCCCAAGTCCTTCCTTGCCGCCGCGTCGCGCGGGTTTTGCGCCAGGCGAAATTCCGCGTAGCCGCGGAAACGGCGTGCCTTGTTCGTCTCGTACGCCGCGCGGAGTTGCGCCCCCGCCGCCGCGTCCGCCACCCGCACTTGCAAGGTCAGTTCCGCCATTTCATCCGCCGACTGGGGGCCATACCGGACCTCGTGCGGCGGCGCGCCCGGGTTTCGCGCGTTGCCCGGCGAGTTGTCATACTCATAATGCATTCGCAGCGTGGTTCCCGCCGGCAAGCGCACCGGTTCCGCGTAGCGGTAATCCGCCTGCCAGTTGAAATCCCAGTCCGGAATGCGGATCAGTGCCTCCGGCGACCCGCCCGCCCGCGTGGCGTACGCCGCCAGGGTTCGCCCCAGAAAATGCGCGTGTGGAAAGATGTAGCGGAGTTCCACCGGCACGGGCAGGATGAATTCATCCTCCGCCACATAGTTGGACACCCCGGGGGGGATCAGCAGATTGTAATTCTTGAGCGCAAAGACCACCGTTTGGTTCGTGGGGGCAATTTCGGTGAAATAAAGCCCGATCTCGCACTGCAAGTCTTCCACCTTCCCGCTGGGCTTCAGGTGCGCTTCCAGCACAAAATCATCGCCCGGCGCCAGCGGCCAGCCGTACCCCGGCTCCTCGGCGGAAGCAATCTTGCCCGGCTGCCAACTTAAGAAATAGTCCCCCGGCATCATCTCCACCCCGCCGGGCAGGTTCATCCCGCCGAACCCCGGCTGGCCGTCCCGGCCGTCGAGCTTTCGGGAGCCCCCCCGCCGGTCCACCTGCATGAAGGCATGGTGGACAATCCGCGGGTTCACCGGCCGGAATTCCACCGCCCGCACATACTTGGCCGCCGGCAGGGCCACCGGTAGAACGAAATTCCGGTACACATCGGGACCGTCCGCCGCCAACTGATATTTCAGTGGCATCCGGGCGACCGCATCCGGGGGGCCCAGTTGCCATTCCGCGGACCACTGCGGCGGTGCCGGCAAATCGTGCGGATCCCCTTCCGGCGTTCCCGCCGCCAGCCAACCCTCGAAAATCCGGATCTGGCCGGCCGTCAGCCGGCGTTCATCGCGCAGCCGGTGCGGCCCCGCCTCCGGCGGCCAGGGGGGCATGTAACCACGGGAAGTGACGTCCACAATTTGCTGCGCATGTGACCGTACGTCTGCGTATGTTAACAGCGGAAACGGCCCCGGCTGCCCCGGCCGGTGGCAGACCGCGCAGTGTTGGAAGACCAGCGGCGCCACCTCGCGGTTAAACGTCACGGCCGGGGCGCCCCCGGCCAGGGCGCCGCCCAGCATCGCCACCGCGCAGCCGAGCGCACCCCGTCGGCGCATCTTCGATCGGGAGGACATGTGTCCATTCTGAAGCATCCCCCCAACCCCTGGCAAGCCCCCGACTACCTCCATCCGTCTGATCCGTCCGATCTGCCCCACTGGAGGAGCCGCTTTATAACGTTATAAAGTGAAAATTTCCCAAGCCAACCTCTGGTCAAATATCGCCACTTGGCGGATCGTCAGGGGTGAATTGCGGTTTTTCGGAGGTGAATCCGACTAAAAATGCAGCGAACGTAAGCGCCTAGACGCGAATCGTTCAAAAAAATTCATTAAACTTGTTGACAAATCGGTGACTTTTTGGGATAACGAACCTGACCCCAGACGTGGCATTCACCGGAATGCCGTCCAAACGACACATAACCTAATGGTATTGCTAGCGACCAATAACGACAACTGCACCCGCAGCACAGCGACACGTATCAACCCATGAGACCCCAAAAACTACTCGGATTAGCAGCCTCCATGTTGCTCTTCGCCGGCTCCGGCCGTGCGCAGACCTTCACCCCCGGGCCCAATGACACCTTCTTTTTTGGTGTGCTGCGGGACGAACTTTACACCGATATCACCGCCGCCCCCAGCAACGCGGGCGTGTTCACCGGTTCCATCAACCCCAACGCCCCGAGTGTCACCGGTGCGACCCCCGCCTACGGCTACACCGATGCCCTGGACTTCAATCAGATGATGCAGGTGCCGTACAACAACGGCGTCGCCAACTTCGTCCGCAAACTCAGTGGCGTGTTCATTCCCCCGATCACGACCAACTACGTATTTTGGATCAGCTCCGACGACGATGCCCAGTTGTACCTGAGCACCGACGCCACGCCCTTCAACAAAACCCTGGTCGCCCAGGAAAACAACTGGAGCAACACCGGGCAATGGACGGCCAGCGGCGGCGGCAGCAAGATTTCCAACAAACGCTCGGACCAATTCGTGCCTGCCGGCGCCACGTTCCCGCCGTATGCCGCGGGCTTTCCGATGATCGCCGGGCACGCCTACTACATGGAGGCGTACGGGCATCAAGGCGGCGGCGGTGAAAATCTGCAGGTCACCTACACCTACGCCAAAGGCGGCGCGCCGGTCGGCAACGGCACGGCCATCACGAACAACACCGCCACCGGCACGGCGCCGTTCGGTTACCTCGTGCATCCGGCCACTTTCGCCAACTTTAGCGGCCTGTCCAACCAAGTCGCCTATTCCGGCCGCGCGGTATCGTTCCAGTTCAAGCTGAACACTGACGAAACGCCCTTTCCGGCGTGGTATCAATGGTACGGCAGCAATCAATTTACCGCCCGTTCCTTCGTGGCCATTCCCGGCGCGACCACCACGGTGCTGAACGTCAAGCCCGGCACCAACGACAACGGCTCCGCCGTTTACGTGGTTGCCGGCTTCACCAACAGCGACAGCGTGCTGCTGCCGAGCAACTCCGGCCAGTACACCAGCACCGTGGCGACCCTCACGGTTCGCCCCGATTCCGCCAGCACCTTGGTCCAGGGCGGCCTCAAGAAGGAATTCATCGATGAAAGCGCCGTCGGCGCCGCCGCCCGCAACCAATTGGAAGTCGGCCAGGTCACCGGTCCCGGGGCCACCGATCTCGGCAATATTAACGGCGCGGTGGTCTCCTTCGTGCCTTCGGCCATTGACCCCGTCAATGGCAACGGCATCAACAACTGGGTGCAGCGCATCAGCGGCTTCCTGACCCCGACGAACACCGACACCTATGCGTTCTTCGTGTCCTCCGACGACGACACCGACTTGTTCCTGAGCACGGACAACAATCCGAGCAACAAGCAGTTGATCGCCCAAGAATCCAGTTGGAGCAACGCGCGGCAATGGATTACCGCCAACAGCGGCTCCAGCAGCCAAAAGAGCTCCCTCACTTGGATTCCTTCCGGTGGCACCACCGCTCCTTATGCCGCGGGCATCCCGCTTACCGCCGGCCAATCGTACTACATCGAAATGGTCCACCATCAGGGCGGTGGTGGCGAAAACGTCGGCTTCACGATGGAATCCGTCTCCAGCGGCGCCGCGGCGGCGGTCACCAACGGCCAGCCCACCGATGTGGACCCCAGCATGTTGTCCTTCCTGACCAGCCCGACGACCAAGCTCGCCATCAGCCTGAATCCGGCCAATCAATCCGCCTTCTCCGGCAACTCGGTCGTCTTCAAAGCCGCGGCCACGACCGACAGCGAATTGACCCCGCTCTACCAGTGGCAACAAAACGGCACCAACTTGGCGGGCGCCACCGGCACCGCCCTGACCTTGGCCAACCTCACGACTGCCCAGACCGGCTTCACCTACCGCTTCCTCGCCCGAATCGCGGGCAGCTCCTTGAGCGCCACCTCCACGGTGGCCACCCTCACGGTTCAATCCTCCGTCGTGGTCACGAACTTCCTCAAGAAGGAATTCTGGGGCACGAATGGTACCGTTAACAAGGCCCAGCTCGAAGCCAACACCGCCGGCCTGCCCGATTACACCGCGGGCCTTCCGAAATTCTTCGCGGCCAACAGCGGCTATCTCAATTACGCCCAGCGCATCAGCGGTTACTTCATCCCGCCGGTGACCACGAATTACATCTTCTTCATCGAATCCGATGACGCGAGCGACCTGTGGATCTCCACCGACAGCACCCCGGCGAACAAATACCAGATCGCCACGGAAACCGCTTGGAGCAACCAAGGCCAGTGGAATTCCAGCGGCGGCGGCAGCACTCTCGCCCAGAAACGTTCCGACCAGTACCTCCCCGGCGGCGCGACGGTGCCCCCTTACGCCAACGGCATTTTGCTGACGGCCGGCAAGCAGTACTACATCGAAGCCGATCACCAGCAGGGCAACGGCGGCGAACGCGTCGAAGTCACCTTCGCGACCGTCTCGGAAAATCAAAGCTCCGGCGTTCCCCTCGACAACGACGTGACCCGTATTGACGCCGGTTACACCGGTCCGAACACCGTCGCCAACGGCTTTGTCGGCCCCGCGGGCGTTCAATTCCTCGCCCCGTCCGTTCCCTGGGTCCAATTCACCACCCAACCGGTCGGCGGTACGACCAACGTGGGCACGGTGTTCACCTTCACCGCGGCGGGCATCTCGCCCTCCACCACGGCGTTCTCCTCCAGCACTCCCGCCAACCAGAATCCTCCGACCCAAACGGTGGTTTATCAATGGCTCTCCAACGGCGTGCCGATCCTCGGCGCCATTGGCCAGTCCTACACGACGCCGGTGCTCCTCCCTGGCAACAACGGCGACACCTATGTCTGCCA
>CAIYZC010000613.1 GCA_903930565.1 uncultured Pedosphaera sp.
CGCCCTGATCAACTGGCGGGAGCATTACAATCAAAGTTTTGCCGAACCCACCCGACTGGATTACGACCGAATTCTCGCTCAATTGCCCAAGGTGAAAGCGCAATTGCCGAAGGGATGGTTGGTCTATCTGCAAGCCTGCTTGAAAGCTACTTTTCCCTGACATTTCCCGGAAGGATCGAAGCATAGCTCGGCGGCTCTCGCGGTCGGGCCGTCCCCAGCGTCTTCTGGCCTGCTTATGAAGTGGATTGAATTGCGCTTGCAATGCGAATGCCGCAATAAAGCAATTCAATCGCTCCGCTATGCGCGCAACGGACCGGAATCCCTTGAGGATGGACTTGAACGGGTTGATTCCATCTTGGCATATTAATTGCTTTAATCAAGTTACCAGATCACCGATCCGTGTCCGTGCCACAAATAACCGGGAAAGTGCAGGCAATGCTTCAGATCGGACTGGCTTTTTTGCAAGATCGAGGACCGTAAAATCAACCCGAACCATATTACTACATTTGAATTGTCCCTCATGAAGAAATTCAGCACCCAGCATTTGTTTAGCACCCACCGTTCCGCCACCGGCGCCTGCTTGGGTCTGGCTATCGCGCTCGGCCTCACCCCGGGGACGCAGGCCAACAACCTCGTCCAAAACGGGAGTTTCGAGTCCACCAGCTACTTCACCCACAATGCATGGGTGCCGGTTACCGGATCCTCCTCGGAATTTGGAAGCCATCTTCCCAACTTCAGGGTGGATGACTGGACCACCACCGGCTTCAATATGCTCTACGTCCCCGGCCAAGCGGATGCCGTGGGCGCAAACAGTCAATTTGGCGCGCATTCGATGCTGCTTTGGGGGCCGAACAACCCCACGAATCCGAGCCACAACGGGCTTACCACCAGCCCTGATGGCGGTAATTTCATTGCCGCGGACGGAGATTTCGAGGTTGGAGCCATCCAACAAACGATCGATGGTTTGGTGGCGGGCAAAACCTACTCCCTCGATTTCAATTGGGGTGCCGCCCAACAACACGGGTATTACGGTGCCACCACGGAGCGCTGGCAGGTGAGCTTGGGCGCCGAAACCAAATACACCTCCACGATCCACTTGCCCAGTGAGGGTTTCTCCGGCTGGCGGCAACAAAAATTCGTCTTCACGGCCACCCAGTCTTCGGAGGTGCTCTCCTTTCTCGCTCAAGGCACGCCGATGGGCATGCCCCCCTTCTCGCTGTTGGACGGGGTCAGCCTGAACGCCAATGTGCCAGACGGCGCTTCAACAGCAGTGCTCTTCGGGGCGTCCACGATCCTCCTCGGCGGCCTGCGCCGCCGCTTCGCCCGCTGCTGAGAGGGGTGCGAAAGGCCGATCAGGCGGCGGCGGACGCCTGCGCGCCCGCCGCCGTCGTCGAAGGCACCTCCGCGCTGCGTTTGACTTGTCCCGGCGGGGGGAGGTATTCCCGCAGCCATGCCACGAAGCTCCGGGCGCGTCGTTCGCTGGTCCATTTGGCCAGGCATTCCCCCGCCGCCGGGCCATCCCGGTGAAAGAGGGTTGGCGCGTACTGGTAAGTCGACGGCCCGCCTTCGGAATCTTTGATTTCCACCCGTTCCACCCGCAGGGCGGTCACTTCCGCCATGGGCAGACGCACCCGGCGCAGTCGGCCCTGGGTGACGGGCAGGACGAGTGTGCCGGCCGCCGGATCCACCACCAGGTCATATTTGCCGGCGCGGACGTCCTCCCGGTGGCAGACACCCACCACCACCCCGGCAAAAACAAAGCCCAACCACGCGATTTCCATGGCGGTCATGCTGGGATTGCCGGAGTTGCTGCCGGCCAGAATCGCCGTGCCCGCGAGCGTCGCGACCAGGAAAGCCTGCAATCCGGCCGTCAACGGGTCCATGGTGAGCCGCGCGCGCACCATCCCGCCTGCGCGCAAAATCCGCACCCCGCCCGCCACGCAAGCGGCGGCTCCCCGCGTCGTTTGCGCCACCAAAAAGGCCAGGAACCATCCCGCCAGGACATGCAGCGGCACGAACCACCCGAGCACCAGCAGGTCCCGCCCCTGCCAGCCCCGGATCAACAGGCAATCCGCCGGATCGCGCGGGTTGTAATAAACCGGCACGAGCACCCCGGCGGGATAACGGCCGGCGAGGGTCTGCCGGGCGTTCGGGCAGCATTCGTCCGTCTCCTCTTCCATCCCGTAACGGACTCGGTGGCCGGTCCAAGCCCGGCCCGCCGCGCTGAATTGATAAGTGAGTTCCAAACGGTATTGGACTCCGTCCTCCTCCGTTTCCCCCACGCGCACCACTTCGGCGGACTGGACCCGTCCTTCAGCGGACGCGTAGCGCCAGCTGCGCCCCTGCCAGCCCACGGGCGCCAGCCAAACCCGATCCGCCGCCGCCAATCCGACGAGGCAAGCCAGACAAAACGACCAAGCGAGGATGCGTTGGTTCAGATTCATGCGCCTCCAACCTACGCCGATTCACCCGCTGCCGGGTATTACAAAGCACCGCCCATTACCCACCCCCGGCACGCACGGTCGCCGGAGCAGCCCCGCTGGAGTGTGCTGGCTTCAAATCCACTTCCGCCGCAACAGCCACATTTTCACGCCCTGGGTGAGCAGCATGTAGCACAGGATGGTCAACCCCAGCAGCGGCCAGTAGCGCCCCGGCAGCTTGGAAAACCCGAGGTAGTGGCCCAGGGGTGAGAGGGGAATCGCCACGCCAATGACCATGATGACGACGGTCATCACCGTCAGCGCCACGGACGGCCGACTCTGCAGAAAGGGAATTTTGTTCGTGCGGATGACATGGATGATCATCGTTTGCGTCAACAAGCTTTCCACGAACCAGCCGGTTTGAAACACGCTGGCGCTGTGCGCCGCGGCCGCCGGCGTCGAGGTGTCCCCGCAATGGAACAGGTAAAGCATCATGAAATAGGTCGTGTAATCGAAGATCGAAGAGCACGGCCCGATGAGGACGACAAACCAAGTGAGATCCTTGATGTTCCACTGGCGCGGGGCCAGGATCCGCTCGGGGTCCACTTCGTCCGTGGGGATGGCGGTCTGGCTGATGTCGTAAAGCAGATTGTTGGCCAAAATCTGCACCGGCAGCATCGGCAGGAACGGCACGAAAACACTGGCTCCCAGCACGCTGAACATGTTGCCGAAGTTGCTGGACGCGCCCATGCGGACGTATTTGATGATGTTGGAGAAAACCCGCCGGCCTTCCAGCACCCCCTCGTCCAGCACCAGCAGGGACTTCTCCAGCAGGATCATGTCGGCGGATTCCTTGGCGATGTCCACGGCGGTGTCCACGCTGATTCCCACATCGGCGGCGTGGAGCGAAGGGGCGTCGTTGATGCCGTCCCCCATATACCCAACGGTGTGGCTGCGGGATTGCAGCGCCTTGACAATGCGCTGCTTGTGCGCGGGCGAGACGCGGGCGAAGAGCGTGGCCTTTTCGGCGGCGTCCGCCAGCTGCTGGTCGGTCAGCTTCTCCAGCTCCTCGCCCAGCAAAACAAATTCCGTCGCCAGCCCCACCTCCTTGCAGATCTTGCGGGCCACCAACTCATTATCCCCGGTCAGGACCTTGACCAGCACGCCATGAGCCTGCAAATCCTTGATGGCGGCGGTCGCGGTTTCCTTGGGCGGGTCGAGGAACGCCACATAGCCGTTCAAGATCAAGTCACACTCGTCGGCTTTACCGTACGGTGTCGTGTCCTGCGCGACCGCGCCGCGGGCTGCGACGTCCTTGGTCGCGATGGCCAGCACCCGGAAGCCGTCCGCGCTCAGCCGCTCGTATTCCCGCTTCAAATCCGCGGCGCGCTCCGCATCCAGCGGCGCGATCGTGCCGTCGAGCGCGAAGCTCCGGCAAATCGCGAAAATCGCCTCGGGCGCGCCCTTGGCGATGATCCGGTCCCGGCCATCGGGCGCGCGGACGACCACGGACATGATGCGCCGCTGGAAATCGAAGGGGATTTCGTCCACTTTGGCGTATTGGGGCAGGTCGGCGTGCGCATGCGTCTCCGTGTGCGCGAGCACGGCCCGATCAAGGACGTTCTTCAGGCCGGTCTGAAAATGGCTGTTGAGATACGCCAGCGCCAGCACGCCTTGGTCTTCCTGCAACCTCACGTTGCAGTACCGCTCCAGGGTGACTTGGTCCATTGTCAGTGTCCCCGTTTTGTCGGTGCAGAGCACATCCATGGCCCCCAGATTTTGGATCGCGTTAAGCCGCTTGACGATGACCTTTTTGCGCCCCATCGCCACCGCCCCCTTGGACAGGCAAACGGTCACGATCATCGGCAACATTTCGGGCGTCAGTCCCACCGCCACCGCCAGTGCGAAAAAGAATGCCTGGCTCCAATCCCGCTTGGTGAGGCCGTTGATGAGGAAAACCAGGGGCACCATCACCAACATAAAGCGGAGCATCAGCCAGGTGAACTGGGCAATGCCGCGGTCGAAGGAGGTCTGGGGCGGCTGCTCCAGCAGGGACTGGGCCATGCCCCCGAGATAAGTCTCCTTGCCGGTGGTCACGATGACCGCGCTGGCCGAGCCGCTCTCCACGCTGGTGCCCAGGAACGCGATGCTGGTCAATTCGATGGGCGCGGGCGCCGCCCCCGCGGTC
>CAIYZC010000614.1 GCA_903930565.1 uncultured Pedosphaera sp.
GCCGTTCGGCCCGTTGTTTCCGACCCATGGGTCCCATGCGAACTATCGGACCTATGCGACCCAATTCCTCGCTTTCGCCCGCTGCCGTCCAAGTGTAGCGGGCCGCGCTCTTTGACATCCTACCTGGGACCGCCGGCATCCCTGCCGGCTTTCCCTGCCTTGGCCCGCATCCCCCCGGGGTGGGGGAGCGGGCCAGACTACCCGCCCAACCACCATCCCACGCACCAATGGAAGGCCAACCCCTTGGGAGCAAAGCTTCCCCTTGGTCCCCTTCGCGGCTTTGCGGCTTCGCGCGAGCCTCCAATTTTACGTCCTACGCAGTCACCGAAGGCCACCGACCAAACCCAACGCTCACGCTACAAAGTGGACGCCCCAAAACGGTCCGAATTTGACCACCTCCCGCCAACGCCACCCAGTTTTACGCAGTCACGGAAGGCCATTCCCCAATTTGATCCAGTTCCCTTTGCCCCCCTTCGCGCCTCCGCGGCTTCGCGCGAGCCTCCGATCCCTGGCCCTACGCACTCACCGACAGGCCACCCCGGCCAAATCCAACACCCATGCGCTCACGGCTGGCCCCCCACCGGCGTTACGCAAAAAGCGGCCAAACCCGCACCCAACCCAGCGCCCAATCGGTGCCCGGACATCCGCCCACGCGCCAGCGTTGTGGAGTGCGGAATGAAGTTCCGCTCGATCGGATCAGCCGTCATCAACCACCAAAAATCCCCGAGCGGATCACGGCTCCGGTCCCTTTGCCCCCCTTCGCGCCTTCGCGGCTTCGCGCGAGACTCCGATCCCTGGCCCTACGCACTCACCGAAGGCCAACCCGGCCGAATCCAACGCTCACGTTATCAAGTGGATGCCTCCCATGCTGTCCAATTTTGACCACCTCCCGCCAACGCCACCCAGTTTTACGCAGTCGCGGAAGGCCACAGGTAGAGTGAGCAGCATCTGGGGAGGAGTTCACGCGAAGGTTGGAGGTGCACCACCAAGCATGGAAATGGAGTGGCGGTGGGGGCGCGTCCCTGCAGGCCGCCGAATCGAACGCGGCGGGTACCAAGGGGATTAGCCAACGCCATTGAGATAAGCGTTCGGAAGCGCCCGGCGCGCGCGCGGGGAGCGCTGGGCGAAACCGCCTGCTTCCAACCTGACGGCGGCGACGGGGATGGGTATGCCGCCCACCGCCGGTTGGAGTGCGGTGAAAGCAATGCGCGGCACCGCTTGGGGGGCGTGGATGGACCGTTGCCATGGAACCGTCGGGTGGCAGGCGGGTGGGCAAGGTTTGGATTTCGTGGCTCCAGGCGTATGGTTTCGCCCAGCGGGTAGACCAATTCGCAGCGGTAGAGCCCGCAAAGGACCATCCGGGTCCGGTCCGCAGGGGGCGTGGGCGGATCGACTCAGCACGACTTGGCCGCGATCAGGGCGTTGGTTTGATCGGGGCAGTCGGGGCGGCGTCCAAGATTTGCCACGCCCGGAGATAAAGCAGGAGATGCAAGAGGGCGGCGCCCCACTGGGCCGTGGCGAACCAGAGATACAGGAAGTGGAGGCGTTCGAAGTCGGAAAATTCGTGAATTTTGAAGCCGTTGGGTGCGAGGTGCCGGCTCATGGCGAAGTGGTTGAAGAGGAGACAGGGGAGCATGGCCGCCATCAACCCCCAAGTGCCGGTCAAGCTGCGGCGGAAAAAGCGGTCCAGCCGCCACCAGTCGCGGGCCAAGTGCCACGCGAAATAGCCCAACGTGAAAATGCCGATCAGGTTCAGCCACGAGGTGACCGCTTGGGTCACGAACCCCACTTCCCGCTCCCCGCCCAGCACCTTGCCGGCGGTGGGAATGACAACCAAGGCGTAAAAGCTGAACCCACCCATCCACCCGCCCAAGAGGAGGACGAAGATGAACCGGCGCCAGAGGGGCGGCATGGTGAAAGCCAAGGGCTAAGGGTGAAAAACGGCGAAAGGTCTTGCGGTGGCGGGGGAAATCAATCCTCCAGGCCGAGTTTCTTGAGTTTGGGGCCGATCACAGCGCGGCAATAAGGATTGCGGAGTTTGTTGAGGCGGTAGTAATCCTGATGGTAATCCTCGGCGGGATAGAATTCCGCGACGGGCGTGAGCTCCGTGACGATGGGATCGACAAAGCGCCGGCGGGCTTCGGCGAGGCTTTTTTCCGCGATGGCCCGCTGGGCTTGATCATTGTAAAAGATCGCCGAGCGGTATTGGGTGCCCTCGTCGCCCCCTTGGCGGTTGAGCGTGGTGGGGTCGTGGGCGCGCCAAAAGGCCTGCAGGACTTCCTCCAGGCTGGTGATGGCGGGATCAAAAACGACCCGGGAAACCTCCGCGTGGCCGGTGGCGCCGGAGCAGACCTGTTCATAGGTCGGATTGGGGCGTTGGCCGCCCATATAGCCGGAAGTGACGCTGAGAATGCCGGGCAGTTGCTGGAACACGGCGTCCGTGCACCAGAAGCAACCGGCCCCCAGCGTGATATACTCGGCGCCGGGGGGGATTTGGGGTGGGGGGGCGAAGGGCATGGTTGGGGGGATCAAGGTTGGTGGTGGTGGTGGACGCAAGCTCAGAGTCGGGCAACCAGGAGTT
The DNA here is from genome assembly GCA_903930565.1 of uncultured Pedosphaera sp. GTDB lineage: Bacteria > Verrucomicrobiota > Verrucomicrobiia > Limisphaerales > Pedosphaeraceae > CAIXFN01. The sequence goes on from CAIYZC010000614.1 coordinate 2,582, forward strand.
CGCGTTGGAAAATGAGTTCCTTGGGCAGGTGGGAATAGAGCCGCATGAACAGCTCGTCCTGCTGGAGCAATTCCCGGCGCCATTCGGGATAATTAATGCTTTGGACCTGTTGGAACTGTTCGGTGGTGTAGCCCGGCAGCGCGGCGAGGTCGAAATGGCCGCCGCTGGGCACCCAGCCGAGCGGGGTTTCGTCCGCGTTGGCGCGGCCGTTGCAGCGGTCCACGATCCATTTGAGGACGCGCATGTTCTCGCCGAAGCCGGGCCAGAGAAACTCACCGGCGGCGCTCTTGCGGAACCAATTCACGTGGAAGATGCGGGGCGGGCGCTGGATCAGTTTGCGCATGGTGATCCAGTGGCGGAAATACTCGCCCATGTTGTAGCCGCAGAAGGGGAGCATGGCCATCGGGTCGCGGCGGACATTGCCATCGGCGCCGGCGGCCGCGTCGGTGGTTTCCGAGCCCATGGTGGCGCCGATATACACCCCGTGGATCCAATTGATAGCCTGGTAGACCAGCGGCA
>CAIYZC010000615.1 GCA_903930565.1 uncultured Pedosphaera sp.
GGCCGACGGGGGTGCCGGCGGTGAGCCAACTGCGGTCCGGGGCGAAGGCCGCGACGGTGAGGTTGCGCGGGGCGGGGTCCGGCTCGGCGGCGAGCACCAACAAGCGGGGGTGCCCGCGCGTGCCGGGGGCGGCGGCGGCGGGACCGCGCAGACGGCGGCGCAATTCCTCCCACCGCGCGACTTCCTCCAACCGCCACCCGGCGCGCCGACCGTCGGTGACCAGCACCAGTTCCGCACCGGGGTTGGTGTGGCGGCGCAGCCGGGCGAGACCGGCATCGAGCAGGGCGGGGATGTCGCCGGCGACCCAGGCGGGCGGGGTGGCGAGCACGGCGGCGCGGACGGCCTCCAAATCATAGACCGGATCATCGGCTGGTTCGGCGGCGCGGGAGAGGGGGATGACGCTGACTTCGTCGCCCGGGGCGAGGGTGGCGAGGTAAGCGACCGCGAGCCGCTTCAGCGCGTCGAAGGCCGATTCGGAACGGCCGCTTTGGGTCGTCAAACTGTCATCCAACAACAGGACGACCGCGGTGCGACCGGAGCGGCGCAAGCCGGCGCCGGCCCCGGCGGCCGCCGCGCCCGGGGGACGGAGGGCGGGGCGCACCATGGCGAAGACGATCGCCGCGATGATCGCCGCCCGCACCAGGAGGAGGAGCCATTCGTTGATCCGCAGGCGGCGGCGCTGGCGGATGAGCATTTCCTCCAGGAACCGCATCGCGGCCCATTCCACGGGCCGGACCTGCCGCCGGTGCAGCAGGTGGATGATCACGGGCGCGGAGACCAGCGCCAGACCACCGAACAAAATGGGGGTGAGGAATTCCATTACCGGGAGGCCAGCGCGCGGCCCAGGACGGAGAACAAATCCTCATCCGTGCGGCAAACTTCCAGCGTCACCCCGCAGGCGTGGCACCCGGCGCGCAGGCGTTCCTGGTGCCCGGCGAAACCGGATTGGTAAAGCCGACGAATGCGGTCGGCATCGAATTTCAGCCGGGGTTCGTGTTCCAACCCGATGAACTCAGTCATGCCGGAGAAGGGGAAATCCAACTCACGCGGATCGAGCACTTGGAAGAGGCGGACTTCCTGCCGGCGGTAGCGGAGCAGCTTGAGGGATTGGGTCAGGGCCTCGATGTCGTCAAAGCCATCGGTGATCAGGATCACCAGGCCGCGGCGGCGGAAGCGGCCGGCGAGTTCATCGAGCACGGGGGCGAGCCGGGTCTCCGCACCCGGTTGGGTGCGGGCGAGCGCGTCGAGCAACTGAAGGTAGTGCGCCATGGTCGAGCCCGGGGGCTGGAATTCGCGAACGGTGGTGTCAAAGGTGGCGAGGCCGACGGAATCGTTTTGCCGCACCATCAGGTAACCGAGGGCGGCGGCGAGGCCGCGGGCGTACTCCAGCTTGGTGGCGCCGGCCGGGCCGTAGCCCATGGAGCCGGAGGCGTCGAGCACGAGCGTGGCGCGGAGGCGGGTCTCCTCCTCGTAGCGGCGGATTTGGTAGCGGTCGCTGCGGGCGAGGACGAGCCAGTCCAGGTGGCGCAGGTCATCCCCCGGTTGGTATTCGCGGTGGTCGGCGAACTCGACGGAGAGACCATGGCGCACGGAGCGGTGCTGGCCGGCCAGGACGCTCTCAACGGCCTGGCGGGCCGTGAGGCTCAGCGCGCCCAGGCGTGCCAATACTTCCGGTTGCACCACCGCGGCCGGATTCATGACGCGGCGGCGGCGCGTTCCCGGTGCGCCACCAGGCGCTCGACGATGGCATCGGCCGTGAGGCCGGCGGCCTGGGCGGCGAAACTGCAGATGATGCGGTGCCGGAGAACAGGCTTGGCCAGGGCGGCGACATCGGCGGTGGTGACGTGGAAGCGGCCATGCAGGAGGGCGCGCGCCTTGCCGCCGAGGATGAGCTGCTGCCCGGCGCGCGGCCCGGCGCCCCATTGCAGCCAGTTCGTGGCGTCCGGCACTTCGGCGGCGCCGCGGCGGGTGGACGCCACGAGGTCCACCGCGAATTGATAGAC
>CAIYZC010000616.1 GCA_903930565.1 uncultured Pedosphaera sp.
CCCGATCGCCAAACCATAAATTTTTTGATGCAATTCCGCCCCCATCCGCGGCGCCAAAAACCACACCGAGCAAATCAGCACCACGTTCATCACCGCCGTCCCCATGGCGGGAATGAAAAAATGCCCGCGCGCGTTCAAAATCCCCATGAAAATGGCCGCCACACAGACCAGCAGCATGTAGGGGAACATCAACCGCGTGAGCCGCAGCATCAAATCGCTCTCGGCCGTGTGGTGCCCCATCGCCAGGCTGATGCTCAACCCCAGTATGGCCACCCCCACCACCGCGCCCGCCACCACCACCAAGCCGCACACCACGGCATTGACCGCCCGCCACATCTCCGCCGGCGTCGAGTTCTTCTCCTTTTCCTTGAAAATGGGAATAAACGAACCCGTCAGCGCCCCCTCCCCCAACAAACGCCGAAACAGGTTCGGCATCAGGAAGGCATTCACAAAGGCGCTGGCCACCCATTTGTCCCCCATGAAATGGGAGTAAACGATTTCCCGCACCATGCCCAGGACACGACTGATCATGGCCGCGGCGGCCATCGCCCCGGAAGATTTCAACATTTGCGACATTGCGCGCGCAGTCTAATGACCAGCCGCCCTTCCGCAAGGCGAATCCCACCCTCCTCCTCCCGCCCCAAACGCGGCCGCCACCACCGCAAACCCACCGCCCCCTCCAACCGCCAATCCCCGCTCGCTCCCGCCTCACCGCTTCCCCGCGGTCCCTCACCCCACCTCCCAAAAAACCAAAATCAAAAAGCAATTTCCTGCCCGTTTTTCGCAAACGTGCACGGAATCCCCGGCAACAACTCCGCCGCCAACCGCTTCGTCCGCGCCAGGTTCTCCCAATGCTCCCGGCCCAAATGCATGAACACAATCCGCGCGATCTCCCGCCCCGCCAGGTAATTCATCATCGCCTCGGGTTCGAAATGCGCCAACTCGCAGGTCAAAAGATCCAGCGGCCGCGCCAGCAAAGGCTCCAAATCCTCCGGTTTCCCAATGTCCGCACTGTGCGCCACCCGGTGGTTGCCCGCTTCCATCAAAAACGAGAACGCCTCGTAGCGGTACGGATACCGCGCTTGAAACGTCTGCCGCAACTGCTCCAAATGGGTCGTGAGATACGGCGTGATCAACACCTGGCCGGTCGCGATCGGCCGTTTGGCCCGCAACGCCTCGAACGAAAGCTTGAACTGCAACAATTCCGGGAACACCGTGCTCAACCGCAACATTTGCTGGATCGGTTGGATGCCCTCCCGCGGCATGCTCACCGGCAACGGCTTCGTCCGGCCCTCCAGCCAAAACCCCTGCATCAACATGAACAGCCCCCCCACATGATCCGAATGCAGGTGCGAGATCAGGATGCGGTCCACCTCGTCATAGGACAGCCCCGCCGCCTTGTAGCTCGCGCTGATCGGTTCCCCGCAATCAATCAGGATCGAGGAACCGCCAAAACGGTACAGATAAGCGGAGTGATGCCGGTCGGCGCAGGGCCAGCCGTCACCTACGCCAAAACACTTGATGGAGTTTCCGACCATGCGTTTGCAGAATTGTTAACCGGCCCTAGCAAGCAATCGACGTGCCACCCGTCGATTGCGAAACCGCCGGCAAACAATGGCGATTCGCGTACAACTCGACCCGGAATTCCGGCCGGTCCATGATTTCCCTTACCAAGGCAAAATCCTCCTCAAATGGCGGAAACAACACGTCACCCACCGCCACCCGCTTGACCCGCGTCAAATACAGCTCATCGCACCACGGCAACGCCAGGGCGTAAACCTGCGCCCCGCCGCAGATATAGATCCGCCGCGCCTCCCCCGCCCGGTCGATCTCCGCCAAGCTCGCCACCGTCCGCACCCCCGGCCACGCGAACCCGCCCCGGCTCAATACAATCGTCTCCCGGCCGGGCAAAGGCCGCCCGATGCCCTCAAAGGTGCGCCGCCCCATGACCACGATCTGCCCGAGGGTTTGTGCCTTGAACCAACGGAAATCCTCCGGCAAATGCCAGGGCAGCCGGGTGCCGTCCCCGATCACCCGGTTTTCCGCCATCGCCGCAATGGCTTTGAAGGCCTGCACCCGTGCGCCGTTGCTCAAGGGTACAGGTATTGGTAGCTGACAAACGCCAGCTTTTTGCTGTCCGGCGCCCAAGACGGCACATTGATCGTGCCTTGGCCGCCGAAAAGCTTGGCCAAGGTCTGAATCGGCCCACCGCCCGCCGGCATCATCCGCAAAATCACATCCTTGTTCTCCGGATGCCCCTTGACCTCCTTGGGGAAGGACAGGAAGGCGATCCACTTGCCGTCCGGCGAGGGATGCGGGAACCAGTTGTTGTACTCATCCGTCGTGATCTGCTCCTGGTCCGCCCCATCCGGCTTCATGCGCCAGATCTGCATCCGGCCGGAGCGCTCGGAATTGAAATAAATGAACTTCCCGTCCGGCGAGTACTCCGGCCCGTCGTCCAAACCGGGCGACGTCGTCAACCGGTGCTCCGTCCCGCCGTCCACCGAAATCGTGTAAATGTCGAACTCCGTGTTCCGCTCCCCGCAAAAGGCCAGGGTCTTCCCGTCCGGCGACCAGCCATGCCAGTACGACGGCCCCGTGGTCGTGATCTTCCGCGGCACCCCGCCCGCCGCCGGGAGCACATAGACCAACGACTTCTTCTCCTGCGATTGGTCGCTGATGGCCAGCATCGTGCCATCCGGCGACAAACCGTGGTCGTTGTTGCAGCGCGTCGCAAACCCCGTGTCCAGCAGCGCCGGGGTCCCGCCCGTCGCGGGGATTTTGTACAAATGCCCCTGGCTGTTGTAGATCAGGCTTGCGCCATCCTTCGTCCAATTCGGCGCCTCGATCCGGTTCGTCGTGAAATACACCACCCGCCGGTCCTTCGACCCGATGGGAATGGTCTCCAGCGTGCTCGCCACCTTGCGGGTGCCGGTCTCGCCGCCCTCGTCGGCCATCATCTCCACATTGGAAAAAACCGCCGTCTCCGCCACCGCGTCGTCATGGGAGCACACCGCCAGGCCGACATAGAACGGCGCTTCCAGATGCAACCGAAACGCCCCGCCCGCCGGATGCAGTTCCTCCCCCGGCCCCGCCACGGACATCGACACGTAGTCCCCGTGCTTTTCCAGCCGCACGCGGACCGGTTTCGTGACGCCCGATTGAATCTCATGCGTCAATTCCCCGGCCGCCTCGCGGTATTGCAGCGAGGTCAGCCCGTCCCCGTGCACCGCCACGTCGGCGTAGGCGGAGCGCGGGTCCAAATCCTGGCGCACCACCAGGCACGCCTTGCGGTGCGCGTTGCCCCCCGCCTTCGGCCATTCGATGTTCGCGGCGAAAATCCCGTCCTCCGTCGCCTTCCGCCACACGAAATGCATCGTGTCGTTGGTGAACCACATGTTCGCCCCGCCGCCCGTCACCGTGTAGGTGTCCTTCCCCTCGTCAAACACCACCTTCCCGGCCTGGCCCACCTTGCCGATGTCGCCCTGGCCTTCAAACAAGCCGATGTCGCCGTCCTGGCCGCAGACGACCGTCGCCGCCGCGCACAAGCACAGGCAGGCCAGTCCGCCCAGCGGACGCCGCCAATTCAGGGAAAGTTTCATGTCGGATGAGGGGTTGAATCAAACAATCGTGGGCCGCACCGACTACTATTTCCACATTACTTCGCTCAAGTACTTGAGGCTCCGGGGCACCTGCTGCTCCGAGACCGGCGATTCGTCTTCAATGAAATAGAACTTGATCCCCTGCGCCTTCCCGGCCTTCAGGATTGCGGGCAGGTTGATCTTGCCTTCCCCGAGCGCC
>CAIYZC010000617.1 GCA_903930565.1 uncultured Pedosphaera sp.
ATCGCTGAGCTTCTTTTGGAAGTCCTTGATTTTGTCCACCGCCACGCTGTCCATGATCCCGTTCTGCACGCACCACAGCACCGCGGCCTGCAACTCGACGGCGATGGGGTTGTATTGGGGCTGCTTGAAAACTTCCACGATCCGCTTGCCGCGTTCGAGTTGGGACTGGGTCTTGGCGTCCAAGTCGGAACCGAATTGCGCGAACGCCGCCAACTCGCGGAACTGGGCCAAGTCGCCCTTGATGCGGCCGGCCACCTGCTTCATCGCCTTGATCTGAGCGGCGGAACCGACGCGGGAGACGGAGAGACCGACGGAAATCGCGGGACGCACGCCTTGGTAGAACAAGTCGGTTTCGAGGTAAATCTGGCCGTCCGTGATCGAGATGACGTTCGTGGGAATGTAGGCCGAAACGTCGCCCGCCTGGGTTTCGATGATCGGCAGCGCCGTCAGGGAGCCGTTGCCATAGCGTTCACTGACGCGGGCGGAACGTTCCAAAAGGCGGCTGTGGAGATAGAACACATCGCCCGGATACGCTTCGCGGCCGGAGGGGCGCTTCAAAACGAGGGAAACCTGGCGGTAAGCGACGGCGTGCTTGGACAAATCATCATAGATGATCAAGGCGTCCATGCCGTTGTCCATGAACCACTCACCCATGGCCGCGCCCGCGAACGGAGCGAGGTATTGGTTGGTGGCGGAATCCGAAGCGGCGGCCACCACCACGATGGTGTAGGGCATGGCGCCAGCCTCTTCGAGCACGCCGAGAACGCGGGCCACGTTGGACTGCTTCTGGCCGATCGCCACGTAGATGCTGTAAATGGGACGGAAATCCTTGTCGCCCGAGGCCAAACCGGCCTTGTTGATGCGGGCTTGGTTGATGATGGTGTCCACGCCGATGGTGGTCTTGCCCGTGGAACGGTCACCAATGATCAACTCGCGCTGACCGCGGCCGATGGGGATCATCGCGTCCACCGCCATGATGCCGGTTTGGAGCGGCTGGCTGACGGATTTGCGCTTGATGATGCCGGGGGCGATTTTCTCCACCGGATACGAGACCTTGGTGGCGACCGGCCCTTTGCCGTCCACCGGCTGACCCAGGGAATTGAGCACGCGGCCGAGCAGTTCCTTGCCGACCCCGACCTGCAACAACTTGCCGGTCGTCTTGACTTCCTGCCCTTCGCTGATGCCCTTGTAGTCGCCGAGGATGATGGCGCCGACTTCCGTTTCTTCCAAGTTCAACGCCAAGCCGACCGTGCCGTTGCCGAAGTCCAGCATTTCGTTGAGCATGGCGCCGGTGAGGCCCTCGATCTTGGCGACACCGTCGCCAATCTCACGCACCACGCCGACGTTCTGGCGGGAAACCGAGGTTTTCAAACCCGTGATTTGGGCTTCAATTTCTTGTAGTAAATTGCTCATAGACTAATGGTTCAAAGGCGGACGGATCAGAAAGAATCGCGGAGGGCGGCCAGGCGGGCGCGCACGCTGCCATCATAAACATCGCTGCCCACTTGGATGCGCAAGCCGCCGATCAAGTCGGGGTTGAGGGCGAAGGACAATTGGAGGCCGGGACCGTACTGGCGGGTGAGCTGCTGCCCGACGGTGGCTTGTTCCGGAGCGGACAGGGCGACGGGACTTTCGACGCGGGCCGTGCGGCGGGCGATGTCCAGCTTCACCAAGCGCTGAAAGTGGGTGAGCAGCGCGACATAACCGCGGGGCTTTTGGGCGATGGCGGCCCCCACGGCCTGCCGGACGCGCGCCTCATCCAGCGCTCCGTTGACCACGCAGCATTGGAACAACTGCTTGGCTTCCCGGCGGGCTTGTTTGGAGATTTTCATCAGGTTATCCGGATGGGGAACACCTTAGGCGGCCAATTGCCGGGTGGTTTCTTCGGCCAGGCGCTTCTGGTCTTCGGCGGTCAGAATCTTGCCGGTGACCTTCGCGGTGGTGTTGACCACCAAGGTGCCGACTTCGCGGCGCAGCTCGGCGAGCATCCGGACGCGGTCGGCGGCGGCGGCTTCGCGGGCTTTGACGATGATTTGTTCCGCGGTGGCGATGGCCTTCTGGGTCTCCTGCTGGAGGACTTTGTCGGCGAGCGCGCGGGCTTCCTCGATCATCTTGTTCGCCTGGGCGTTGGCGGTGTTCAAAATCTCAATCCGGGAGGCCTCGGTGCGCGCGAGTTCCGCCTTGATCTTATCGGCATTGGCCAAACCTTCGGCGATCCGCTGGCGGCGTTGTTCCAAAATCGCCAGCACGGGACCGTAGGCCTTCCAGTACAAGATTCCAGCCACGATCAGAAAGCTGATCACCTGCGCGATGAAATGCTGCGGATCCCACCCGAAGGTGCTGGTGATCTGCTTCAACGGACTTTCGGATTCGGCGGCGGCCAATAAAAACAAGGAATTCATACTCGGTAGCGCGGGGAAACTGCGGCGCGGAGGCCGAAGCCCCCGCGCCATTGGATCATTTGGCCAGGAAGATCGCGAAGAAGACGATGCCTTCCGCGAACGCCGTGCTCAAGATGGCCTGAACCAGAATCGGGGTGGCGGCGCCGGGATTACGTCCCACCGCTTCCGAAGCCTTCATGCCAATCATCCCCACGCCGATGGCCGCGCCGAGCGCCGCCAAAGCCACGTGAAGATTTCCAGTCAACTCTGCCAACAGGGGCATTAACATATCAGTTTCCTTTGGTTTTTTCCGACGGCTCCCGCGATTGAACACGGTCAAGCCGCCAAAATTGTTTGGTTAGTGGTGGGCGCGTTGACCCGGGGGGTGCGCGTGACCATGCCCCGCCGCATGGTCGTGGCCTTCGTGATCGTCATGATCCTCATCATGCTGCGTGATCAGGAGGGTGAACACCGAGGTGAGGAGCATGAACACCAAGGCTTGGACCAATCCCACCAGCAACTCCATGAAATAAAACGGCACGGGAATCAGCCAGCCCATGCTGGGCATGATTTTGGCCATGGCTTCCAACATGCCTTCACCGGCATAGACGTTGCCGAAAAGACGGAAGCTCAGCGACACGGGACGGAACATAATGGAGACGACTTCCAACACCCCGACCAGCATGAAGACAATCACCATCACCACTTTGATCGCCCCGGCGGTTTCCCCCTTCGCGCCGAAGATATGCTTGATGAACCCGCCGACGCCGTTGGCCTGCAAGGCCCACACGATCCAGCAGACGAAAAACACCGCGGCCATGGCGGAAGTCAGGTTCAGGTCCGCGTTGGCGCCCCGGAACCAAGGCTTGAACTCACCGTTTTCGAGCCAGCCCACCGTGCCGACCCCGGGGATCAAGCCAAACCAATTGCAAGCCAAGATGAAAATGAAGATGGTGCCGAAGAACCAGAAGGTCTTTTTGACCAATTGCGTGCCGATGATGTTTTCCAGCATCGTGTAAAGCCCCTCGACCAACCATTCCAAAAGGTTCTGCGCCCCGGAGGGAACGTCTTGCACCTTGCGGGTGGCGATCGTGACAAACAGGACCAGCGCGGCCGTCACCAACCACGTGACGATCATGGAATTGGAAATCCCGAAATTCTCGATGAAGGAAATGTCCTCGGCATGGAGCGGTATCCCCTCGTGATGTTTGGGGGCGCCCTGGGCAGCGTGTTCGGCCGCCCACCCTGCCAGCGGCAGGGCGGTGAGCCACAGAACCATTAAAATGACTTTAACCGAACGCATTGTATCGAGTCTTGCCGGCTGTTTTGGGGGACAAGTATCCCCCCGGTTGTTAACCGTGATTGCCGAAAGCGGCAGGAGAATGACCCATCGTGAAACTTTTCACAAGCGTTTTTTTAAAAGATTTTTGAGGCGCCGAATCGCCCGCCAGTGGGGGATTGTCCGGGATGGCGCTTGACAGTTCCCCGAGCCGGCTTTACCAAGCCACCTTCGGACCACCCATCGTCATGGCCACCGCCCAACACCCTCCCCCACCCCATGACCGCCGCGCCCGCCTCCGTTCCGGCGTCCGTGGCCGTGCCGGCGGCTTTACGCTGATTGAATTGCTCGTGGTCATTGCCATCATTGCCATCTTGGCGGGAATGCTGCTCCCAGTCCTGGCGCGCGCCAAGAAGGAGGCCCAACGTGCCAACTGCCTCTCCAATTTGCACCAAATTGGTTTCACCCTGGCGATGTATACGGCGGATTCCCAGGACTGCTACCCGTATTCGGGGAATGGCTGGCCGGAGATGCCGTTCGTGGATCTGCTCAAGTTGTACTCCCCGTACATTCCTAACGGCACGAACCGGGGCGCGTTCTTCCGCTGCCCCGCCGACCAGGGCCCGGGCTTCAATTTCCAATGGGTCCAGCAAACCGGCGGCGCCGGCTTGACCACCAACCAATTGCCGTTCGCCAACTCCTATTACTACTACTTCAACTTTTACAACGACGACACCGGATCGAGGCTCCAGCTCCGCAAAACCCGGGACGTGACCGATCCCGTGCGCAAAGCCATCGCCCCGTGCTTCGCCAGCTCGCCGCATGGGTTCTACAACATTCAACTCGACACCCCCACGGACTCCCACGGCCGGGATTTCATGCTGCTGCTTTTCGCGGATGGGCACGCTCAATCCGCCAAGTATATCCAGCTCAACCCGGCTCCCGGCCCGCCCGCCCCCGGCACCGTGCCCACGTATAATTTCGATTGGACCACCGGCGGGCTGAAGGGGAACGATCTTCGGTGAAAGCGGCGGAGCCGGGTGGCAATGGGCGGATGTCCGGGGACCGATTGGGCGCTGGGTTGGGTGTGGGTTTGGCCGCTTTCGGTTTGGGGCGAACGCCTGCGGGAGCTTCGGTGAGTGCGTAGGGTTGGCGGACTTGGGACCGGAGTCTCGCGCGAAGGCGCGGAGGTGCGAAGGGGGGCCGAGGGGAAAAGGCGGATTTTGACATGATTTACATGATTTACAGGATTTTTGATGGATTGGCGGAGGCGCTTGGCCTTCGGTGGGTGCGTAGGGTTGGCTGGTGGACATGATCAAGGAGGGAGCCGGAATCGTCTCACGCGGAGCGGGACAGGAGCCGGACAGGAGTGGATTTGGACATGATGAACAAGTTGAACATGATTTTTGATGGGTTTGGGGATGAGATTGGCCTTCCGGGGGTGCGTAGAGCGGGGGATCGGGGTCGCGCGCGAAGCCGCGAAGGCGCGAAGGGGGGACAAGGGGAAAAGGCGGATTTTGACATGATTTACAGGATTTACAGGATTTTTGATGGATTGGCGGAGG
>CAIYZC010000618.1 GCA_903930565.1 uncultured Pedosphaera sp.
ACGCCCGTGGGTTTGGTCGCGGAGCGGGGTTTCGTAGGCGTTGCCCCTGCCGGTCTGGAATCCATTGGGCGTGGGGTTGTGTTGAATTACGTAGTTGTACCAGTCGATCACCCACAGCGCGCCGTCCGGGCCGACTTCGGCGGCGATCGGCGCGGTCCATTCGTCATCGCTGGCCAGGAAGGAACGGTTGTTGTGCGCGATAAAGTCCGCGCCGCGCGGCTCGGCGTAAAACTGCCCCAGCAAGTGGCCGGTGGGTTCGGCGACAAATTGCACCCGGTTCCAGTATTCCCGCGGAAACGCACGCGCGGTGTAGAACGCGCTGCCCGCGCCGGCGGTGTAGCTGCCGTGCCAGTCCACCTGCCGGATTTTGTCGGTGATCGGGAAGAAATGTTGGCTGTCGGCGATGCTCTCCAACCGCGCGGCCGACCAACCATTCACCGCCTCGTAATAGCGGTTGGGGATCGGCATGTACATGCTCGCGTTGCCGTTGGCGGTGGAACCGAAAATGAGATTGTCCTCCGTCAACCCCAAGCCCCAGGTGTTGTTGTTGCTCGCCCGGATGAACTCCAGTTTGGAACCGTCGCGCTGGAAGCGGAAAATGCCCTGGCCGAAGCGGATGGATTTGCCGCCCACCGTGCCGTCGAAGCCGGAATACCCCACCGTGCCCCAAATCCAATTGTCGAAACCGTAGTGCAAATTGCTCGGCCCGGCGTGGGTGTCGCCCGTCCCCCACCCCGTGAACAACACCCGGCGCACATCGGCCACATCGTCGCCCTTGGTGGACTGGAAGAACTCCGTGCGCCCCGAGTGCACCACAATGATCCCGCCATCGGCGAAGCAAAAACTGGTCGGCACACTCAGCTTGTCGGCGAACACGGTGAACTTGTCCGCCTGGCCGGTGCCCCGGGTGTCCTCGCAGATCACGATCCGGTCATGTCCGGCCCCTTCGGGCTGCATGGAGTTGGGATAATCAAAGGTCTCCGCAAGCCACAGCCGGCCGCGTTCATCCCAGGCCATCCAGATCGGTTTGGCGATGTCCGGTTCGGACGCGAACAGTTGGACGGCAAAGCCGGGGGGCGTGACGAGGTGCGGCTGGGATTCGGCGGGCGAGAGCGGTTCCTGCATGGTGCGGATCGGCTCCGCCTGGGTGCCCCAGGCGGCATGCGGCACGTAATTCGGCAGGGGCGCGGGCGCGGCCGTGTATTTGAACGGCGGCAAACCCGCGCGGGCTTTCAAGTAGTGCGGCGAATTGGCCGTGGCCCAGCGGATGCCGTTCTCCACGAGCTTTTGAAAACCCGCGGTGCCCCAAGTGCGTTGGTCATGCCCCCAGGCGGTGTAAAACACCCGCCCCCGCCCCTCTTCCCGCACCCAAGTATAGGGTTCAGCATGGTCGCCGTCGCGCCGCTCGGCCAGCACTTTGCGGTTGGGATTGGGCTTCGTATGCACGTAGGATTCATCCCAGCTTTCGATCGGGGAAAGGCCCGCCATGATCGGATGCGTGGCGTCCAGAATCGTCTCGCGGAAAACGCCCGTGCCGTGGCTCTTGAACTGCCCGCCCACCAAGGCGATGTACTTCGGCGAGTTCAGAAAGCAAAACGAACCGCAGTGCAGCGGAATGAAACCGCCGCCCGCCGTCACGAAATCCAGCAACGCCTGCTCCTGGGCCGGCGCGATCTCGGTCCAGTTGGCGTAAACCACCAAGCCGTCGTAGCCCGCGAGCTTGGCCGGGTTAAGGTCGGCGGGGGATTCGGTGTACTCCAGATCAATGTGCCGGGCCGCCAACACCGGTTGGAGTTGTTTAAAACGGTCCCCGGGATGGTGGGCGCGGTTGTCCCCCAAAAACAGCACCCGCAGCGGCGGCTCCGCCGCCTGGAGGGAGGGCGCCAG
>CAIYZC010000619.1 GCA_903930565.1 uncultured Pedosphaera sp.
AGCACATCCGCATACAAGGCCAGAATGGGCATCATCACCGTCACGGCCAGCAGCCGGGGCAACGCCAGAAAATCCACGGAGGAAATCCCCAGCGTCTCCAAGGCGTCAATTTCCGAGTCCACTTTCATATTGCCGATTTGCGCCGCGAACCGCGCCCCGGTGCCCCCGGCCACGACGAACGCCGCCATCATCGGCGCCAACTCCCGGACCACCGACAGGCCGACCAAATCCGCCACATAGATCGCGGCCCCGAATTGCGCCAACTGGATCGCGGATTGAAACGCCAGAATCACCCCCACCAAAAAGCTCACCAGCCCCACCATGGGCAGGGAGGAAGCCCAGCACTGCTGCATCTCCACCAGGCAATCCATCCACCGAAACCGGCGCGGCCTCCTGGCCGCCCCCAGGAAGCCCAAGGTGCATTCGCCGAGGAACGAAACTCCGGCTCGGGCGTGGTCGGCCCTTTTCTCCAGCCCTTGGATCAGGCGGTCCCACGGCTTGAGCTCGCTTTTAGTCGGGGGCTTCGCCGCGCTGTTCCCGGCAACCCGCCGCAACCGGCTTTGCAAATTCTCGGGCAAACCCGCCGCGTCAAATTCCTGGTTCGCCGCCGCGCACCAAGCCCGGCCATGCACCAGGAACAACACCAAGGAGGTGTCCCACCGGCCCAATTGGTCCGGCACGACCCGCACCTTCATCGCGGCTTGGTTTTGGACCACGCTCTTCCACGCAGGCACCCGTTCGTTCAAACGCCAGGCGCCACCGACGCGGACCACGCCCTCACGCCCCGGGGTCACGACTTCGAGTTGCGCGGTGGCGGAAGTGGTTCCCGCGTCGGCGGCGGCGGGCGACGGCGGGTCCGGGGTCATCGGCGGACCTGCGCTTCCCCGGATTGGCCGCCCTCCCGGCCGCCCCTCGTCTTCATGGCACCAGCACCGCCGCCCCTTCGAAGCGACCGGCCCGCAGGTCCGCGAGCGCTTGGTTCGCCTCCCGGAGCGGATAAATGGTGGTCTTGGTTTTGATCCCCATGCCCGGCGCGCCCCCCAGAAAATCCAGCCCGTCCTGCCGCGTCAGATTGGCCACCGAGACCAACTGCCGCTCCTCCCAGAGCAGCTCATACGCGAAGCTGGGGATGTCACTCATGTAAATGCCGGCGCACACCACGCGCCCGCCCTTCCCCACCGCCAGCAAAGCGGCCGGCACGAGTTGGCCCACCGGCGCGAAAATGATGGCCGCATCCAGCGGCTCGGGCGGCCGCTGCTCCGAACCACCCGCCCAGCTCACCCCCAAACTGCGGGCAAACGCCTGGCTCGTGGCATCCCCGGGGCGCGTGAACGCGAAGACCGTCCACCCCCGCCCTTGGGCCACTTGTGCCAGGATGTGGGCGGCCCCGCCAAAGCCGTAGAGTCCGAGCCGCTTGCCTGCCCCGGCGATGCTCAGCGCCCGCCAGCCGATCAAGCCGGCGCACAGCAGCGGGGCCAGCCCGATATCGCCGCCGGCCTCCCCGAGCGGAAACGCAAAGCGCGCGTCCGCGATCGCGTGCGTGGCAAAGCCCCCGTTGCGCGTGTAGCCCGTGAACAACGGGTGGTCGCACAAATTTTCCCGCTGTTCCAAACAATAGCGGCAAACCCCGCACGTATGCCCCAGCCAGGGAATGCCCACGCGCTCCCCCACTTGCAAGCCCGTCACCCCGTCCCCCAGCGCACTCACCCGGCCGACAATTTCGTGTCCCGGAATCATCGGCACTTGCGGATTGGGCAGTTCGCCGTCCACCACGTGCAGATCGGTGCGGCACACCCCGCAGGCGCTCACCTCCATGGCAATCTCGCCCGGTCCGGGCTGCGGATCCGGGAGCTCCGTCCATTCCAGCAAGGCCCCGATTTTCTTCAGCACCATCGCGTACATAGCGTGTAGGGGTGGCGGCCCGGCCCGCCCCCGGACTAAGGTTTGCGCAAATCCGCTTCCACATTGATCAGCACGTCCACCGTGTTGCCGACCATGCCCTGGTCGGCCGTAATGCCGAAATCGCGCCGGTCCAGCGTCAGCCTGGCTTCCCACCCGGAAATCGCCGCCCCCTTCATGCCCGGACCACCGCCGAGGGCCTTGACCTCGAGCGCCACTTCCTTGCTGACGCCCTACATGGTGAGCCGGCCGCCGACCCGGTAGG
>CAIYZC010000620.1 GCA_903930565.1 uncultured Pedosphaera sp.
CTTTGGATGTGGCCGGATCTTTTCGCGCCCAGGCTGCGGTCACGCTCAATTCCACCTTACAGGTGACTGGAACCGCCACCCTCACCGGTCCGGCGGTCTTGAACAACACCCTCCAAGTGGCCGGACCCACCACCCTCACCGGCTACTTGCTGGTGCAAAATCCCACGCTTTATGCCAACGGTGGGCGGGTTGGCATCAACACGACTTCGCCGGATTCCACCCTGAGCGTGAACGGCACGGCGGACAAACCCGGTGGCGGATCTTGGACCACCTTTTCCGACGCCCGCTTGAAAAACGTGGGGGTGGATTTCACCCCCGGCCTCGGCGCCCTGGCCGGTCTCCAACCCGTCCACTACCACTACAAGTCCGACAACCCGCTCCGCTTGCCCTCCGAGCCCGATTACATCGGCGTGGTGGCGCAACAAGCCCGGGCCGCCATTCCTGAGTCGGTTCAGGAAAACGAAGCCGGCTATCTGGTGGTGAACAATGATCCGATCATTTGGACCATGGTGAACGCCATCAAGGAATTGGACCAAGCCGGCCGTGCCAAGGACGGCCGGATCGCGCAGTTGCAATCCCAGAGTGAGCAACTAAAAGCCAAGAGCGACCGGGTGGATGCCTTGGAAGCGCGCGTGGCGGAACTGGCCGCCATGATTAAGGCGCTCTCGGAAAAGCAATAAGCAGCCTATGAATCGCTGCCCACTCCTCCTCGGTCTGCTGCTCCTCCCGCCCTTGGCGGCGCAGGGCCAGGGCTTTGCCGCCTTTCGCACCGCCATCGCCGCCGGCGGGGGCACCAGTGCCGGCGGGGCTTGGCAAACCTCGGGCGCCGTGGGTCAAGGCGATGCGGGCAGCCTGGCGGCAGCCCCGGACGGGGGCTTTGCGGGAGCGGGCGGCTTTTGGAGCGCGCTGCTGGCGAATTCCAACCCCAATCGGCTGGGTGCGTCTTCCCTCTTGGAGGGGCCGTCGGCCGGCTCCGACAGTGTGACCTTGTTGCTCAGCCCCTTCGTGCCGGGCTGGACGGCCTCTGTCGGCGCGAATTCCGCTTGGTTGCATCTGCCTTCGGGAAGTTTGGCCGGAAACACTTCCACCAACGTGACCTTCACTTTTGACGTCAACTCCGGCGCCCCGCGCACTGGCACCTTGCTGGTGGCTGGCCGACCGCTGTTGGTGACGCAGGCGGGCGCGAACTATGTGGCGGCGGGCGCGGTCACCTTGGTGGGTTCGGGGCTGAATTACCCCCAGGGCTTGGCGGCGGACCCCTCGGGCAACATTTATATCGCGGACACGGACAACAATGCCGTGAAGCTTTGGTCGCCGCTGGACGGTTCCCTCACCACGTTGCCGGCCAACGGTTTGGCCGGTCCGAGTGGTGTCGCCGTGGACCCTTGGGGCAATGTCGATATCGCCGACACGGGCAACAACGCGCTCAAGCAGTGGTCCCCGGTGACCGCGGCCGTGAGCACCCTCTTCACCTACGGATTGCTTTCACCCGAGGGGGTGGCGGTGGACGCGGGGGGCAACGTGTTCGTGGCCGACACCTACCATAGCGACATCCGGGTTTGGCAGCCCCTTGGCGGCACGGTGCAAACCCTGCCGCTCTCCGGTTTGTCGCTGCCGTACGGAGTGGCGGTGGACTTTGCCGGGAACTTTTATCTCGCCGACACCGGCAACAGCCTGATCCGAAAAGGGCCCCCCGGCGGAACCAGCGCGCCGGGGCTGCCGATCACCGGCCTGAGCTATCCTTTCGCCCTCGCGGTGGACGGTGGCGGCGCGCTCTACTTCGCCGACACCTACAACAACGACATTAAACGTTGGTCGCCCGCGAACGGCCAGTCCACCACCTTGCTGGGCATGGGCCTGGCCTATCCGGCGGGCGTGGCGGTGGACCAGGCGGGGAACGTGTACGCGACCGACACGCTGGACAACCGGCTGGTGGCCCTGCCCCGCGCCTTCGTGAACCCCACCCCGCGTTCCGAACCCGCCGGCGCCGGCGTGGACGCGCTGCCGGCGGTGGTGCCGGCGAACGCCAACCTGGTCCAGGCCTTTGCCCCCGCTAGCGACCAACCTTGGTTGACGATCACCGCGGTCACCAATGGCATTGTCAACTTCGCCCTTGCGGCCAATACCGCCCACGCCAGCCGGTTGGCCCATATCACCCTGCTGGGTCAATCCATCCCCGTCACCCAGGCCGCCCCCCCCGGCGCGACCGGATTGGCCGTGATCCAAATGGGGAGTTTGCAGATTGCCGACGGGCAATTGCCCGGTGACGGTCATTTTCAATTCAACTTCACCGGCCCGCCCGGTGGAAGCTACGTCGTGTGGAGCACCGTGGACCTCAACGCCCCCCTATCGCAATGGACGTTGGTGGGGAATCCGGTCGAGACCGCCCCGGGAACTTTCCGTTTCACTTCCCCCACCCCGGCCCAAGCCGCGCAAACCTTTTACCGACTGCAGGCCCGGTAACCCGGCCGCAGGGTTCGCCGGGGCTCACGCGCGCGGGTGGGCGTCGTTGTAGGCGCGGCGGAGGCGCTCGGTGGTGAGGTGCGTGTAAACCTGCGTGGTAACCAGATGGGCGTGCCCCAGGAGCTCCTGCACGCTGCGCAAATCCGCCCCGGCATCCAGCAAATGCGTGGCGTAGCTGTGCCGGAGTTTGTGGGGGGTGAGGCCGGGATCCAATTGCGCGGCGGCCAGGTGCTGCTTGAGCCGGCTCTGCAAAATGCGCGGATGCAGCGGGCCGGGCGGCTGTTTGGTGGATAAAAAGACCGGCTCCGCGCCCGCTGGCGACGCCTCGAGCAAACTCCAGTACGCGCGGATCGCGGCCAACGCCGGCTCGCCGATTGGCACTTGTCGTTCCTTGCGTCCCTTGCCCAGCACCCGCACCAAGCCGGCGGACCAATCAAGGTCCTCCGCCTTCAAACCGCATAATTCGCTGATGCGGAGACCACAGGAATAGATCGTTTCCAGAATGGCCACATCCCGGTGGCAGACGGCGGCCGTCACCGGGCGGCCGGCCGGGCGGCGGTCGGGGGCCTTTGCGCGCAACGGCGCCAGCGGCGCCTCCAGCAGGGCGAGCATCTGCGCGGCGGAGAGGAACTTGGGCAGCCGTTTTTCCCGCTTGGGCAAACTGAGCCGGCGCAAGGGCGAAGCGGGCACCACGCCCCGCCGGATGAGAAACTTGTAGAACGAACGGAGAGCCGAGAAACGGAGTTGAATGGCGGCTCGGCCCAGGCGGTCCCGCCCTAAATACCGGAGATAGGAGCGAAAATCTTCCCGCTCCACAGCTCCCCAATCCACCGTACCGGGTTCCTGCGTGGCCCGCCAACGTTGGAATTCCGTCAACGCGTGCCGGTAATTCCGCCGGGTGTACGGCGAGGCGTCCCGTTCGGTTTCCAAGTGCGCCAGAAACTCTTCGATCCGGGCGTCTTCCGCCAACGGCACCTGCGTGGGAGCTTCAGTTTTGGGGCGGCGCGGCATGGCCACCGTTCGGGATTAGGCCGCCGGTTCGGCGGCCACGGGTTTGCCGCGGCGTTTCGGTCCGGCGGGCGCCTTGGGGGCGCGGGCGGCGAATTCGAAGCCCACCTTCCCCTTGTCCCCCACCACCAAGTGGGCGGAAAACGGCCGGCCTTTCTTGGAAATGAATTTGGGCAACAAATCCGTGCGGCCCGTCGCGATCAATTTCAGGGTTTGGGCCCGCTCGATTTCCCGCTGCAAGACCACCTTGCCGGTGCGGAACAGGCAGGTCGGGGGCGTGGCCACGGAGTGTTCGCAGAAAAACGCCATGGCGTTCTCGTACACCTTGCCGTCGCATTTCGGGTTCGGACATTTGCCCAGCGGCTCCTGCCCGCTCAAATCCACTTTGGCGGTGGTGCCATCCGGATTGGTCTGCCCCTGGCCGAAGTCGAACTCCGGTTTGCCTTCCGGGCTGAGTTTGATCACCGCCGCGAAGGGCCGACCGAGTTTGCTGCGGAAGCCTTGCAACGGCCCAATGGTCTTGTGCGTGAGCAGGTCCTCGATCTCCGTCACGTCGAATTGCCGGCCCGCCACGATCTTCCAGAGGGCGAAATCGCACTTCTGGCATTGGAATTTTTTGTAATTCTCGCGGATTTCCCCGCCGCACTTCGGGCACGGCACCCGCAAGGTGCCGAAATCCCCGGGCACCGTGTCGCTCTCATGGCCCTTCGCCTTGGCCACAATCGCCCGGGTCACATCCGCGATTTCGCGCATGAAATCCGCCCGTTGCAATTGCCCGCGGGACATTTGCAGCAGCTTGAATTCCCAGTTGCCGGTCAATTCGGGTGACACCAATTCCGGCACGTCCAAGCCGCGCAGCAGGGTGATGAGCGAGAAAGCCTTGGCAGTGGGCTGCAGCTCGCGGCCGTTGCGCAGAACATATTGCTCGTAGAGCAGGCCTTCGATGATGGCGGCGCGCGTGGCAGGGGTGCCGAGACCCTTCTCGCTCATGGCTTCGCGCAGTTCTTCGTCTTCGATCAGCTTGCCCGCGCTTTCCATGGCGCCGAGCAGCGTGGCTTCCGTGAACCGCGCCGGGGGGCGGGTCTGGTTCGCCATGACGTCCACCTGGGTGGTCTGGACGGTTTCGTTGGGCTTGACCGGCACCAGCGTCGGCGTGTCTTCCGAGGCCACTTCCTTGCCATAGACGGCGAGCCAACCCGCGTTGACCATCACCTTGCCTTCGGTCTTAAACGGCTCGCCCACCACCCGGGTGATGCGCGTGGTCACGAGGAATTCCGCGGCGGGATAAAAGACCGCCAGGAAGCGCTTGGTCACCAAGTCGTACAACTTTTGCTCCGGCTCGCTGAGGTGCTTGGGCGCGACCATCGTGGGAATGATGGCGAAATGGTCCGAAACCTTGGCGTTGTTGAAGATGCGCTTGTTCGGCCGCACCCAATCCTGCCGCAAAATCTGGCTCGCAAAGGTGCTGTAGCCGGTGATGTCCGCCAGCACGTCGAGGGTCTTCTTGACCGTGCCCAGATAATCCTCCGGCAGCGCGCGGGAATCGGTACGCGGATAGGTCAGCACCTTGTGCTTTTCATACAAGGCCTGGGCCAGGCCCAGGGTGTTTTTGGCGGAAAAGCCAAAGCGGCCGTTGGCCTCGCGCTGCAGGCTGGTCAAATCATACAGCAAGGGCGACAACTGCGTGGTCGGCTTGCTCTCCTCGGTCACGATGCCCGGCCGGCCCAGGCACTTGGTGCGAATGCTTTCCGCAAATTTCCGATCCCAAACCCGTTCGGGTTTCAGTTCCGATTCGCCCTCTTTTTTCTCGCGGACAAATTTTTCATCGAACCAGCGCCCGACATATTCGCCCGCCTGGGCCTGGAAAGTGCCGTGGATTTCCCAATAATCCTTGCTGACGAACTTTTTGATCTTCTCCTCCCGCTCGACCAAAATCGCCAGCGTGGGCGTTTGCACCCGGCCGACGGTGGTGAGATGGAAGCCGCCGCTTTTGGAGTTGAAGGCGGTCATGGCGCGGGTGCCATTGATGCCCACCAACCAATCCGCCTCGGAGCGGCAGACGGCCGCCGCCGCCAGCGGGAGCATGGCCTGGTCGCTGCGCAGACTCGCAAAACCATCGCGGATCGCCGCCGGGGTCATGGATTGCAGCCAGAGTCGTTTGATGGGCTTGGCGGACTCGGAATGCTGCACGATGTAACGGAAAATCAGTTCCCCTTCCCGCCCGGCGTCGCACGCATTGATCAGCGCGTCCACATCCTTGCGTTTGATCAGTTTGGTCAGGAGCTTGAGGCGCGCCTCGTTCTTTTCAATCGGCTTCAGGGCGAAGCGGGGCGGAATCACCGGCAATTGCGCGAACGTCCATTTGCCGCGTTTGACCTCGTATTCCTCGGGAATGATCAGCTCCAACAGATGGCCGACCGCCGAGGACAGCACGAAGTGATCACTTTCAAAGTAATCGTCGTGCTTGGTAAAGCCGCCCAAGGCCTTCGCGATATCACCCGCCACCGACGGCTTTTCCGCTATAATCAATGCTTTGCCCATTTTGAATGCTGCCCTTCCCCTCCCCCGCCCCGCGCGCCGGCGCGACCGGTGAAAAGCTTCGAGCGCGGCGAAGCTCGCCGAAATCCCCGGCGATGTCAACGTCCGCTTGGCGGAGCGGCGGCGCAGGGCGTTCCCGGCCCCCCGGCTGCGCCATTCGCAAGCGCGGGCTGCGGAGGCTCGAAGCCACCGGAGGGGGCACCGAGGGTTGGCCGAAAACGCACCACGCGCGATTTGTGTTTCCATTTCCGGTGTCCGGCCCCATAACCAATGCCTATGCCGGTTGATACTTTTCAAGCCAGTCGGTGGACGCGCGGGAATTTCCTCTTTCCCACGCTCATCGAGGTGTCGGACAAGGCGGTCGTGCGCCGCAAACGCTCCTGGTTCAGCCGGGACGAAATCAGCATGAGCATCTTCAAGGTGGCCTCGGTCCACATTCGCACCGGGATGATTTGGTCGGATATCCTGATTGAATCCTCCGGCGGCTCCGATCCCCTCGCCAGCCACGGGCATACCAAGACCGATGCGCAGGCGATCAAGGACTTGATCGAGGAATACCAAGCCACGCCGGAAAATCGAACCCGGGAGAAGCGGGATTGAACCCGCCCACCGGCCCCTTAACCCAATTTGACGTCCTCGTCCTCGGCGGCGGAGCCGCGGGCCTGATGTGCGCGATCACGGCCGGCCGCCGCGGTCGCTCGGTGCTGCTGCTGGAGCATCAAGAGCGGTTGGGGAAGAAAATCCTCATCTCCGGGGGCGGCCGTTGCAATTTCACCAACCTGAATGCGGGGCCGGAGAATTACGCCTCCAGCAACCCCCATTACTGCAAATCGGCCTTGGCGCGTTACCGGCCCGCGGAGTTCATCGCCATGGTCGAGCGGCACGGCATCGCCTACCACGAAAAGAAACTCGGCCAACTGTTTTGCGACGTCAGTTCCCGCCAAATCGTGGAACTATTGGAGCGGGAGGCCCGG
Organism: uncultured Pedosphaera sp.; assembly: GCA_903930565.1. Lineage (GTDB taxonomy): Bacteria > Verrucomicrobiota > Verrucomicrobiia > Limisphaerales > Pedosphaeraceae > CAIXFN01. The sequence continues at coordinate 6,984 of CAIYZC010000620.1, forward strand.
CTGGCCGGGGTGGAAATCCGACTGGACTGCCGTGTCACGGTGGTGGAAAACAGCGCCGCCGGTTTCAGCGCCACCACCAACCAAGGTCAATTCACCGCCGAATCCCTGGTCGTGGCCACGGGCGGGTTGGCGGCTCCCAAGATCGGCGCCACGGATTTCGGCTATCAGCTCGCCCGGCAATTTGGCCACACGATCATCCCGCCGCGCCCTGGTCTCGTTCCGTTTACTTGGGGCCCCGCCGAGCGGGAGAGCTTCGGCCCCTTGAGCGGCATCTCGATCCCCGTCACGGTTTCCGCCAACGGCACCTGTTTTGCCGAACACCTCCTCTTCACCCACCGCGGTCTGAGCGGGCCGGCGATCCTCCAAATCTCCAATTATTGCGAGCCCGGCGAAGCGGTGGTGGTGGACCTGTTTCCCGATCGTTCCGCCGCCGAATGCCTGGCGGCCGAACGCGCTACCGCCAAGGAACTCCGCACCGTCCTGGCCCAGCATCTGCCCCAACGCTTCGCGCAGGAATGGTGCGCCCGCCACGCCCCCTCCCGGCCCATGAACCGGCACACCCCGGCGGAATTGGCGCGCATCGCCGAACTGCTGCACCACTGGGAAATCCGCCCCGCCGGCACCGAAGGCTACGCCACCGCCGAAGTCACCAAGGGCGGAGTGGACACCCGGGAGCTGACCTCCAAAACCATGGGTTCCCGCCTCGTGCCCGGGCTTTTCTTCATCGGCGAAGTGGTGGACGTCACCGGCTGGCTCGGCGGTTACAACTTTCAGTGGGCCTGGGCCTCGGGCAACGCCGCCGGCCAATTCGCCTGATCAAGCCCCCGCGCTTGGCTTTCCCGGCCCGGCCTGCCGGTAATCCTCCACCACGGACGAAAAGTCCAGCCGCCCCCGCCCGGCCGCCAACGCGGTGGCAAAGGCCGCCCCTGCCGCCGCGCCCATGCCCAGCGTGACGCCTCGGGCCGCCGCTGCCGCTTGGGCGTAGGCCAGGTCTTTGGCCATCCATTGCACCATGAAATTCGGAGTGTAATCCTCCGCCGTCATGCGCGCCGCCAGGGTTTTGACCAGCGGACTCCCCGGCGCTCCGTTGGTCAAAAAGGCGAGGGCTTGGTCGCGGTCCAGACCGCTACGTTCCAACCAGGCCAGCGCCTCGGCCAGGGCCACCAACTGCGTGCCGCAGAGGAAATTGTTGATCAGTTTCAGCGTGGCCCCGCTCCCTACCGGGCCCAGGTGCGTGATGGAACGGCCCATGGCGGCCAAGACCGGTCGGGCGCGTTCCGCCGCTTCGAACGTTCCGCCCACCAGAAAGTTCAATTCCCCGTTCGCCGCCTGCACCTTGCTGCCCGTCACCGGCGCATCGACAAACTCCCCGCCCACCCCGGCCACGGCGCAATGCAATTCGCGGACCCACTCCACGGTCAAGGTACTGCAATCCAGGACGAGCGCCCCGGGGCGCAGACCGGCCAGGGCTCCGTCCGCTCCCCACCACACGGCGCGCGACGCCGCGTCGTCCGCCACCATGGCGATTACAACCTCCGCCCCGCCGTTCGCGGCGGCCGCTTCCCGGGGGGTGGCGGCCGGACGCGCGCCCAAAGCCACCAGTGCTTCCGCCTTCGCCCCGTCCCGGTTGTACGCGGTCACGGCGAAGCCCGCCCCCAATAACCGGCGGGCCATGCCCCCGCCCATGATTCCCAATCCGCAAAAGGCGATTTTCGTCGGTGTGCTCATCGTTGGTATTTTATGTGTTTGCTCCCCGCGAAAACTATGCCGCTCCCCGCCGGTCTCCAAGTCAAAATGTAACTCGATAAAGATTGTCCCCGGCCGGCCGCCGGGCTAATAAACCGCGATGAACAAGTCGCCCTTGGTCGCC
>CAIYZC010000621.1 GCA_903930565.1 uncultured Pedosphaera sp.
AGCACCTGCGGGCCGAAGGAAAGGTTCGGGACAAAATGCCCGTCCATGATGTCCAAGTGGAGCCATTCCGCGCCGGCTTTTTCCACCCGGACGGATTCACTCGCGAACCGGCCGAAATTGGCGGCCAGCAGGGACGGAGCAATTATCATTACGCCCAAGGCTAATGAATTTCCGCCCCCGTCGTCAACGCCCGGTTGACGCCATTTCCGGCTTCCCCACGCTGTTGGATGCAGTTTGCGACTGCGCAGGTCTGTTCTCGGGAACGCCGCGGGCCGCCCCGGAAAACGCAATGATTAGCCCACCCGCCAACAGGCAATTCGCGGCGTCGACCCAGGGGGGCTGAAAAGGCAAACCGAGGCGGCACGCGTGGACGGCCAGCACCAAGCCTTCCACGATCAGAAATGTTCCCCACCACGCAATGGCGGCGGCAAACCGGCGCGGCCAGATGGCCAGCACCATAAACCAGAGCCCCACCAAGGTGAACATCCCGGCGGTCATGCGGAGCCAGTAATCCAGCATGGGATCATCGGGGAGGGGGCCGGCGCCCAATTCCCGCAAGCGCCGGACCGCGGTGGGCCAACCCACCACGACGCCCACGATGGAAATGCCCCAGGCCACCGCGGCCCACGCCAGGAATACCCGCAGCAAACGCAGCCGCCGTTCGTTCGTTGGCGGGCGGCGCATCCGGTTCAGGCCAGGACGGCTTGGATGACTTCACCGGCCACGTCGGTGAGGCGGAAATCGCGCCCGTTGTAGCGGAAGGTGAGTCGGTCGTGTTGCATGCCCAACAGGTGCAAGATGGTGGCGTGCAGGTCGTTGATGGTCACTTTGTCATCCGCGGCCTTGAAGCCCACCTCGTCGGTGGCGCCATGGTGATAACCGGCTTTCACGCCGCCGCCCGCCAGCCACACGGTGTTCGCATGTTGATTGTGGTCGCGGCCGGGCTTGCCGCCCGGTTGGGAGATGGGCAGGCGTCCGAACTCCCCGCCCCAAATCACCAGCGTGCTGTCCAACAAGCCGCGCTGCTCCAGGTCGGTCAGCAGCGCGGCGATGGGTTGGTCGGTTTCGGCGGCGAACCCGCCGTGGTTGCCGGCGATATCTTTGTGGCCGTCCCAGCTCAACTGGTTCTCGGTGCCGCCACTGTAAATCTGTACAAAGCGGACGCCCCGTTCCACCATGCGTCGCGCCAACAGGCATTGCCGCGCGAAATGGGAGCAATGTTTTTCATCGACGCCGTACAGGGCCTTGATATGCGCCGGTTCGCGCTCCAGTTCCAAGGCCTCGGGGGCCGTGACCTGCATCCGGTAGGCGAGTTCAAAGCTTTCGATGCGCGCGTTCAACTCGTTGTCGCCCTCCGGCGGCAAGTGCGCCCGGTTGAGCTGGGCCAGCAGGTCCAACTGCGCGCGCTGCGCCGGGTCGGACATCCCATGGGGTCGAACGAGGTTGTCGATCGGTTCGCCGTGGGGCCGGAGGAAGGTGCCTTGGTAAACGCTGGGCAGAAAGCCCGCGCCCCAATTCTGCGCGTAGCCTTTGGGCAGGCCCCGGTTCAACGGATCGGCCATGACCACAAAACCCGGCAGGTTTTGATTTTCCGAACCAAGGCCGTAATTCACCCATGACCCGACGCATGGCGCGCCCATGCGCGTCACGCCGGTGTTCATCGCGAACAGGGCGGGGCTGTGGTTGTTGGAGGTGGTGTGGAGCGAATGGATAAAGGCCATTTTGTCCACGTGCCGGGCCATGCGGGGAAAAATCTCCGAAACCCAACTGCCGCTCTGGCCGTGCCGCTGGAAAGCGAAAGGCGATTGCATCAGCGGTCCGACTTCGTTGGCGAAAAACCCGGTGAACTTGTCGATGCCGGCCAGGGTTTGACCATTCCGTTTGGCGAGCTCGGGTTTGTAATCCCAAGTATCCACCTGGCTCGGACCGCCGTTCATAAACAACCAAATGACGGCCTTGGCGCGGGCCGGGTAATGGGGTGGGTGCGGGGCCAGCGGACCGCCGGCGGCCGGGGTCGCGGTGGCCGCGCCGGCGGCGGGATTGAGCCAGCCCTGTTGGTCGAGCAGGCCCGCCAGGGCTAGCAGCCCAAAACCCGCGCCCGCCCGTTGCAGGGCGGCGCGGCGGTTCATGCGGAACGGCGGAGTGGGGGGAAAGGGGGACGGCATGGGGTTACTCCAAATAAATGAATTCGTTTAAGCCAAACAACGCTTGGCAGAAATCGGCCCGCGCCAGTTCCGCGCGTTCGCCGGCCGGGGCTTCGGCATACCGCGCTGCTTGTTGTTGGAGGAAGCCGGTGGCCGCGGCCAGTTCGGCCGCCGTGGGGGCGCGGCCCAGGGCGAGCCGGTAGCCCAGCGTGATGGCCGCGGCCGGGGATTCCGCCGCCGCCGGCGCCAGGCGGGCGGCCAAAGCCCGGGCGTATTCGCGCACCCGCGGGTTGTTCAAGAACAAGAGCGCCTGCGGCGCCACTGTGGTGGGCGTGCGTCCCCCCACACTCACCGACGGGTCGGGGGCGTCGAAGAGTTGCAGCAGGGGGATGAACTGGCTGCGCTTCACAAAGAAGTAGATGCTGCGCCGCCGCATGCCTTCATCCAACGTTCCCGGGCCGTAAAGGCGGTCCTCCAATTGGCCGCTGACCGCCAGGGTCGAGTCCCGGATGGCCTCGGCTTCCAAGCGTTGGCGGGAGTAATGCCAGTAGCCCTGGTTTTCCGGATCCGTTTGCCCGCGGGCGGCATCCCGGTCGGCGCTTTCGCGGTAGGTGGCACTGTTCATGATGAGCCGGTGCAACCGCCGCACATCCCAGCCGTGCGCTTGGAAATCCGCCGCCAACCAGTCGAGTAATTCGGGATGGCTCGGCCGCGCGCCCTGGGTGCCGAAATCGTTCGCGGTGGCCACCAAACCCCGGCCGAAATGATGCTGCCACACGCGGTTTACCGCCACCCGGGCCAGCAAATCCCCGGCGCCAAACTTCGAGTCGGTGATCCAATTGGCCAACGCCCTTCGGCGCCACGAGGTTCGGCTGCCCGCCGGAGCGGCGGCCTGCCAGCGGCCATCGCCGTCAGGCGCATGATTCAAAACGGTCAAATAACCGGGCATAACTTCTTCCGCCTTCTGCCGGGTGTCGCCGCGCTTGAGGAAAAACGTCTGGGCGTAAAAGTGCGGGAAACCACGGTCATCGGCGTGATGGGGGATCGGCTTGAAACCCTCGCTGGCTACCATGACTTTTTCCACGGCGGCTTTGGGTTGGCCGCGGAGATGCTCGCGCACCGCGGCGTCGAGGCGCTGCCAGGCGGCATCGCGCGGCCGGTACCACTCCCGGAGGAGTTCCCGTTGCGCCGCGCCCAGGTTCGCCCCGCCCGGCGCGGCCGCCCGGGCCGCCAGCGCGGCGCGCAATTCGGGCGCCGCCCCCGGGCCGCGCAACTCCGTCGGCAGCGGCCCGGTGGCCAGCGACAACCGCGGCCGGCCAATGGTGTGCTTTTGGTTGCCGTTGAACGCCAGGGTGACCGTCAATTTCACTCCGCCGGGAAATTGCGCCGGTTCGGCGAAGCGGAACGCCGCGGCATGGTTGGTGCCGAATTGCGGGTCCACCGCCCACCCGGACGCCGGATCGCCGTCCACCACCTTGGCCACCGCCAGGCTCGCGTTTTGCTCAAAGGTTGCGCGCGGCTGCGTGAGTGCCACTTTCACCGGCGCGCCTTCGCCCGTCAGCGGCGCGGCGCTCACCTGCAGGTCAGTGAATTGGAAATTGCCGTTGCCCGCCCGCCCGGGACCGCCGTGGGGGAGCGAGGAATCGGCGAGCGCCTCGATGCGGATGCCCGTCACGTTGGTGGCGCTCGTGTGCCCCTCGAACACGAAAGTGTCGTGGTCCGGGTTCTTGCCCGTGGCGAGCACCGAACCGTCGGCCTGCGGCGTCAAAGTCGCCCCGCCGGTGGAGCGGAAACCGTCCAATTCCATCCGGGTCCAATCCGGCAGCACCAGATCCGCGGTGCCGGCGTTTTGCAGCCAGTCCGCGAACAAGGCGGGCAGTTTTTCGCGCTCGAACCAGTCCCGCGCCGCGACCAGGGCCGCGTGCTCCGCGTCGAACCGCGCCTTTTCCCGGCGGTGCTTTTCGGGGGTGAAATCCAATTCGACATTGCTCCTGATGGTTTTGGCGAAGGTCGCGATGAAACGGTAATAGTCGTGGCTCGAGATCGGATCAAACTTGTGGTCATGGCACCGCGCGCAGCCCACGGTCAGGCCGAGCATGGCGGTGCCGGTGGTGCCGGCCATATTGTCCAATTCGTCGTAGCGCGCGGGTTCGAATTCGGCTTCGGTCAACTGGGTGGGGAACACTCCCGCTCCGAGGAATCCCGTGGCGGCCAGGGCCCACGGATCTTCCGGCGCGAATTCGTCCCCCGCCAACTGCCAGCGGATGAACTGGTCGAAGGGCATGCCGTCGTTGAAAGCTTTGATGACAAAATCGCGGTACCAATACGCATAGGGCCGGTCGTAATCCTGCTCAAAACCGTGACTTTCGCCGAAGCGCGCCGTGTCCAACCAATGACGGGCCCACCGCTCCCCGTAATGTGGGGAGGCCAGCAACTGGTCCACCAACCGGGCGAACGCGTCCGGCGCCGCATCGGCCACGAACGCATCCACCGCTTCGGGGGTGGGCGGCAGTCCGGTAAGGTCCAAATACGCCCGCCGCACCAACACCCGCCGCTCCGCCGCGGGGTTTGGCGTGATTCCCTGCGCCTCCAGGCGCGCCAAAATGAAATGATCCACCGGGGTCCGCGGCCAGTCGGTGCTTTTCACGGCCGGCGGCTCCACGGGTCGCAGCGGTTGGAAGGCCCAATGCCGGGCGGCTTCCACCACGTTGTTGGTTGCCGCTGGTGGTGGCCAGACCGCCCCTTCGTCGATCCACCTTCGCAGCAAGGCGATTTTTTCCGCCGGCAAGGGTTCCGCCTTGAACGGCATCCGCGCCGCCACGTTGTTCGTCAGCAACCGTTGGATCAGCGCGCTCGCCGTGGCGTGCCCCGCCTGCAACACCGGCCCGTCCTCCCCGCCCTGCAAGGCCCGCTCCCGCACGTCCAACCGCAGCCCGCCCTTCTGCTTTTCCGGGCCATGGCACGAATGGCACGCCTCCCGCAACACCGGTTGGATGTCGTGAAAAAAATCGACCGGCGGGTTGGCGGCCGCCGCGGCCCAACCACCCAGCGCCAGCCCAGCCGCGACCAAGAAATTCGTGCGTCCCATAGTGCAAATTCAAACTTGCTCTCCCACGGGGGGAAAGCAAGTCCAAGTGTCCGTTTTCCGTGGCCTTTTTCCACCCGAATTTTGTCCCCGCGGCGCCATGGGAAGGCCAAATCCGCTTGGTCCGGAGTGGATTCCCCCGCCGCGGGCGGGGTTGCGCCGGCGGCAATTCGCTGCTGACAAGGCCGCGGTTTGCGGGTAGCGTGCCGTCACTTATGATCACGGAACATGCGACCGAGTGGCTCGGCTTTCCGGTGCGGCTGTTTGCGCCGGAGGAGGCCGGGGAGAAGCCCGTGGATTGGTCCCGCACCATTTTCCGTCTGGCATTGGATTGGGATGCCACGATGGATTTCACGGAATTGTTCGCCGCATTCCTGGAGCAACCGGGGGTGGAGCAAACCCCGGCGATCGTTATCGGGAAGTTTTTTGCCGAATCCCCTGAAGACACCGCCGAAGAGGTCGTGGAGTCGTTGGTGACCGCCCGGGAATGCTTGCCGGCCCTGCGGGGGATTTTTCTCGGGGACCTGGTGAGTGAGGAATGCGAGGTTTCGTGGATCAACCAAACGGATGTCTCCCCCTTGTTCACGGCCTACCCCGGCTTGGAACATCTGCGGTTGCGGGGCACGAACCGCTTGAGCTTGGGCCGGCGCCCCCGGCACGCGCGGCTGCGCTCGCTCACGATTGAAACCGGCGGCCTGCCGCCGGCCTTGCTGGGCGAGGTGTTGGCGGGGGATTTCCCCGCCCTGGAAACGCTGGAACTTTGGCTCGGCACGCCGAGCTATGGTGGCGACGTGACCCTGCTGGATCTGCAATCGCTGTTGTCCGGAAAATTGTTTCCCCGCCTGCGCCATTTGGGGTTGCGCGACAGTGAGCTGGCGGATGCCCTTGCCGCCGGTCTGGCTGGCGCGCCGATTTTGGAGCAGTTGGAGGGGTTGGATTTATCGCTGGGTAATTTGGGCGATGCGGGAGGCGCGGCGTTGCTGGCCAACCCGGCCCTGCGGCGGTTGCAGCGGTTGAATTTGCGCCATCATTACCTCTCGCCGCGCGTGGCGCGGGCGTTGCAACAGGCGCTGCCATTTGTGGATGTGGCCGAGGCGCAGGACAGCCAAACTCCGGAGGAGGATCGTTACGTCGCGGTGGGGGAATGACCCGGCGCCCGCCGAGTTCGCGCTCTTCTGCAATCCGGAATCGCGGCGCGTGGAAGGTTTCAGTCAAGCGCTGGGCCGACTCCGGCGTCAGCGTCCCCGGTTGGTGCCCTGGCTATGGGTGGCGGGCAGGGTGCCTTGGGAACACTTGCTTCCGGACGGTCTGCCGCATCTGCGGCTCGAATCGCCGGGTCGCAATTGGCCGGTGGAACAACAACTGCTCCTTCGCGGAGCGGATTTGGCGGAACCGGAGGGCGAAGGGCGGTGGCGCCGCTGGTCGGCCGGGGCGGTTGCGGCCCTGTCGCTTGACCCGGGGCGCGTGCTGCCGATGCGCCAATGGTTTTTGGGCTGGCGGGCAACTTTGGAGGAATTGACCGCGTGGGCGAACCGCACGGGCGGGGCCGGGCGTTGGTTGACGCCACCCGCCCAAGTGTTGCTCATGGGCGACAAGGCGGCTTGCCAAGCGGCCTTGGAGGGGGCGGGGGTGCCGGTGCCGCCCGCACTGGGGGTGCCGCGGGATTTTGACGATCTGTGGGAACTCATGCGGCAGGCCGGCCGAAGCCGCGTGTTTCTCAAGCCATGTCACGGCTCCTCGGCTTCGGGCGTGGTGGCACTGGAGGCGGGGCGGGGCGGGGTGCAGGCGTTTTCCACCCTGGAATTGACCGCGGCGGAGGGGGAGGTGCGACTCTACAATCGGCGGCGGATTCAGGTGTGGCGCGGCCTGACGGAAGTGCGGCGGTTGGTGTCGGCGGTGGTGGCGGAACGGTGTTTGGCGCAGGTGTGGGTGCCCAAGGCGGGGCTGGCCGGCGGTCCGTTCGACCTGCGCGTGGTGGTCATTGGCGGACGCGCCCGGCAGGTCATGGTCCGATTGGGCCGGGGGCCGCTGACCAATTCGCTGCTGGGGGGTGGCAAGGCCGAAGTCGCGGCGGTCCAGGAGCGCATGGGCCCGGCGGGCTGGGCGCGGTTGTTGACCGTATGCGAACAAACGATGGCGCGGGCGTTTCCGGGCGCGTTGTCCGCCGGCTTGGACGTGCTGGTGGAGCCGGATTTTCGCACGGTGCGCGTCCTGGAGGTGAACGCTTTTGGCGACCTGTTGCCGCGATTGTTGCACGAGGGCCGTGACACCTACTCCTGGGAAGTGTTGGCCGCCAACGGGGCCGCCCCGGCTCAGGTCTCCGCCACGGGCGCGTAAAGTTTCGGATCGTCAAAACCGGCGGTCCAGGCCACGGCGGCATGGCAACTGGTCATGGTGGGGGGCACCCGGACCAAGTAATGCCGGCCGGTGGAGGGGCAGTGCAGGGAGACCAGAACCAGCGGCTCATCGTTCGGAAGGTCCACGCGGTAGAGCCGCCGTTCGCCGCCCCGGTCCCGGTCGGTGTCGAGCACTGCTGCATTCACGGACCGCAGAAAGTGTTCCCGGCCGACGCGCTCGATCATGATCCGGCGCACTTCGGTGTTCCGCTCGGCCAGGATTACTTCGCCGGTCAGTGTTTCCGGGGCGAAGGCGATTTGCGGCGTCACCACGACGCCGTTCCACCGCAAGCCCGCGTCGGCCAGCGAGGCCGGCAGGCGGGTGAGCCCCGTGCCGCCCACATCGACCCAGGAGCCTACGGTCACGCCCTCCGGGATCGACTTCAGCCGCGCGCAACCGCGCAGGTCCAGCGTGGAGAGCGGCCCGAGGCCGGGCGGCAGGGCGTCCAGTTCGACGCAGCCCCGCGCCCGGACCCAGCCGTGGGTCACGCGGGTGTCGGCCGGCCAGTCCCGCAGCGCGGTGCAACCCTCCAACCCCAGGAAATCCACGTGCAGGTCCCCCGGCAAGGCGGTGAGCTTCTGGCAGCGTGTCAGGAGCAGGGTGCCAATCCGCCAGCCGGGCGGGAGGACCGTGAGTTGCCGGCAATCCGTCAGCTCCAGCCGGTGGTCCACGCGCAAATCCGCCGGCAGGGTGGTGAGCGGTTGGCCGGTCAAATTGAGGGAATAACAATGCAACCCGGCGGGGAGCCGCACCGGTGGCCGCCCGGTTTGCCAGGTGAGATCCAGCACGCCGGTGGTGATTCCCGCGGGGGCGGTGCCGGCGGCGATCAAACGCGCCGCCTCGGGGGCTTTGAGCGTGGGCATCGGAATACCTTAGTCGCGCACCCGTTGATCGGCTCCGGGAATGTATTCGCGTTGGATGCGCACCTCATAAATCCCCCGCGGCAGGTCGATGGGGCCGTGCTCCTCGTGAACGATCCTGGCGCTCCGGGCGGACACCTCCAAATACAACTGGAGTCCGGACCGGTACAGCTGCGCCGCCGCGGGGTCCGCGAGTCGATGCGCGTGGCCGGTGACTTCCCCTTCGGCCAGCACCGGCGGGACCGCGGCGCGATACTTGGGCAAGGCCTCGGCGCGGGCAATGAGAAAGACATCCCCTTGCCGCCAAACTTTGGGCGGCTTTTTGGTGCGATTTAGGCCGAACATGGGAGGAAATTAACCGATCCTGGCCGGCGGTTCAAGCGGGCGACGGAATGCGCTCCAACAAGCCCGCGCCGAAGACCTTTTCCAGCTCCAAATGTTCCAAGTGGGCATAGCCGATGTGGCAGCCGCAAGTCTCCGCGGGGCACGGACGGGGTTGCAGGCGCGCCGCAAAATCGGGCGCGTAGATATTGCCGATGATGTCCCGGACGAAATGACACCGCCGCGCGTCCCCGGCGCCGTCCACGCTGAACACCGTGTGCCCGGTGCGGCAGGCCCGGCCCCGGCTGGCGTGGCGGCGATTGTTGAGCGGGAACCACGGGTCGAACGCGGTCAACCGGGCCAGTTCCCCCGCGGTGTAATAGTCGGGGGTGCGCTTGTAGGCGTTCACCCACACGTAGACCGCCGGCCGCAGGCGGTCCCGCAGCGGCGCCAGTTCCGCCAATGCCTCCCGCACCCCCACCACCCCCACGCTGTAGCGAATCCCCCGGGCGTCCAGCCGGTGGCATTGGCGTACGAACCGCTCCCGGTTCACCTCGGTGGGATGGAAGGTGCACCACAGGGCCAGCGTGGCGGGATTCGCGTCCGCCACCCAATCCAAGCGATGGGCAAGATTGGTTTGGATCGCCACCCGGCGAACGTTGCCAGTGTGGCTGAGGGCGGCCAAGGCTTGTTGGTAGTAACGGTGCCCGAGCGCCTCCCCCCAGGGGGTGAACAGAATGCCCAATTTCTCGGCCCGGCCGCCGGCCCAGGCCGCGAAGCGCGCGAGCCGCTCCGCGTCATCCCGCAGCTCGGCCGGCGTGTTCCGGGTCTTGGCGAAGGGACAGTAACCGCACGCGTAATTGCAACTGGAGAGCGGGCCGCGGTAGAGGATGGACCAATGGGCTGGCGGGGGCTTCATCGCAATTCAAAACGGGCCATCTCCTCCCGGACGCGCGCCGACCACAACCACGGCCCGACCACGTCGGAGAACTCCAAACCCGCTTCGGTTAGTTGCAGTTTCCCCTCCTCCGCGCGGGCCCATCCCTCCGCCAACAGTTCGGCCAGTTCGGGGAAATCGGCGTCCGGTGTGGTGCCAAAAAAAGCCTGGTAGGCCGCGCGGTCCAATCCCTCCGCCCGCAATAAGGATTTGAGCACGTAGCGGCGTTGTTGTTCCTCCCGGTCCAGGGCGAAGCCGTAATCGACCCGGCTCATCTCCCGGCGGCTGCGTTGCAGGAAGTCCGCGATGACCGCGCCCACTCCCGCCCGCCCGACCGCGTACTCCGATGAGTAGTGGAGCGCCGTCGTGTAGGATCGCGCTCCGGGGCCCAGTCCCACCATCCCGTCTTCCTGGCAGCAGTACACCGGCCCTTCGGCGGGTTGGTAATCCTCCCGGCGGAACAACCGCAGGGAGATTTGCCGATAACCCTGCTCCCGGAGGTAATCCCGTCCTTGGCGGTACAACGCCAGGCGTTCGTCAGTGGGACGGTGACCGCGGCGGTCCAGGCCGGTCAAAGGCCGGACATACAGCGGGTATAAGTAAATCTCCTGTGGCGCCACGGCCAGGGCTTCATCCAGGGAGGTTTGCCAGGAGCCGGGCGTTTGCCCGGGCATGCCGTAGATGAGATCCACGTTCAGGCAGGGAAACTTCGCGGCCGCGAGTAGTTCCAAGGCGCGCCGGGCGTTGGCCACGGTCTCCGGGCGGCCCAGGGCGCGCAATTCCGCGGGGACGAAACTTTGCACCCCCAGGCTCACCCGCGTGAAGCCCAGTGACCGTAATTGCGCAATTTTCTCCGCGCCCACCGTTCCCGGGGAGGCCTCGATCGCGCGCGGCAAAGGCTCCTCCGCCGCGCCGAAGTGCCCCCGCAGGATGCCATCCAGGCGTGCCAATTCCGGACCCGTCAGAAAGCTGGGCGTGCCTCCGCCAATGGCCACCCGTGCCACCCGGGCCGCGCCGCCCAAGGCTTCAGCGACCGCTTCCGCCTGTCGTTCCAGGGCGTCCAGGTACCGGCCCACCAGCCCGGCGCCGGGGGACGTGGTGGTGAAGAGGTTGCAGAACCCGCACCGGGCCTCGCAAAACGGCGCATGGACGTATAAGAACAACGCGGAGCGATCCTCTCCGGACCAGACTTCCGCCAGTTCGCGCGGCGGCTGGAGCCGGCGGTAGGCGGTCTTGTGGGGGTAGGCGTAGGCGTACGCTTGGAACCGTCCCCCGGAGGCGGCCCATTCGCGCAAGGTGCGGCTCATGGGTGACCGGCTGGCGCCGTGAGGGGCAGCAACATCTCGCCATACGGAACCGTCCACACCACCGGATGCCCCTGGCGGTGGCCGTGCCGCCCCCCTTCGCCGTAAAGGGTGCCGTGGTCGGAAGTGACGATCGCAAAAGTGGGCCGCGGCCGGCGGGCGAGCCCGGCCTCCAGCACCGGCCATTGGCTGTCCACATAGCGCAGGGCCGCCGCGTGGCTTTCCCGGCTGTCGCTTGTCGCGCCCGGCAGGTAAAAGTAATTGGGTTGATGCAGGGCGGAGAGATTGATGAAGAGAAAAAGCGGGCGCGGGTCCGGCGCTGCCAGCCGCTCCGCCGCAAACTCAAACTGATGGCGGGTTGATTCCGGGTCCGTGACGCCGAAGCGCTCCTCCCAATAAGCTTCCTCGAACAAACCCGGCAACACCCGGCCCAGGGGATTGCGCAGGTTGAAGAACCCGACCCCGCCGATGCATACGGTCCGCCACCCTTCCTGCCGCAGGCCCGTCACCAGGTCCGGCGCGTCAAACACCTTGGTGCCCGGGCCGGTGGTTTCACTGCCCGCAAACCGGGCGGCGAACAAACGGGTGGGGTTGGCACCGGGGGCCGCCGGGGTGGGGAGGTAACCGGCGAAAAAGGCTTGATGCGCCGCGTAGGTGAAACTGCCCGGCGTGTGCCGCTCTTCCCAGCCCGCCGGCAGACGCCGGGCCAGGTGGGGCGTCCCCCCGCCCCGCCATTCGGCCACCGCCACGTCATAACGCAAGGTGTCGAGCACGATCAGGAGCAGATCGTGGTGGCGGCAAAGCTCCGGCAGGTCGCGGTGCATGGGCTCAAAAGGATGGCATCGGCGCCCGGCTGCGCAAGGGCTTTTTTCCACCGCCCGCTTGCAGGGTGCTCCCAGCAAGGTTGCCGCCCTTACCCTTGGATGAAGTAACTGAGATTTTCCAACTCGATGGCCAGGTTGACGTTGTTGACCATGACGTCCTCAGGAACGTGGAGCACGAGGGGGGCGAAATTCAGGATGCCGGTCACTCCTGCTTTGACCAGGCGGTTGGTGACTTCCTGGGCGGAGGGGGCGTCGACGGTCAGAATGGCCATGCGCACGCCGCGGTCGTGGATAATGGCCTCCAGTTCGTCCATGCCCAGGAGGGGTTGGTCGGGCTTTTTGTCGCGTTTGCGCAGGGGATCGATATCGAAGGCGGCGATGATTTCAAAGCCTTCCTTTTCAAATCCTCGGTAGGAGAGCAGCGCCAAGCCCAGGTTGCCGACCCCCACGAGGACCACGGGTTGCAGGCTCTTGGTGCCCAACTGCGCCGAGATCATCTGGAACAACTCCTCGACCTCGTAGCCCAAGCCGCGGGTGCCGAACTGGCCGAAATAGGTCAAATCCTTGCGCAACTGCGTGGATTTCACCCCCGCCACTTTGGCGAGCGCCTCGCTGGAAACGGTGCGCAGGCCATTCTCCCGCAGGCGGGCCAGGCAGCGTGAGTAAATGGAGAGACGATAGATCGTCTTGCGCGGTATTTCAGGGCGGTCCGGTTTTTTCAAGCTGCGGAACAAATAATTTAGAACCCGGGGAAACGCAAGGGCGGGTTGGTGTCCGCCCGGTTAAATCGTGTCGGCGAACGCGGAGATTACACATCACACAGCCGCACCGCCTCGGTCAGGCCGGCCACCGGATCGCGGGTGGGAATGAACTCGTGCCCGACGAAGCCGTGGTAACCGGTCTCTGCGATGGCCGCCATAATCGGCGGATAATAAAGCTCCTGGGTGGTGTCCAATTCCACGCGGCCGGGGTTTCCCGCCGTGTGGTAGTGGCCGATCCATGGGTGGTGTTGCCGGATGCGGCTGATGATGTCCCCGTGCATAATCTGGACATGATAAATGTCGAACAAGACTTTGACCCGTTCCGACCCCACCGTGCGGCAGATTTCCACGGCGGCGTCGATGTCGTCGCAGAAGTAATCGGGGTGTCCGCGCATCTCGGCGTTCACGCGGGAGTTCAGCATTTCGAGGCAAACCGTGACTTTTTGCTTTTCTGCATGACCGGCGATTTGCCGTAATCCGTCCAGCATGTTGGCCCGGCCTTCGGCTGGGGACAAACCGCGGCGGAACCCGGAAAAGGTGATCACGCTCGGCACGCCCGCCGCCGCTGCTTGGTCGATGCGTTCGTGCAACATCGCCAGGCACTCCGTGTGCTCCTCCCGGTGGGCGAAGCCCTTCGCGAAGCCATGGCTCGGCGCGAGTGCGCAGGTGAGACCGCGTTGCCGCAGCTTCGGCCATTCCTCCGGGGGCACCAACTCAATTGCCGGCATGCCCAGGGCCGCGGCGTGACCCGCCAACTCGTCGGCCGTCATGGGTTTGAAGCACCACCACACGGCGGATTGTCGGATCCGGCCCTTGGTGACGCGGAAAGGCTCCGGCGCGGCCGGGGTGGGGGAGGCGTTCATGGTGTGGGTGGTCGCTGCGGACGCTCCGAGGGCCAGGCCGGCGGCGGCCAATCGTTGCACGGCCCCGCGACGGGAGACGGGTCCGCGGGTCGGAGAGTTGGGTTGGTTCGTCATACCATAGGGTGGTTGTCGGGAACAACATAACTGCGCCGCCCGTCTTGCCAAGGGCGGAAAGCACCGGCCGGCGGTGCGGCGACCTCAACCGCGCGTCGGCAACGGCGGGGGTGGTTGAAACCGGGGATCGTCCGCCCGAAGGCCGTTGGTGCGCCGAAATTCGGCCAAGCCGGCCACCGGCAGCACCAGCACGACCCGTTGTTCGGGAAAGCGCACCAGCGTGAGCTGGCCGATCCACTTCGTCGGCCCCGTGGAGGAAGTTTGGGCGTGGGGGTTCTGGGTCAGGTAGCGCTCCATCGCGGCGACCCATTCCCGCCCGGTCAGCGGCTTGGCGGTCCGCATCCCGGTGGTGCAGGCCGTCACTTCCGGATCGGCCAAGTATTGCCAGCCGCTCACTTGGGTCGCTTGGTAGAGCAAGTCACCCAGCCCGCAGCCGAATGGGCCGGCCACTGGGAAAGTAATTTGTCGCGGCCAGGGGAAACGGGGGATATGCCGATCCGTCCAAGCGGCCAACCGGTCGGCTCCGGGAAAGGGGGTCCAAGGACGTGATTGGGCCATCATCATTCCCCGGGTGGGCGGATGCCACAAGCCTGCGGTCGGGAAAGGCAACGGCGGTGGCGGTCGATTCGACCGGGCCGCCCACAGCCCCCCCGTCACGAGGAGCAGCACCACGCCCACTCCCGCACTTGCCCGTCGCCGTGGACTCCACCGGTTTGGCTTGCCGCGGACGGGCGGTTGGCGGGTGGAATGCATGGCGGGCGGTGCCTGCTTTAGTCCAGTTCGTCGTAAGCGGGCAGGGTGAGGAAGTCGACGAGCCGGGGGGCTTTGCTCATTTCAGTGAACAGCTTCACCGCTTGCGGGAAATGGCCGCCCGTGTACCGGGCGGTGCCGATTTCGCCTTCGATGCGCGCCAATTCCTGGGGCAGGATTTCGTCATACAACTCCGGCGTTACGGTCCGGCCGTCCGCCAGTTTTGCCCGGTAATGGATCCATTGCCACACCTGCGAGCGGGAAATCTCGGCGGTCGCGGCGTCTTCCATCAAATAATAAAGTGGCACGCAGCCCAGGCCGCCCAGCCAGGCCTCCAAATACTGCAGGCCGATGCGCAGGTTGGACCGAAAGCCCTCTTCGGTGATCATCCCCGTCGGCACTTGGAGCAAGTCGGCGGCGGTGACGTGCACGTCCTCCCGCAACCGACTGATTTGGTTGGGTTGCGGCATGTGCTTGTCGAAGGCTTGGAGCGCGATGGGCACCAACCCCGGGTGCGCCACCCAGGTGCCGTCGTGTCCGTCGGTCGCCTCGCGTTCCTTGTCCGCCAGCACCTTGGCCAGCGCCGCCTCGTTGGCCTGCGGGTTGTTCTTGATCGGGATTTGGGCCGCCATGCCGCCCATGGCGTGCGCCCCGCGCCGATGACAACTGCGGATGACATTCAAGCAGTAGGACCGCATGAAATGCGTCGTCATGGTCACCTGCGACCGGTCGGGCATCACGAACTCCGGCCGGGCGCTGAATTTCTTGATATAACTGAAAATGTAGTCCCAACGCCCGCAGTTCAAGCCGGCCGAATGCTCCCGCAGCTCGTACAGGATTTCCTCGGTTTCAAACGTGCCCAGGATCGTTTCGATGAGCACCGTGGCCTTCACGCTGCCGCGCGGAATCCCCAGTTCGTCCTGGGCGAAGTTGAACACGTCGTTCCACAGGCGCGCCTCCAAGTGGCTCTCCAGTTTGGGCAGGTAAAAATACGGCCCCGAGCCCCGGGCCACCAGCGCCCGGGCGTTGTGGAAGAAGTAGAGGCCGAAATCGAAGAGACTGCCGGACATCGGCCGGCCGTCCACCCACACATGCTTTTCGACCAAGTGCCATCCGCGCGGGCGCACCATGAGCGTGGCGATCTTCTCGCCCAGCGCGTAGCGCTTGCCCTCGGGGCTGGTGAAATCGATTTTCCGCGCCACGGCGTCGCGCAAGTTGGCCTGGCCCTGGACCACATTGGCCCAGGTCGGGGACGTGGCGTCCTCGCAGTCCGCCATGAACACTTTCGCGCCGGAGTTCAGCGCGTTGATGATCATTTTCCGGTCCGTCGGCCCGGTGATTTCCGTGCGCCGATCCTGCAGGTCCGCCGGTACCGGCGCCACCCGCCAATCGCCTTCGCGGATCGCGCGGGTGGCTTCGAGGAAGTCCGGCCGCCCGCCCGCGTCCAAGTCCTGTTGCCGCACTTGGCGCGCCGCCAGCAACTCCCGCCGCCGTCCGTCGAATTGGCGGGCCAGCTTCAGCAGGAACGCGGTCGCCGCGGGGTTGAGGATTTCCGCGCCCACCGCATCGAGCGGCGCCCGTAATTCCCAGCCCGCGGGCGGGATCGCCGGGGGCATTGTGGTTCCATTCTGATTCGTCGTGGTCATCGTGTGTGTTCGGTGCCGCCTACCCTTGCCCGCGCCCGGCGCGCTGTCAAGAACGGGGCAAGGCCGCGGCCATGTCCTCCGCGCCGGCCGCCCCGGCTTAAATCGGATCGCGGTTCACGTCCTGATAGCAAATGTAGCTGGTGGGCGTTTTGCCCAGTGCGGCGAACCATTGCGGGCAGAACGGCGCGATCCACAGCACGTCGCCCGCGGTCACGGGATGGTAATCGGTGTCCAGGCGTTGAATGCCCTGGCCCTTGAGAAAGGCCACCCCGTATTCGTTTAACCGTGTCGTGACCGTGGCGGGGGCCGCGCCGGGCGCGTGGGTGACGATGCTCACGGCCAAGTCGAATGCCGGCTGGTCCGGGAGGAGGGATTGCAACTTGATATCGGGGTGGTCCGCGGCGGGGACGGCTTTGACCTCGCGTTCATGGCCAAAGATGGGGGCGGGGCGCGCCGCGCCCGCGAGCGGCACGTAGCGTTTTTGGAACAACAGCAATTTTAGCGGGGTGACGGAGCCTTGGAAAAAGATGTCCTTCCCCGGCGGCAGGTAGGCGAAGCCCCCTGCTTCGAACCGGTGCTTGCGCTCGTCCACCGTCAGCCCGCCGGCGCCCTCCAGGGCGTAAACGAAGAATTCGAAGGCTCCGGTATTGCCGCGGCCCTCCGCCTCGCGGCCCAAGGTGACCTGCAGTTGGCAGAACCCGGCGCCCATCGCGGGTGAAATCTGCACCAAGCAGGTGGCTTTTTCCCAGCCCGGCAGGTTGCCGGGGGTGAAGCCCCCGCCCGCCAGCAACGCGTAACGCCCCCGAAGCACGCTCCGCGTGGCGCCAAAAAGATCCGTCATGATAATATTGGTTTGCTAAACGACCTCCTTGGTAACCGGTTCGCCGCCCGCCGGCCATCCCAAAATCCAGCCCATGGTCGCCTGCGTCCACCGGTCCAAGGCCGCCACCGCCTCCCGCAAGTGCTCCTCCCGCGTGGCTTCCGCCGGATGGTGGCTCACGCCGCCCAGGCTTTGCACGAACATCATCCCGGTGGGAACGCCCGCGCGCGCGGTTTCGGCCGCATCGTGCAGCGGCCCCGAGGGCAACCGGGGTGGGTTGTGCCCGGTGATCACGGTGACCGCCGCCTGGCAACCCGCGATCAATTCCGGGTGAAAGGGTACCGGTGCGATTCGCAGCAGGGGCGACCAAACCACGGTGCAACCCCCTTCGCGGGCGAATCGTTCGGCGGCCGACCACGCCCCGTCGCGCAGCGCCGCCAGGGCCGCGGGATCCAAGTGCCGCAAATCCAGCGTGAGCCGGCACTCGGCCACCACACTGGTCGGAATCCCCGGCCGGGTCTCGCACGACCCGATGGTGGCGACGCCTCCCCATTCGTTGGTGAGCCGGTACAACTCCGGCGCGAGCCGCGCCGCCGCCAAAAAGGCGTCCTGCCGCACGGCCATCGGCGTGCTCCCGGCATGGGCGGCCCGCCCGGTGAAGGTCAGCACGTGGCGCTCCACCCCAAAGGTTCCGGTGACCGCGCCCAGCGATCGTCCCATGCTTTCCAGCACCGGCCCCTGCTCGATGTGTAATTCCAAGTAGGCCGCCGCGTGGCGCAATTCCCGGCCGCTCTCCAACACGCGTTCGAAATCGATTCCCACCGCGCGCAGCGCGTCGGGCAGGGTGACGCCCGCGCGGTCCCGCAAGCCGCGGGCCGCGGTTAGGTCCAGGGTGCCGGAGCACGCCGAGGAGCCGAACAAGCTCTTGCCAAAGCGCGCCCCTTCCTCATCCGCCCAATCCACCAAGCGCACTGTCATCGGCGGCCGGCCGTCGTATTGGGTCGCGAGCCGCCGCAGGACCGCCAAACCCGCCAGCACATTCAAGCATCCATCGAGCCAACCGCCGTTGGGCACGGAGTCCAGATGGCCGCCCAGCAACAGTTCCCGTTCGTCGCCCCCCCGGAGCGTGGTCCATAAATTTCCCGCCGCGTCCATGTGCACCTCCACCGGCATTCCCCGGAGTTGCTCCTGGAACCAAGCCCGGGCCGCCTGCCAAGCCGGGGTGAACGCCACCCGCTGCGCCCCGTGATCGTCCCCGGTGAGCGTGCGCAGTTGTTTTAGTTGGGTTAAAACGAGCTCAATGTTCAAACCGGTGCCCTGCATGCGTAAAGCTTAAACCCCGCCACCCCGTGGGGCAAGCCGGCTGGGGGAGGGGAAGTGGATTGAATTTGCGTTGTCAGGAGGCCGCGTTGGCGTTCCCGGCTCAAGCGTGTGCCGGGGGCGCGTCCGCCCCGCAGCCGGTTCGGTATGGTCCAAGGCGGGAGTTCGCCAGAGCATAATGAGCATGCCGGTGGCGAAGGGCCAATGTGGAGCCGGCGCGGTTGGAATCAAACGGAAATTTCCCACCCGCTGTCGTTACCGTCGGCCGCCAAAACCCCGCGAGCCGCCGCCGGTGGTGTGGCCGCCAAAACCGCCGCCGCCCCGGACCCCGCCGCCACCGCCGCCGTACAAGCGGTAACCGGGCGACCACACCACCCCGTGGCCCCCGTGGTTGTACCAACCGCCGCCCCGAAACGACAAACCCCACGGATAACCGACATACGTGTACGGTTGGAAATACCACCCGTAATCCGCCCCGTAGGCCCAAGTGCCGTAGGGGTTGTAGTCAGTGTTGGGGATCGTGTAAGTCTGCACCGTCGAACCTTGGTAACCGGGGTTCGCATACGCATACGTCTGCTGCGGGGGCGGCGCCACCGGCTGCGGCCGGGGCGGGTTCGCGTACGCGGGCGCCGACGGGGGCGGGGCCATTTGGTCGCGCAAGGCTTTGTCGTGGAGCAGCATTTCCGCGGTCACCGGGTTGGGGACTTTGGCTTTTTGCAGATAAATGATCCCATCGGCGGACAAATTAAACGCGTTGGGTGAGTTGTTGATGTACGAGCGCACGACGTCATCCGGCACGCCCGCCTGCACCATGCGCAGGATGTCGCGTGCGGGTGGCCAAAGGGGCAGCGCGGCGGAAGGGGACATCTCGGGCAAAGGACGCGCGGCCAAGGTGTCCGGCATGGGGGCGGGAGCCGGCATCGGATCGCCGTAAGCGGCCGCGGCGGGCGGTGGCGGTGGTGGCGGAGCCCCGGGGGCGTCACCGGTCGTGATTTGCAATTCCGCCCCGCCGGCCCATGGCGCGATCGCCAAGGCCAAAATCCAGAAATACGAAAGCTTCTGTCTCATAAGCCACCTGTATCGGTGTACTATCAACCTAGCACCGTTTGGCCCCCCTGCAAGGGAAATGCTCATCGCAGCGGGGGGCTTCCCTTCCTTCCCGGGTTGGCGGTTTTGGGCGGGTTTGAGTTTGCCAAGGCGCGGGCGGGCGACTAGCCTTGCCGCCCGATGATCCGACTGGTCCTTTTTGATATCGACGGCACGCTCATCCACACGGATGGGGCGGGGGTGCGGGCGTTCGGGCGCGCGCTGGCCACGCAGTTCCAAGCGCCGGCGGCCACGGATCATGTCAGTTTCGCGGGGCGCACCGACACCGGCCTGGCCCGGGAATTCTTTCGGCAGCACGGCATTCCGGCCACGCCGGAGAATTTCGCGGCCTTTTTCGACTGCTACACCCATTGGCTGGCCCACTATCTGGAGTCGGCGCGGGGAGGCATCTGCGCGGGGGTGTGGCGGCTGATTTACGATCTGCGCCGCCTGCCCGACCCGCCGGCCATCGGCCTGCTGACCGGCAACATCCGCTTGGGCGCCGAAATCAAGCTGCGGCACTTTGACCTGTGGGACTGCTTTGAAACCGGCGGGTTTGCCGACGACCATGAAGACCGCAACCAAATCGCGGTGGCGGCTTTGAACCGCGGCGCGGATTGGGTGGGGGAACCGCTCCGGGGGGATCAGGTCATGGTGATTGGCGACACACCGCTCGACATCGCCTGCGCGCGGGCCATTCAAGCCCGCGTGGTGGCCGTGGCCACCGGCCAGTATTCCGTGGCCGAGTTGCTCCAGCACCGCCCCGACTACGCGGTTCCCAATTTGGACAAAATCCGGGCGCGCGACCTCTGTCTCCGTTGATCCCGGAGGGCGGCCGCCAACTCAGTGCGAATGGGCTTTGCCCGTGCCGCACATCCCGCAGGAACTGGGATTGCTCGAGCAATTCGGTCCGTCTCCGCCCCCGGCGCCACCGGCGGGCACGCTCGAAGCGAACACGGACAACTTCTTGGTCAGCCGCGGGGAACCGCAGCGGGGGCACGGGGTACCCGACCAATCGCGTGTGCGCACCAGGATTTCGCTGTCCTGCGCGCAATCTTCACAATGAAACTCGTAAATCGGCATGGGTCGAACCTACCACGGTTTCGCGGACGGCTCAAGACCCGGAAGAACCCCTGATTTTTAACCACAGAGGGCACAGAGAGCACAGAGGGGAGGGGGAAAAGGGATTGTTCTTGGGCGGAGGAAATTGCATAGTTTTGACAAAACATGGAACCTTATGTGCATCAGGAACTTAGCGGGGCGATTATCGGGGCGGCCATTTGCGTCCTGCAGACCCTGAAGCCCGGTTTGGATGAAAAAATCCACGAACGCGCCCTGGTGCATGAGCTGCGCAAGCGGGGGCATCGGGTGGAACAGCAAATGCAATTTCCGGTAATGTACGATGGCTGCGAGGTGGGAACCTTGGTTCCCGACCTCATCGTGGATGCGGCAGTGATCGTGGACGCCAAAGTCGTTACCGCGTTCAATGAAAACCACGCCGCCCAGATGATGGGCTACCTGGCCATTACCGGGTTGCGCCTGGCGCTCTTGCTCAACTTCCGGCACGCCAAATTGGAAGTAAAACGCATCGTCAAATGAACCCATAGCACCGGTTACGGCCCCCTAAATTGTTGAAGCTCTGTTCCCAAAAAGTTCAAATCCGGTCCCTCTCCTCGCTGGGTTTTCTCTGTGCTCTCTGTGCCCTCTGTGGTTAAAAAAATCCGTGGTTTGTGGTTTCCGACCGCCCCGGCTTCCGTTAGTTTGGTGGTTTCGGTGGTTGGTTTGCATTGGATATGAAAGTGAATCTTGCTTACGGCCAGGGGCACCTGGCGATCGAATTGCCGGCGGAGCGCACCACGGTCATCAACCCGAGCCACACGGCCGGGCTGGCGGATGAACGGGCGGCGGTCCTGGCGGCGCTGAACCAACCCATCGGCTGCAAGCCGCTGCGGGAATGGATCCGCCCCGGGGACCGGGTCTGTATCGGCTTCACCGACATCACCCGCGCCACGCCCAATGAGCGGCTGATTCCCTGGCTGCTGGAGCACCTCGCCCATGTGCCGCGGGAGAACATCACGCTGCTCAATTCGTTGGGCACGCACCGTCCCAACACCAAGGAGGAGCTGGAAAAGCTGCTCACCCCGGCGGTCGTGCGCGATTACCGCGTGCTGAATCATGAACCGGAAAACCCCGCCGCCTTGGTGCCCTTCGGCACGACCCGCGACGGCACCCCGGCGCTCATCAACCGGCACTTGGCCGCGGCGGATGTGCGGATCATCACCGGCTTCATTGAGCCGCACTTTTTCGCGGGTTTTAGCGGCGGTCCCAAGGGTATCATGCCCGGGTTGGCCGGGTTGGAGACGGTGATGAGCAACCACGGGGAAAAGAATATCGGCGATCCGAAGTCCACCTTCGGCGTCACCGCCGGCAATCCAATTTGGGAGGAAATGCGGGAGATCGCGTTGCGCGTCGGCCCGAGTTTCCTGCTCAACGTTACACTCAACGAGGACAAACGCATCACCGGGGTGTTCGCGGGCGACTTGATTGCCGCGCACCAGACCGGCTTCGAATTTGTGCGCCAGGCGGCGATGCAAAGGGTCAAGTCCCCATTCGAAGTGGTGGTCACCACCAACAGTGGGTATCCGCTGGACCAAAACTTGTACCAAGGCGTGAAGGGCATGAGTGCGGGGGCGCGCGTCCTGCAGCCCGGGGGTACCCTGATTTTGGCCTGCGAATGCCGGGAGGGCGTGCCGGCGCGCAGTCCGCTGGATTTGCTGCTCCGAAGCGCCGGTTCGCCCGAGGAAATCCTCGCGCTGCTGGCCACGCCGGGCTTCGTGCGGCCCGAGCAATGGCAGGCGCAAATCCAGGCCTTGATCCAACGCCGCGCCCGGGTGCTCTTATACAGCACGCTGCCCGATGAAATCGTCCGCACCGCCCATTTGGAGCCGTGCCATGACATCGCGGCCGCGGTGCGGCAGGAGTTGGCGGCGCGTGGTCCGGACGCCCGGGTGGCGGTGTTGCCCCAGGGGCCGTTGACGATTCCGTACCTCGCCTGACCGGACGGGGCACTGTTCCGAATTTCCCAGTGCGCCCAAAACGCGGCAGCGTTTGGCGCAACCGGGGTGGGAAGCACCGCCGGGGGCGGGGAGCGAATCCCACCGGGGTCGAACTTTGCAGCGTCGCGCAAGGATTGCCCGCCCGGGCGCGCACTCCGGCACGATAGTTGCTTGATGGCTGGCGGAATTACTTGATTCGGATAACTCGGATGTATCTAGGCGTGGAAACCGGTTGATGAAACTCAGCAATTACGAAGTCGGGAACTTCTTTGACGAGATGTTCGGCGAGGACGGCCGACCGCGGGTGGCAGCGCGTCCATTGGCAAAAAAAATCGAATCCCTCCCCATGGGCGAACTGTTCAACCGCCAGCAGGCGGCGGATCGCGCCTTGGTGCAGGCGGGGATCACGTTCAACGTGTATGGCGAGAGCGAGGGGGTCGAAAAAACCCTTCCGTTCGATCTGGTGCCCCGGATCGTGCCTTCCGCGGAGTGGGACCGCATCGAACGCGGGCTGAAGCAGCGCATTCGGGCGCTGAACATGTTCATCGACGACTTGTACCACGACCAGCGCATCATCAAGGACGGGGCGGTGCCCGACCATATCGTGTCCACGTCGAAAGGGCTTCGGGCGCCGTGCATCGGCCTCAATCCCCCGCGCGGCATTTGGTGCCACATCACGGGAACGGATTTGGTGCGGCACAGCGATGGCGAGATTTACGTCCTGGAGGACAATCTGCGCTGTCCCTCGGGCGTTTCCTATGTGCTGGAAAACCGGCGCTTGATGAAGAGCCTGTTTCCCGAAGTGTTTGAAGCTTCCCGCATCCGGCCGGTGTCGAACTATCCCATCCGGCTGCGCGACATGCTGGAATACCTCGCGCCCGAAGGCGTCACCACCCCGCGGGTGGTGGTGCTCACGCCGGGCGTGTTCAATTCCGCGTACTTCGAGCACTCCTTCCTCGCCCAGCAAATGGGGGTGGAACTGGTCGAAGGCGGCGATTTGGTGGTGTCCGACGGTTACGTGTGGATGAACACCACCAACGGTTTCGAGCGCGTGGACGTCATTTACCGCCGCATCGACGACGATTTTCTGGATCCCGAGACCTTCCGGGCGGATTCCATGTTGGGCGTTCCGGGGCTGATGAAAGTTTACCAGGCCGGCAACGTCGCCTTGGCCAACGCCCCGGGCAGCGGGGTCGCGGATGACAAAGTGGTCTACGCCTACGTGCCGCGGATCATCAAGTACTACTTGGGCGAGGACATCATCCTGCCCAATGTGCCCACCTACATCTGCGCCGAACCGGCCGACTTCAAGTACGTGCTGGAGCACTTGCCGGAACTCGTCGTGAAAGCCGCCAATGAATCGGGCGGTTACGGCATGTTGATCGGCCCGCATTCCACCGCCGCCCAGCGGGAGGAATTCGCGCGCCGCATCACCGCCAACCCGCGCAATTATATCGCCCAACCCACGCTGTCCCTTTCGCGGGTGCCCACCTTGGTGGACGGGCATTTGGAGGGCCGGCATGTGGATTTGCGGCCTTATATCCTCTATGGCAAAGACATCTTCGTGCTGCCCGGCGGCCTGACCCGCGTGGCGCTCAAGAAAGGCTCCTTGGTGGTCAATTCCTCCCAAGGCGGCGGCACCAAGGACACTTGGGTGCTGGCCGACAGCCCCGCCACGCTGGCGGCGGACGAAATGGTCCCCGGCGCGGCCCAAAACCAAGGCCAAAGCCAGAGTCAGAGTCAAAGCCAATTTCAAACCGAAACCCCCAGCGCCACCCAGGTGGCAGGAGCCAGCGCCTAATGTTAAGCCGCGTAGCCGATTCAATTTATTGGATGAGCCGTTACGTCGAACGCGCGGAAAATGTCGCGCGTATCGTCGATGTGAACCTCAACATTTTGTTGGACTCCACGATGGCGGACCAACAATGGCAACCCTTGGTGAACATCACCGGCGACCACGAGGACTTCGCCAAGCGCTACCAAGTGGCGAACCAGCACACCGTGCTGCAATTCCTCACGTTTGACCGCGACAACCCGAATTCCATCCTCTCCTGCCTGCGCTCCGCGCGGGAAAACGCCCGCTCGGTCCGCGAGATCATTTCCTCCGAGATGTGGCTGCAACTCAACCAGTTTTACCTCACGGTGAAAGCGGCCGCGGAGAGCGGACGCGGGCTGGATTCGCCGCACGAATTTTTCACCAACGTCAAACTCTCCAGTCATCTCTTTACAGGTCTGACCGACGCGACGATGACCCACGGGGAGGGGTGGCACTTCTCCCGCCTCGGGCGCAAGTTGGAACGTGCCGACAAGACTTCGCGCATTTTGGACGTGAAGTATTTCATCCTGCTGCGTTCGGTGGCGGATGTGGGCACGCCCTTCGATGACGTGCAGTGGGCGGCGGTGCTGCGGTCTTCGAGCGCGTTCGAGATGTACCGGAAACGCCACGGCCGCATCGCGCCGAAGCTCATCGTGGAGTTCCTGCTGTTGGACAGCGAATTCCCGCGGGCCATCCGGTACTGCTTGAACGCAGCCCGGGACTCGTTCCACGCCATTTCGGGCACGCCGATCGGCACGTATCGCAAACCCGCCGAAAAACTCCTCGGCCAATTGTGCTCGGACCTGGCCTACGCCACGATCGACGACGTGATGGGCGAAGGGCTGCACGAATACCTCGACACGCTGCAATCCAAGATGAATCTCGTGAGCCTCGGCATTCACGAACGGTTCTTCGCCAAACGGGTGCCGGAGACCCGCCACTCTTCGATGGAGAAAATGCAGTAAACCGCGGTGCCCGATTTTTCGAACTTTCCCATGGCCATTCACGTCGCCCTCAACCACAAGACCCACTACCGGTACGACCGTCCCGTTTCACATTCGCCGCATGTGATCCGCCTCCGGCCGGCCCCCCATTGCCGGACGCCGATCCTGAGTTACTCGCAGCGCATCCTGCCCAAGCAACACTTTTTGAACTGGCAGCAGGACCCCTTCAGCAACTACCTGGCCCGCTTGGTGATTCCGGACAAAACCCGGGAACTGTTGGTGGAAGTGGATTTGGTGGCGGAAATGGCCGTGTACAATCCTTTCGATTTCTTCCTGGAGGAAAGCGCGGAGAAGTGCCCCTTTACCTATGAAGCGCACCTCAAAAAGGAGCTGGCCCCCTTCCTTGAAGCGCTTCCCGCTGGTCCGAAAGTGTTGGAGTACCTCCACACCATCGACCTCACCCCCATCCGCACGATTGATTTTCTGGTCCGCATCAACCAGCGCTTGTGCAACGACATCCGGTACACGATCCGCTTGGAGCCCGGCGTGCAAACGCCCGAACGCACCCTCGAACTGCGCTCCGGCTCCTGCCGGGACACCGGGTGGCTGCTCGTGCAATTGCTGCGCCATCTCGGCCTGGCCGCCCGGTTCGTTTCCGGCTACCTCATCCAACTCAGCCCGGATGTCAAGGCGCTCGACGGCCCTTCGGGGACGGAAGTGGACTTCACCGACCTGCACGCGTGGACGGAAGTTTATCTGCCGGGAGCGGGCTGGATCGGGATCGACCCGACCTCCGGTTTGTTCGCCGGGGAAGGCCACATTCCGCTGGCCTGTTCGCCCGATCCCATGGGCGCCGCGCCGGTGACCGGCGGGGTGGACAAGTGCGAGACCAACCTCGAGCACACCATGACCGTGACGCGCATTTACGAATCCCCGCGCGTGACCAAGCCTTACACCGAGGAGCAATGGCAGTCCATTGAGGCGCTCGGTCACCAGGTAGACCGCGATCTGCGCCAGGGCGACGTGCGGCTGACCATGGGGGGCGAGCCGACCTTTGTCTCCATCGACAACATGGACGGCGAGGAATGGAATTTCACGGCCCTGGGACCCGAAAAGCGCAAGCTCTCCGGACAACTTTTGCGCCGGCTGAAGCAAAAATTCGGCCCCGGCGGCTTGTTGCATTTCGGCCAGGGCAAGTGGTACCCCGGAGAATCCCTGCCCCGGTGGGCGCTCTCGTGCTATTGGCGGCGGGACGGCCAGCCGATCTGGCACAACGAAGCGCTGATCGCGCCGGACAACGCGAACCTGGGGCACACGCCCCGCGACGCCGAGCGGTTCGTGCAAGGACTGGCCACGCAGTTGGGGCTGCCGAATGAGCACATCATGCCGGCCTTCGAGGACGTGTGGTATTACCTCTGGCGCGAGCGCAAATTGCCCGGCAACGTCGATCCCTTGGATGCGCGGCTGGACAACAAAGAGGAACGTCGGCGTCTGGCGAAGGTTTTTGAACAGGGTCTCGACCGTGTCATCGGCTACGTGTTGCCCGTTCGCCGCGGCGAAGGCAACCAAGCGCGTTGGGTGTCCAGTTCCTGGTTCCTGCGCCGGGAGCATTTGTTCCTGGTCCCGGGGGATTCCCCGATTGGTTTGCGTCTGCCCTTGGATTCACTCCCTTGGGTGGCGGAGACTGATTACCCGCACCTGCATCAACCGGACCCGATGGACAAGCAGGCGCCGTTGCGGCGCGTGCTTGTCTCCGGCAAGGCGCGCACCCCCGGCGAACGCCCGGTCGAAGGCCCCCTGGTCAACGCCCCGGCGCCCTTCGCGTCGGCCAAGGGCATCACTCGCACCGCGTTGTGCGTCGAACCGCGCGGCGGTCAGCTCTATATTTTCATGCCCCCGGTGAGCACCACCGAGGATTACCTCGAATTGATCAGCGCGGTCGAACAGGTGGCCGAAGCCCTGAAACTGCCGATCATGATCGAGGGCGGCACCCCGCCGCACGACGACCGGCTCAACCACGTCAAGGTCACGCCGGACCCGGGAGTCATCGAGGTCAACCTGCATCCCGCCGCGGGTTGGGATGAACTGGTGGCCAACACGACGACCTTGTACGAAGAAGCGCGCCTCTCGCGCCTCGGTACGGAAAAGTTCATGATCGACGGCCGCCACGTGGGCACCGGGGGCGGCAACCATGTCGTGATCGGCGGGCCGACCGCGGGCGACAGTCCGATTTTGCGCCGGCCCGACTTGCTGGCCAGCATGCTGGCCTTCTGGCAGAACCACCCTTCGCTCTCCTTCCTGTTCAGCGGCCTGTTCATCGGGCCGACGAGCCAGCATCCGCGCGTGGACGAGGCCCGGGACGACACGTTGTACGAATTGGAACTCGCCCTCCGGCAGTTGCCCAAGCAGACCGCGGCGCCGCCCTGGCTCGTGGACCGGTTGTTTCGCAACCTCCTCATCGACACGACCGGCAACACGCACCGGACGGAGTTTTGCATCGACAAGTTGTTCTCCCCGGAAGGCTCCACGGGCCGGTTGGGCTTGGTGGAATTGCGGGCCTTTGAAATGCCGCCGCACGCCCGCATGAGCCTGACCCAGCAACTGCTGTTGCGCAGCCTCATCGCGCGCTTCTGGCGCGCCCCCTACCAGCAGAAGTTGGTCCGGTGGGGCACGGAACTGCACGATCGCTTCATGCTGCCGCATTTTGTGGAGCAGGATTTCCGCGAGGTCATCGAAGATCTGGCCGCCCACGGCTACCCGCTCCAGCCGGAGTGGTTCGCGCCCCATCTGGAGTTCCGGTTCCCGGTGTACGGCAGCATCGCCCACCGCGGAGTGCATTTGGAAATTCGCCAAGCCCTCGAACCCTGGCATGTGCTGGGCGAGGAAGGATTCGCCGGGAGCACCGTGCGCAATGTCGATTCCTCGTTGGAACGGTTGCAAGTCAAAGTGCGCGGCTTGGTGGACACCCGCCACACGGTCACGTGCAACGGCCGCGCCGTGCCCTTGCACCCGACGGGCACGCGGGGCGAGTTCGTCGCCGGCGTGCGTTACCGCGCCTGGCAGCCGCCCGAGTGCCTGCATCCGTACATCGGGGTTCATTCGCCGCTCACCTTCGACATTTTGGACGGTTGGAACCGCCGGTCGATCGGCGGCTGCACCTATCATGTCACGCACCCCGGCGGTTTGAGCCATGTGAAGCTGCCGGTGAACGCCTACGAGGCGGAGAGCCGGCGTCTGGCCCGTTTCCTCGCCCAGGGGCACACTCCGGGCACCTTCACGCCGCCCCCCGTGGTCCGAACGGCGGAAGCGCCGTTCACCTTGGATTTGCGCGGGAGTGGGTTGCCGTAAGTGGTTCGCTAGGCTAGGCTTGCGCGAGCACGATGAACGCACCAACGCCCACGCAGTCCCAGTCCCAGTCTACCGGCCGCCCGGTGGCCCCCGCGCCCCCCGATGAGGGGGGCGCGTTGCCCGGCATTTTCACGGGCTACGCCCCGCGGCCCGGGGGCTATGACGAGCTGACCGATCAGCGCGGGGGGGTGCGGCCGCATTGGCGTTCGCTGGTGTCTTCCCTCGACCGGTTGGGCCATGAAGAGCTCACCTTGCGTTGGGACAACGCCCGGCGGATCATCCGGGAGCACGGGGTCACATACAACATTTACGGCGACCCCCAGGGCATGGACCGCCCGTGGGAGCTGGACATGCTGCCGCTGGCCATCCAGCCCGCCGAATGGCACGCCATCGAAGCCGGTCTCGCCCAGCGCGCCCGCCTGCTAAACCTGGTCTTGGCGGATGTCTACGGGCCCCAGCGGTTGCTGCGCGAGGGGCACCTGCCGCCCGCCTTGGTGCAGGCCAATCCCGGCTTTCTCCGCCCCTGCCACGGCCTGCCCATGCGCGGCAATATTCATCTCCATTTCCACGCCGCGGACTTGGCGCGCGCGGCCACCGGCCAATGGTGGGTGATCGCGGACCGCACCCAGGCTCCTTCCGGCGCCGGCTACGCCTTGGAAAACCGGATCGTGCTGTCCCGCATCCTCCCCGAAGAATTTCGTGACTGCCAGGTGGAGCGGCTGGCTTCTTTCTTCCGCACCATTCGCGCCACTCTCCGTTCCTTGGCGCCGTTGAACCCCGACAACCCCAGCGTCGTGTTGCTCACCCCGGGGCCGTACAACGAAACGTATTTCGAGCACGATTACCTCGCGCGCTACCTCGGCTTCACCTTGGTGGAGGGCGGCGACTTGACGGTGCGCGACGAAAAGGTGTTCATCAAGACCTTGGAGGGTCTGCGGCCGGTGGACGTGATTCTCCGCCGCGTGGATGACAATTTTTGCGATCCCTTGGAACTGCGCGGGGACTCCTTTCTGGGCGTGGCCGGCTTGGTGCAGGCCGTGCGGGCGGGAAATGTGACCGTGGCCAACGCCCTGGGCTCCGGCCTCATCGAAGGGGCCGCCTTTTTGCCCTTCCTGCCCGGGCTCTGTCGCCACCTGTTGGACGAGGACTTGAAGTTGCCCTCGGTCGCGACCTGGTGGTGCGGCCAGCCCAAGGAGCGCGCTTACGTCCTGGAACATCTGGACGAACTGGTCATCAAACCCGCTTTCCGCTCCGGTTCCCAGCAGCCGCTCTTCGGCGCCCGCCTGAACGCCGCACAACGCGCCAAGCTGGTGGCCGCCATCCGGGAGCAGCCGGAAAATTTCGTGGGCCAGGAGCGCGTCGCGCTCTCCACCGCCCCGGTGTGGGGTCACCATCATGCCGAACCCCGGCCCCTCGTACTCCGCACCTACGCCACCGCCGCCACCGCGGATTCTTTCTCGGTCATGCCCGGCGGCCTCACGCGGATTTCCCCCTCCGCCGAGGATCCCGTGGTGTCGATGCAGAGCGGGGGCGGCAGCAAGGATACGTGGGTGCTTTCCGAGGGGCCTGTCAGCCCCGTCTCCCTACTCTCCTCGCGCGGCCAGCCGTTGATGAGCGCCGGTCCCTCCGCCGCCGAACTCCCCAGCCGCGTCGCGGACAATCTGTTCTGGCTCGGCCGCTACGTCGAACGTCTGGAGGGCACCCTGCGCATGTTGCGTTGCATCGTGCTCCGCCTCTCGGGTGAGGCGGGGGCGGACGGCTCGGCCGAACTCACCGCCCTGGCGCAAACCTTGGTGCGGCGCCAGTTGCTGCCCGACCGGTTCCTCGGGCGCGTGCCCTTGAAGGATCTCGAACATGAGATTCTGTTCCTGATCTACAAGCCGGAGCGCCTCGACAGCGCCCGGCAAATCCTGGCCAGCGTCCGCGGCATCGCTTCCATCGTCCGCGACCGGTTCTCCTTCGACACCTGGTCCATTCTCAACAAGTTGAACATCGACGGCCGCGCCCGGCCGCGCCGCATCCCGCTGGCGGAAGCGCTGGCGATGCTCAACACAATCATCTTGGACCTCTCCGCCTTCAGCGGTTTGGAAATGGAGAACATGACCCGCGGCTTGGGCTGGCGCTTCCTGGATTTGGGCCGCCGTTTGGAGCGGTCCATGCAGCTCGCCCGGTTGCTGCGCTGCGCGTTCCCGCCCGGGGTCCGTCCGGGGCTGTTGTTGGAACCTCTGCTGGAAATCTGCGACAGCCTGATGACCTATCGCCGGCGGTATTTTTCCGGGGTGCAACTCGGCTCGGTGCTCGAACTTCTGGTGTGCGATCCCGGCAACCCCCGTGGCTTTGCCTTTCAAATCGAGGCCTTGGCGGCGCACGCCGAAAACCTGCCCCGCGAGGCCGCCACGCCCGGGGGCACCACCGAGGAACGCCGGGTCGCCGGCCTGCTGCTGCGCCTGCGGGCGGCGGATGTCAAAGGACTCGGCGGTCCGCCGGACGGCGCGCCCGATGAGGGGCTCGCCACCCTGCTTGACGATTTCCAAGTCGAGCTGGGCCTGCTCTCGAACCAATTCAGCCATCACTATTTCAGTCACACCGTTTACCGGGTCAGTTGACACCATGATTTACGATCTCGCCCATACGACGATTTACGACTATTCGGACGTGGTTTCCCTGTCCCACCATGTCATCCGCCTCCAACCCCGGGAGTTGCCGCGCCAACGGCGGCTGCAAACCGCACTCGAAATCGACCCCGCTCCCGGCAGCGCCCGCGCCCAACGGGACTACTACGGGAACGAAATGTCGTTCATCACGGTCGAGGTCGCGCACAAGCGCCTGCAGGTGACCGCCACCAGCCGGATTGAAGTCCTGCCCGCCCCGGTGCCGGAGCCGGACCGCTCCCCGGCCTGGGAAACGGTGCGGGAACAGTTGCGGGAGGAGGAGCCCGGGACGGCTCTGGCGGCGGGCGAGTTTCTGTACGATTCCCCGCATATCACCGTCGGCCCCGCGTTCGAGCAGTATGCGCGCCCGAGTTTTCCCGCCGGCCGGCCGCTGCTGGCGGGGGTGCTGGATCTGACCGCGCGCATTCACCGTGAATTCAAGTTTGATCCCAAGGCCACGACCGTGGCGACCCCGTTGGCCGACGTGCTCAAGCACCGGCGGGGCGTTTGCCAGGACTTTGCGCATTTGGAAATCGCCTGCCTCCGCTCCCTTGGACTGGCCGCCCGTTACGTGAGCGGCTACCTCGAAACCGATCCCCCGCCCGGCAAGCCGCGCCTGGCCGGGGCCGACGCCTCCCATGCTTGGCTGGCCGTGTATTGCCCCGTCCACGGCTGGGTGGATGTGGATCCCACCAACAACCTCCTGCCTTCCCAACGCCATGTCACCGTCGGTTGGGGCCGCGATTACGGTGATGTCTGCCCCATCCGCGGGGTGATTCTCGGCAGCGGCGCCCACGTTTTGAAAGTCGCCGTCGATGTGATTCCCAGTCACGAACCCCGCTTTCCGTTCGCCGCTTAAACTTATGGAAACTGCCGCCCCCTCCCTCCGCCTCACCCCCTCCCTCATCGAGGGCATCAACCTCCGCCTGGCCATGGCCGGTTGCCCCACCTTCGGGCAACCGCAGGCCACCCAGTTGTCCGGGCTCACCGCCCCGCTCTTCGCGCGCCAGAAGGAAACGATGCGCATTCTGGCCGAATACCTCTGCCCGGCGGACCGGCGGGTGGCCAACTTTCTCAACGAATACCTTTACGAAACCGGCCGCAAGGTGAAACTGCCCGCGCGCACCTTCGTGCTCGACAGTCCCGGCTTGGCCCGGATGCTGTCCCTCCCCCCGGACAAGGACGATTTCGAGTCCGCCATCATGCACTCCTACCGGGTGCGACAGGGGGTGCTCCACAATCCGGCGAACGACCGCCGCACGACGGTCGGGGTGTTCCATGTCGCCGAAGGGGGGCTCCCCATTCCCGATGACAAACTCGCGGTGCCGCTCGGCGCCTTCGCCCGGCTCTTGGAACTCGCCCTCCAACCTCCCGCCGATTTATTGCGCCTGCCTTTCACCGCCACCCAGGCGCAACCGGCGGAGTGCTTCGTTTCCCTGTTGCTCCGGCCGGTGATCTGCCCGGCCGTGCCCGGCTTCACCGCGGAGAAATCGATGGAAATCCGCTTCTTCGCCCCGGGCAACCTGGTGAGCAACCTCGACTTTGTCGAAACGATTTTCGGCAATGCGGGCGACCCTTTCCTGCCGGAAAACGACGCCTGCCTGGATAGTGAACATTGGTCCGGGCACACCGGCTGCATCATTCTCGCCCCCCACCTCACCAAAGTCACCAAGAAGGCCCTTGGCCTCCCCTCTTGGGAGCAGGCCGATGAACGCCGCCGCCGCGATGGCATGTGTTGGCGCGACGAGAATGAGCTGTACAACAACGGCTCCGCCTTCAAAGTCACGGCGCGGGATGAAAACGGCGTCATTGTCACCGTCATCGCCGACAACTATTACGGCTATTGCAAGAAGGAGGTCAAAACCCAGATCAGTTTCGCCGCGAACCTGTTCGGTTTGTGCGAGGAGGAGCACGCCGGCGGGGCCTTGGTGTATCCCAGCTACGATTTGGGTGAGGAATTCCACGCCGACCAGCACGTTCGCGACCGTGGCCACAATTTTGCCGAGGTCGTCCAGCTCTGCGGCGCCGCGATGGACGTGCAGCCGGAAGGCTACGCCATCGACAAACGGTTCCCGGAGATTGTCTATGTGCCGCAGGATGTCCGATTCGACCTCCAAAAGCAGTTGATCACGTGGCCCAAGCCCGAGGGCGGCACCGGCAGCCTCAAACTGTTGGCCGACCACATTTACGTGCGCCCCTCCGGGTATAAAATCCAGATGGAGAAACCGCCCGGCAAACGCGCCTGGCGTCTGGTCGGGACCGTCGCGGAAGGCACCCTCTGCCACAAACCCTGCACGGTTTCCGGCGGCGGCAAATCCGAAATCTCCAAGCCCATCACGGACGCCATCATCCAAGGCCCGGTGTTCGTCGCCGATTTCGGCGCGGACTTCCGGTTGGTGGCCGAATTGGTCAACGGGGATTACAGCGAGCGCTTTCTCGACCCCGCGCTCAACGGCAAAGACCACCGCAAGGTTCTCAGTTCCGAGCGTTCCCTCGGTTCCGTCATCAAGCTGTTCACCCCGTCCGAGGCGGAATATTCCCCCAAATTCAATGCCTGGCTCCGCAGCCAGCCCCAGTACCTCTTGGAACTGGTCTTCGTCGTCAAACGCTTCTACAAAGCCGAATGGGGCCGGGATTGGCGCGACCATTTCAGCGTCGATATCATCAACGGCACCCCTGGCAATGAGCTCAAATGCGACAACCGCAAGCTCGTTTCCAACTTCCTCCGCGTCGGCTATGCGGCCGACGGCGCTTGGCGGGTGTTCGGCCTGCGCAAGGATTTCCACCCCGCCACCAAGCTCCAAATGGAGGATGACATCACCGCCTCCATCGTGGTGCCGACCACGGCGTTGGCGAATCTCAACCCGGATTACTCCAATCCCTCGGTGAAGTTCGTCAAAAACTGCGAGTTTCGCCTGTTCCAACGTCCGGACGAGGCGATCCATCGCGGTTATGACGCCCAGGCGGAGAGCGACTTGGCGCAGCCCGACAATTTTCTGTCGAATTTCGCGCCGCTCACGGCCGCTGATGCCCGGGCCCTGCGCCAGGAGGCGATCGGCTTCGTCAAGTTCACCGACCCCATGCAGCGGCTGATTGAGGCGTCGGCGGAAGGCGGGCCGCCCGATTACTTCGTGTCCTCGGCCCATCCGCGGATCGTCAATGGCAAGCCCTCCAAGAACCCGCGCTACCTGCAATTGCGCCCCGACTTGGTGCGGCCGCGCGACGCCTACCTGGCCGAGATGGCCACCCGTTTCCAACGGCGCATTCCCCTTTCCGCGCCGTTGCACACGCCCGTGAATGCGGTCATGCCCGGTCGCCGAAATAACCCGCCCGAAACCGGGGTGCGTTCCCTCGCCGTCTTCAACCCCATCCATTACCTCGATTATCCCGAGCTGTTCATGGAGGTGATCTGCAGCCTGACCGGCAAATCCCCCTCCACCACCGGCGCGGGTTCGGAAGGCGCCCTTACCAAGGGCCCCTTCAACGCCCTCCCGCCCATCATCGACCTCAACGCCGCCTTGGTCTCCTTTGTGCTCACGGGCTACCGCGCCTTTGTTTCGGCCGCCGGTTATGTCGGTCCCAAGGTGCGGGTGGACCACGACGTGAGCCTCCTGATTCCGGAGGTCTGGTGTCGGATGGCGCCCGAGGAGCGCGATCCGGCTTTCCTGCTTGCCCATGGCTACTTGGAAGCCTGCCCGGACTTGGTGCACGAGGGGAAACCGGTGCTCGCCAGCCGCTTGGGCTACCGGATGACCAGCAGCTTCGCCCGCACCTTCTTCGGCCGGGTGTTCAACCACCCTCATGTGGTGTTCACTGATGAGATGCTCCGCCCGGAAACCCAGGACCTCGCCCTCTTCGCGGATGGCATGGATAATATTGTCACCACGCAGAAACGCGTGGCGGAGAGCTACTTTGCCGATGGCAGCGTCGCTTGGGCTTGCCCGCCCCTGGCCGCTTTGTTGCACATCATGGCCTACGGCCACCATGAGGGCCGGGGGCTGCACAGCCCCGAATTCCGGGCCCTGTTCGGCCGGGAGCAACTCATGGCCAGCGACTGGTACCAGGCCCGGTTGGAAGCCAAACAGCGCGGGGATATGAAACTTTGGCACACCCATGCCAACCATTTGCTGCGCTTTGAGCAAAGCCCCCATTACAAAGAGGAAGCCCAACGCCTGCGCGTCCACGATCGGATGGAAGCGGCGTGGGAGGCTTACCACCAGGCGAAGGCTGCTGGTTATCTGGCCAAACTCCGCGGCACGATCGGGGTGCAGCCCCTGCCGCTCCGCTAATTCCGCCCCCGGCGAGCCCTCCTCCTCGGGGGGGCATTTGATCCGGTTGGCCTCAAAAATCAAACGGCCGGCAAACTTTTGGTTCGCCGGCCGTTTCAAATTGTATGGTGGAGCCGAGGGGAGTCGAACCCCTTACCTTCTCAATGCCATTGAGACGCTCTACCAGATGAGCTACGACCCCATACGAGGTGCCAAGAATCTACGCAGTCCGCGGTCCGGCGTCAAAGATTTTTTCGGTTTTTTTCGGAGGCCTCGCTGCGGGGGTTTTCGGGTGGGGCGATCCGCCTGCTGCGACCAATCCAACGGCTGCCGCCGCGGCCCGGCGCCGGGGCGCCTTTTCGTCACGGATCCGTCACCCGGGCGCCTTGCCCAATTCACATTCACGCCCTTGATCCCAGGCGGGCCGAACCGGTTAATCTACCCGGGGGTGGGGGATGCCTCCTGCCCCGCACCCGATGCCCAGTAACCTTTCCCCATTCCGCCGCGAGGAATCGCCCGGCGCCCCGGATACCCCGGTGGCGCCCGGCTCCGATTGGCCCGTGTCGCCGCGCCGCGCATCGGTTTACTTGGGCTGCGCCGTTTTGGGCTACATCGGAATCTACCTCTGCCGCAAAAACCTCTCGGTGGCCATCCCGATGATCCAACAGGATCTGGGGGTGACCAAGGCGCAGATCGGTGTCGTGGCCAGTTACAGCACGATCGCTTACGCCGTGGGGAAGATTTTCTTCGGCCCGATCATTGACCGGGTGGGCGGGCGCACTTGCTTCCTGTTCGCTTTGGCCATGGTCGCGCTGTTCGGCGCCGTGGGTGCGCTGTCGTTCTCCCTGCCGTTGCTCACCCTCTGCTACAGCGCCAACCGGTTCACCGGCGCGGCGGGCTGGGGTTCCATGGTGAAGCAGGTGCCCGATTGGTTTCCCCAGCGCCACTTGGCCCTGGCCATGGCCATCCTCTCCCTCAGCTTCGTCTTCGGCGGCGTTGCTGCTTTGGTGGTGGCCGGCCGCATCGACGCCCTCACCGACCATAATTGGCGCGCGGTCATGGGGCTGCCCTCGGTGCTCCTCCTGGCCATTCTGTTCATCAGCTGGTTCGTGTTGCCCCGCCGCCCCGCCCCGCCCGTCCGACCGGCCTCCCCGGTCGGCGTCCCGGCCCCGGTCGCGCCGAACCGCCTCACCCAATTTCTGGCGCTGGCCGCCATCCCGCAGTTTTGGGTGGTTTGCGGGTTGAGTTTCCTGCTCACCCTCACGCGGGAAACCTTCAACACTTGGACGGTGGATTTCATCAAGACCGAGGGTGGGGGGGCGCTCACCACCGAAGTGGCCGCTTTTCTCAGCACCCCTTTCGATGCCGCCGGGGCCTTGGGCATCATTCTCCTCGGCTGGATCCTTGACCGCCTCACCGCCGGCCGGCGCACCGCCTTGCTCTTCCTCACGCTGACGTTGCTCGCGGCTTTGATTTACGAGTTGCCGACGTTGTTGCATCAAGGGCTGACTTCGGCCATTGTGGCCATTGGCTTCATCGGCTTTATGTCCTACGGACCATACAGTTTGTTGGCCGGCATTTTGGCGTTGGAAATTCGCGGCCAGGAATATGTCGCCACGGTGGCGGGCTTTGTGGATGCTTCCGGCTACCTCGCCGGCATCATTTCCGGCTACTACTTCGGCCGCATCCTGGACTCGGGCGGTTATCCGTTGGGCTTCCATTTTCTGGCCGGGGTCACGCTTCTGGCCGCCTTCTTTTCCCTCCTGCTCCGCCGTTCCCACCCCTCCCACCACCAGCCCGCCTCCCCATGAAATCGCTCCGCCGCTCCACTTTTCGCACTCTGGCCACCTGGGTATTGGCCGTCGCGCTCGTCGGCCCCGCCACCGCCCAAGTCCCCGGGGTCCGCCATGTGGTCATCATCGGTTGCGACGGCATGAGCCCCGACGGTCTGCGCCACGCGGCCATTCCGGAGCTGCAAAAACTGATGCAAAACGGCGCGTTCACCCTCCACGCCCGCGGGGTCATGCCCACGGTGAGCAGTCCGAACTGGGCCTCCATGATCATGGGCGCGGGCCCCGAGCAGCATGGCGTCACCTCGAACGAATGGGAGACCAACAAGTTCCAAATCGCCCCGGTCGTCGTTGGCTCCGGCGGCATGTTCCCCACCATTTTCGGACTGTTACGCGAACAACGGCCGCAATCCGTCATCACCTGTTTTCACGATTGGGACGGCTTCGGCCGCCTGTTCGAGCGTGCCGCGGCCGATTTGATTGAGCATCCCGCCGGTCCCACCAACACCATCGAGCGCGCCATTGGGGCCTTCAAAGACCGCCATCCCACCTTCACCTTCATCCATTTGGATCATGTGGACGACGCCGGCCACCACTCCGGGCACGGCACCCCCGAGTATTACGCCGCCATCGGCGTCGCCGACCAACTGATCGGCCGCGCCATTCAGGGCCTGAAAGACGCCGGCATGTGGGAGCAGACCATCCTGCTCGTCACCGCGGACCACGGCGGCAAGGGCAAAGGCCACGGCGGCGCCACGATGGCGGAATTGGAAATCCCTTGGATTCTTCACGGCCCCGGGGTTGCTCATGGGCGCGAACTCACCACGCCGGTCAATACGTACGACACCGCCGTGGCCGTCGCCTACGTTTTTGGCCTCAAAACCCCCTCCGTCTGGATCGGCAAGCCCGTCGCCGAAGCCTTTTCCCAGCCGTAAAATCGGCCGTGAATCCGGCCCGGTAATCGAACCTTGAATCCTTCGCCCGTTCGGGCGTCCAATCCCCCTCATGGATCTTGCTTGTTATGTACTC
>CAIYZC010000622.1 GCA_903930565.1 uncultured Pedosphaera sp.
GCTTGCGCGAGGACTTGGGCCGTGAAATTCGACGCCGCCCGGGGCGGCTCCGGCAGCTGCGCGAGCAGTTGGTTCAACGCCACGTCCTCCGTCCACGCCGCGCGGGCGGACGGGTCCGCGGCCCATTGCGCCGCCAGTTCGGCGCTTTCCGCCTCCGTCAATCCGCGCCGCCAATGCGTTTCCCGCAGTTTCTCGAGAGCCCGTTGGTTCATAAAACAATTCTCAATAATCAAAAACCGACCGCGCGGCAAAGTTGCGGGGCTTATTTTTTGGCCGGCGCCGCCCACTCGCCCGTGCGCAGGTAAGGTTTCAAACGTTCCTTGAGGGTTTCGCGGGCCCGGTGGATGAGGGATTTCGTCGCCGAGAGCGAGCAGCCCAGCACCCGGGCGATGTCCTCGTAGCTCAGTTCCTCCTGCCGGCACAGCGCCAGCGCAGTCCGTTGCGTCTCCGGCAGCGCCGCCACCGCGTTCCGCACCTTTTCCTCCAGCTCCCCGTGCAACAGGGCATCGGTGGGGGAGGCTGTCCGATGATCTTCAAATTGTCGCGCCGGCAGTTCGTCGCCGCCCTCGGTCGGGAACCCGGCCTCCAGGGACTCGGCGGGATGCCGGGCCCGGCGCCGCAATTCGTTGAGGCACAAATTCCGCGCGATGGTGAACAGCCAGGTGGTGAATTTCGCCGTGGGCTGGTAGCGGTGCGCCGATTTATACACCTGTAAAAAAACCGCCTGGGCCACGTCCTCCGCCTCCGACCCGTCCCGGAGGGTGCGGAACACCACGTTGATGACCGGTTGTTTGTATTTGTCCACCAATTCGGCAAAAGCCGACGTATCCCCGCGTTGGACACGGAGCATCAGGACGGCATCAGGATCGTCGGACATTTACGTTCTTATGCTGCCAAACACCGGGCCGGGATCAAAGTTCCATCCGAACTTTCCCGCGCCGGGGGGATTTTCGTCCGGGCCGGCGATGGGGCTGGACATCGGCGCCGCCCGACGGCAGCGTGGTGGGAACGCGATGAATACCTTGTTTGACGGGGCCATTGTGGACCTCAAAGCCTTTGTTCCAGCCAAGGACCCCGCCCGCTCCCGGCGGTTTTATGCCGATTTGGGGTTTACCTTGAATTGGGCCAACGACGAAATCGCCGAGTTTCAAATCGGCGCTTTTCGCTTCCTGCTCCAGAGTTTTCACGCTCCGGGCCACGCGGATAATTTTATGATGAGTCTGACCGTGGCGGATGCGGATGCCTGGTGGGAACACATCCAAGCCCGCGATTTGGTCACAAAGTATCCCGGCATCATCGCCCGCCCGCCCGCCCGGCAGCCTTGGGGATTGCGGGTGTTGATGCTCAGCGACCCGGGCGGGGTGCTGTGGCACATCGTGGAGCAACCGAAACCCTAAAGTTTCGCCGGCGAGTCAACGCGGTAGCGCCACGGGCGGCGAAGGCCCGTGGGGGCGCCAGGCAATGAGCCTTCGCCCCCACGGGTTGTGTGGTCCGCGTTAAGCCGCAACCCGCACGGTTTCCAATTTCTCAATGCGCTTGCGGAGTTTCGCGAGGGCGATGTTTTGGATTTGGCGGATGCGCTCGCGCGTGACGCCGAATTTCACGCCCACTTCTTCCAAGGTTTTCTCGCGGTCGCCGTCCAAGCCGAAGCGGTAGCGAAGGATTTCCGCCTCCCGGTTGTCGAGGTTCGCCACGAGTTCGCGGAGCATGCTGACATTCGTTTTGGTCTCGAGTTGCTCATAGGGCGTGTCGGCGGTTTCGTCCGCGACCACATCCGCGACGCGGCTGCTGTCGTCATCCCCCAGCGGCGCCTCGAGGGAGGCGGGGCGGATGGCGGCGGTGCGGAGTTGGGCGACTTTCTGCGCGCTCAGGCCGAGCTCTTCGCCGAGTTCCTCATCCGTGGGTTCGCGCCCCAGGAGATCCTGCAGTTTCACCGCGGCCTTGCGCATGTGGAAGAGCTTGTCCACGACATGCACGGGCAGGCGGATGGTCTTGGATTGGTTGGCCAGGGCGCGTTTGATCGCCTGCTTGATCCACCAAGCGCTGTAGGTCGAGAGTTTCGCGCCCTTGGCGGGATCGAAACGCTCCACGGCTTTCATCAAGCCCATGTTGCCCTCGTTGATCAAGTCCAGCAGGGGCATGCCAAAGTCCTCGTATTCGCGGGCGATTTTCACGACGAGGCGCAGGTTGGCCTTGATCATGAGTTCGCGGGCTTTTTTGTCGCCCTTGCGGATGCGCGCGGCCAGCTCGTTCTCCTCGGCCAGGGTCAGCAGCTTGGTCTGGCCCACTTCGCGGAGGTACAAATTGAAAGCGGTGTTGCCGTCGTACGGTTGGCGTTCATTCTCCACCACGGGCGCGGCGTCGGTCTGGGCGTCGCGCGGCACCACCATGAGCAGCGGGGCGGCCGGGGGCATGGGCAGGGGAATGATTTTGGCGCCGCTCCGGGAGGCCCGGCGGGCGGAAACGTTTCGTCGGCCGGCCTGGACCAGCACTGCCGCCGCCGTCACAGGCGCTTTGGAACCCCGGCGCGCACCGCGCGTTGCGGGAAGGACCGCCTTTTGGACCTTGAGTTTGCTGCTGTTGGTTCGGGTTTTCACAAGCATGTCTTTCAATTCAGACACCGGCCGCGCCGTTTCGTTAGAAACTTTGGCCACCATCCCGGCGCTTCCAAGGCGTCGAATAATCCTAGCATACCACAGCCTACCAATTAGTCAACTAAGTTTCAGTTGTCTCGCTCCGACTGCCGACGAAATATGCGGAATTACAGTGGTTTATTGCGAAACCGCAGGAAAACTGTTTGGTCAACTAAACTGCCGTGGGGCGGGGGTTTACGTTGGAACCAGCGCGCGCCGGGGCCGCGGGCTGCGGGGGCGTTACAAAGCCGGCCGGGATTTGTAGGCCCGGCACTCGGGGATTGTCCCGCCTTTGCAATATCGCACAGGTTGGCGGCGAATGCCAGATGGGCGGCCGTTGAAGCACCGGCTTGCGCGCGGGGCCGAAAAGGGGCGCCGGGGGGTGGAGCGGGCGAACAAATCCCGTGGGCCGGCTTCGGGAAGCAGTTGACATTCGGGCAATCGGGCTTAAATTGGCACCCGGTTGGCAGACTGGCGCGTTCGTCTATCAGTTAGGACGCGGCCCTCTCAAGGCTGAAAGACGGGTGCGATTCCCGTACGCGCTACCAACGTTTTTTCCCCGGGCATCCCGCCCGCCCTGCTTCCTGCCCCGCGGCCGCCGGCCATAACGCGCTTGCCATTTCTCAAGCGGGGCCTTAGATTACCAGCCATGGAATCATCGAATCCGTTATTGAATCGCAGTTGGGACCGCGAACGCTCCGGCGAAGAATCGCGGGCCATGACTTTTCCCGGGATGGTCAACAAGACGGGCATCCTGTTGCTGCTGTGCTTCGGCTCGGCCGTGTTTTCCTGGTCGCAGCCCGAGTTCCAGACCTTGTTCCTGTTTGGTGGCATGATCGGCGCCTTGATCGCCTGCCTTGTGGGCACGTTCGTCCCCACCACCACCCCGTTCACCGCCCCGGCTTACGCGCTCCTCAAGGGCCTTTGCATCGGCGCCGTCTCGCAGATCTTTAACGCCCGCTATCCCGGCATCGCGCTCAACGCGCTGTTGCTCACTTTCGCCGTGCTCGCCGTGATGTTGACCCTCTACACCAAGCGGATCATCCGCGTGAATGACCGGCTCACCCAGATCATCATCTTCTCCACGATCGCCATCGGGGTGCTTTATTTGGTCGACGCCCTGCTCC
>CAIYZC010000623.1 GCA_903930565.1 uncultured Pedosphaera sp.
ACCTGCCGGTGCTGCTCACGGGG
Source organism: uncultured Pedosphaera sp. (assembly GCA_903930565.1). Classification (GTDB taxonomy): domain Bacteria; phylum Verrucomicrobiota; class Verrucomicrobiia; order Limisphaerales; family Pedosphaeraceae; genus CAIXFN01. Next base: position 24 of record CAIYZC010000623.1, read on the forward strand.
GAACCCGGGGTGGGCAAACGCCGGGTCGCCCGCCTGATTCACACCGCCGGCCCGCGCCGGGAGTGGCCGCTGGTGGCGCTGGAAGCGCCGGCCCTGACCCTGGCCACGGCGGCGGGCGGGGCGGCGACGCTTTGGGAGGAAGCTTGGGCGGCGGCCCGGGGCGGCAGCTTGGTGCTTTCGGGGGTGGGGGAGTTGAGCCACCCCTGGCAGGTCTGGTTGGCCCGCGAATTGGCGGACCGCCTGGGTGGCGCCTCCGGGGACGCGGCGGCGCCCCGCCTGGTGGCCACGGCCGCGGAGGATTTGCCGTCCCGGGTCGAACAGCGCCGTTTTGCGGCCGAGTTGTATTACCGACTCGGTGTTCACACCCTCGCGGTGCCGGCTTTGCGGGACCGCCGGGAAGACATCCCGCTGCTGGCGGAACAATTGCTTGCGGAAGCCGCGGACGGGAAGGGCGTCCGGCCGCCGCGCCTGGGGAGTTCGGTGCAGGACTTGTTGTCGGCGTACGGTTGGCCCGGCAACGTGCGGGAATTGCAGAACGCCATGGTGCATGCCCTCGCTTTTTGTGCGGGCCGGACGGTCTATCCCGAACATTTGCCGGCCGGGTTGACCAATCCCCGGTTGGCGGTGGCGTCCGGAATTCCGGGCGTGAATGTGGAGCCCCAATTGGCGGGCCGGACGCTGGCCGAGGTGGAGCAAATCTGCGTGCGGCAAACCTTGGAGCGGTGCGAAGACAGCAAGACCGCCGCCGCGCGCATGCTCGGGGTGGCCGAGAAAACGGTTTACAACCATCTGGCCCGGTGGGCCGCGGAAGCGGAGGCGGCTCCGGCGCCCGGCGGCCCCGCGGCGGGCGGCGGCGCGGAATAACTACGGCGCCAGTTCGGACGCGCTCCAAGCTTCGGCCCGCCCCGCCCTGGCCGCGCGCTCGGCGGCCACGGACCGCTCGGTGACGGGCGCCGCCCCGTGGTCCCATTCCCGGCGGATGTAGGTGAGGATGGCTGCCAGTTGGCGGTCATCGAAGAAGCCCATGGCCGGCATGTCCAGATTGTAGGCTTTGCCTCCGACCGAAACGGGGCCGTGCAGGCCCTTGAGCACCAACCGGATCAGTCGGGATTCGGGCCCCAGCACCCATTCCGAGTCCACCAGCGGCGGGGCCAGCCCCGCCAGGCCCCGGCCGTGGTTTTGATGGCATGCCGCGCAGGCGCCGCGAAAGAGGCTTTGACCTTCGGCAAAAGCCGCCTGATCGGCCGCCCCCAGGGGCGGGATCGGGGGCGCCACGAGGGCGCCGGGTTGGCCGGGCCAGTTGAACAACGGGGCGATTTGACGCGCCAGGCGGGCGATCTCGGCATTGGACGCCGCCGTCAAAGCGGCCAGTCCCGGCGGTTCCGAAGGCAGCTTCACCGGTTTTTTGGCGGTGCTGTCCCGGGTGGCCGCCATGCCTTCGAGCAAAGCCTTTTGCCGGGCGGCCGGCGCTGTGCGGGCCGCTACCTCCAGGAGCTCACGCACCCCCTCGGGCCCGCGCTGCAACAGGATCGCGCCCGCCAATCCACGCAGGATTCGTGCGAGCCCGGGGGCGGGCGTCCGGGTCGCCGGGTTGCTCAGCAGGCGCGCCAGGAACTCCGCCTCGCGGCCGGCGAGTCCGCTGAGGATGGCATCCGGCAGGAACTCCGGAGCGTCCGGCCCGAGCGCCAATTTCGCCAATAGTTCGTCCGCCGTCCCCGCCGGGGCTTGACCCAGGCTCAACGCCAATTGGAGGCGGACGCCCGGATCGGGATCCGCCGGCAGCGGCCGGAGGCGGTCCAGCAGGGCGGCGCCGCCCGGCCCCGCGAGCCCGCGCTCCGCCAGCCGGATGCCGGCGGCCCGCACCCGGGCATCGGGATCGCCCAGCGCGGGCGGCAGATCGGCCTCGGTCAAGGCGTCCATCCCCTCCAGGGTCCACAGCGCATGGACCCGCCCCAGCGGCTCCCGCCCGCGGCGCGCCAACTCCCGCAACGGCCCCACCGTGGCGGGATCCCGGCGCTCGACCAGGAGCCGTTGCGCGGTTTCCCGCCACCACGCGTTTCGTTCCTCCAGGTGCGTGACCCAGACCGCCGGGGTCTCGGTGGAGAAGTGCGCGGCGCGGGCGGTCGCGGGCGCATTGGTCGGGGCCACTCGGTAAATGCGGCCCCAATGGACCGGCTGCACCAAACCCCGGTCCACGGACTGCCGGCGCAGATAACTGGTCAGGCTGATCCGGTGCTGGATCACCCCCCGGTACATGTCCACGATATAGAGCGCCCCGTCGGGGCCGGTGGTGAAATTCACCGGCCGGAATCGTTCGTCCGTGGAGGTGAGGAATTCGGCGTGCGGGTAAGCGTTTGTGCCGCGGATGCGGCCGTGGTCCTCGGTGAGGCGGTTGCGTCGGACCAGGTTGCCCGCGGGTTCGGCCACCAGCACGTTGCCGTAATACTCCGCGGGAAAGAGGTCGCTGCGGAGCGTCCACGGTGCGCAGGCGGCGGTGAATTCCTTCAGCCGTCCGTCCCGCAACGACGCGGGCCGGTAGCCGCGATTCACGCCGGGGTTGACTCGGCCCGGCCAGCAGAGTTGGTTCTCCGCGGCATCCACATTGTTCCCGCCGGGATGGGGCGCGTTGGGATTGCGAACCAGGTACTCCGCCGGGATCGCGTCGTAGCGCAACTGGTCGCTGTTCGAGTTGTAAAACAGTCGGCCGCTGTCGTCCTGCGTCAAACCCCATTGTCCGCGGAAGCTGGTCAACCCGCGTTCCCACCCGTCGGCCCGGGGTCGCCACCGGTAAAGCTGGGCCGCGCAATAAAGCCAGTTGTCCAAGCCCCAGCGCAAACTGTTCGGCGCGCGCTCGGGATTGGCCATTTCCGGGCGCTTGGGATCCACCGGCACGCCAAAGTCCCCGGCAACTTCGCGCCGGGTGTCCGCACGGCCCGCGCCGGTCGAATCGCCCAGCCACCACAAATGGGGTGGGGCGCCCACCAGCACTCCGCCCCGGGCGAAGGCCAGGGCCCGGGGCAGGACCAAGCCGTCGGCAAAAACCGTGCGGTGGTCCAGCGGCCCGCCCGGTTTGTCCGCTTGCAACACCACCACCCGCCCGATGGGTGCGTCCTCCCCGTTGCCGTCCAAGTCGGGCATGTAGCCCCGCATTTCCACCACCCACAGCCGGCCGTCGGGATCAAATTCCGCCACGACCGGGTCTTCGACCATCGGTTCGTGGGCCACACACTCAATGCGCAGTCCGGGGGCCAAATGAAAGGCGGCCAGGGCTGCCGCGGGCGCCAGCGGCGGGGCGGGTGGAATCAGTTCCGCCGGCACCAATGGGCGCTGGGTTTCCCCGGGCCCATCCTGGCGGTCGCCGATCTGCGCGGGGGCGGCCAGGGGCGCCAGTGTCAACAGTACGCCGTTCAGCAAAGCGATCCGGCAGGCTTGGGCGGGGCGTTTCACGGGGCGGAGTCGTGGCGTTGCATCGCCCTCAAAGTAAGCATTGGCACCGTCCTGCCAAGCGCAAACCGCCCGGCATTCCTGGCCCGGCGTAACGCGGAAAACCGGAAAACCGGTGCTTGACACCCTTTTTCGCAGCGGTTAAAAGACGTGCCCAGTGAACCGAACCCGTTCACTAACCGAACTCCAAGGACCGCGGGTTTATCTCCCGAAGATTGATCTTGGAGGATCCCAATTGGAACACCTATGAAATCCACAACCAGCAGAAAAACTGTACCCACGACACCAGCGCCGGCCAAAGCCGCCAAGAAATCGGCTCCGGCGGAGACCGCCGTCCGCCCCGCCGTGGCCCCGGTGCCGGCCGCCATTGTCAAAGCCCCGGTCAAACGGAAAGCCGCCCCCAAGAGCAAAGCCTCCGTTGTCACTCCCGTCGCGGCCCCTGCGGTTGCCCCGGTGAAGGTATCGGCCCCCCTGCCGCAAGCCGCGCCCACCCACGCAGAAATCGCCCGTCGCGCCTATGAGCTCTATGTCTCGCGCGGCCGATTGGACGGCTACGCCGCCACCGATTGGGCGCAGGCGGAACGCGAACTGCTGGCCGCCAAAAACAACTAATATGGGGGCCTGAGAATTGGAACCGCCCGGAAGGCGCTAAACCTTTATTTAAAGTTCCTTTGGTGCTTGGGAGAGCTGAAAGTTCATCAACCCCCTCATTGCCCAATCGATGGAGTAATTTTGAGGGAGCTCCATTTCAAAACCTCGTGGACGAAGGGCGATTGCATTGAAGTCTACAAGGAATGGATCTGCGCTGCCAAAAAAGCAGCGAACGCAGGAAACCTGACGCTTACGGAGTGGAAGCTAGGACTTTGGAACAGCAAAAAGCCTGCCGCAAAGTCGTCAGTTTGATCCAAGAGCCAAGTTTCCCCGGCCCCGTCAAAGTCGCTGGGGGACAGCGACACTGACCCGCCCCCCGTTGCCAGCCCGTCCCTCCCATCGCAACCGACCTTGCACTGCGCGCTGCGCGCTGCATTCCGGGCCGCTTGCGCCAGGAGCGGCAGGAGAGCGCGGCCCCCGCTGCCCGACCAGCAATATCGGCTCGAGCGCGAATGGCTCGGGCTACGCCGCGCCCAAGGGCGGCGCGGCTGGGCCTGCGCCATGCCGCGGAGCGCGCGCCCCCGCGCCCGTTACGACCGCCGCGGCGTCGGCCCCTGCGCTCCGGCTACGGTTCTCACGAGGGACGTTGCGAGCCTGTGCCTGCGCCCACGGGCCGACCCCGCGGCGGAGTCGGAGCCTGCCTCCGCCCTCCTGCGGGTCGTTCCGCCCCGGCGGAGCCGGAGCCAGGCGGGAGGCGGCAAGAATAATGAAGTTCAGGGCGGGAAAGGAAAGGGAGCGGATCCCGGACGTTCCAAAGGTCGTGGCCGTGCAAATTCTTGAATTCCGTGGGCCATGGGCGAATGGTCTGCGTCGGGCCGGGTCACGAAGCGGCCGGCGGCGTTGAACGGCGGGTATCCGTGGTCGATGCGCACGGTTGGGGAGCATCGATCGGGGCGGCGGTGGCGTTGCGGTGGGCGGGCGCGGCGAGAATTCGGGGAGAGTCTGAATTATGCCAGTTGTTGATCAGACCCGACCCGGGCGAGGAGCCACCTCGGTCTTTGTTTCCGGGCAGCGGGAGCACTTAAATTCCTGCGCGGCTGCTTGCGTTATGCCGCTATTGGCACGATTGAGGCCGTGGGTTGGTTCGCGGACGAGCACCCAATCATGCTGGGGAGAGCCGACCCTTTGGCTCGCGGCACAACCAGCCCTACGGCAGCTCTGGGTCTTAAAACAAGGCGCGGTTGCGCATGGGCGGGCCGCCGCCCATTTGTGGGCCAATCGTTCTTCAAATCGATGTCCGGAGCACCGCGTACAGCGCATCAGGCGCGTTTGTCGGCAGGCATATTGAGAATCGCTTTCCCAGATGGTCAGGGGCTCCCAATCATGCCGCTTCAGCAGGCCGCAAAGCAATTCCGCAATACTTCTCATGCTCTCATATTAAACCAGACCCATTCCGTCGGCAAGGAAGCCAGGGCGCGGACGTCGTATGGAGTTCGCATCCGTCGGCTTTGCGGCGCATTCCGGGACGCTGGCACCGGGAGCGGTGGAAGAGCGCGTGCCCCGCGGCCCGACGAGCAACACCGGCTCGAGCGCGAATGGCTCCGGCCACGCCGCGCCCAAGGGCGGCGCGGCTCGGCCTATGCCTGTGGCGGAGCACACGCCCCCGCGCCCGTCACGACCGGCGCGGCGTCGACGCAAGTGCTCGGGCTACGGTTCTCACGGGGAGGTTGCGAGCCTGTGCCTCCGCCCACGCGCCCACCCCGCTGCGGGTTCGGAGCCTGCCTCCCGCCTTCCCCACCAGACCATCCGGCGGCCCGGTTCATTGTATCTCACGGGCTCTTGTGTCCCGGCGGGCTGCGGCGCTGTCACGCGACTTGCTCCCGGACCCTCCCCGTCCGGGGGCAAGTCGCGCGCCGGCTTGCCGTCATCCGCCGCGCCCGCCGCCCCGCACTCCTCGGCTGCGCAATCAGGCGCGGAGGGGAGGGGGGAGCCGGAAAAGAACGGGCCGCGAGGCGGCCCGACGAAGACAGGCGGTCGGGGGCCACGGAATATCGCTGGGCAAAAAAAGGGCGGGACCGGTTTCCCGGTCCCGCTTCGTCAATGCTCTCGCCAATGCTGGCGAGCCCGAATCATTTGCGTTTTCGGCGCGCGTTGGGCTTCTTGCAGCACTAGCCATTCAAATGAATCGGCAAGGCCTTGGAACCCGCGCGTGGGCGGATAACCCGTTTGGTTACCGGATGCACAGAGCACATCCGGAACACAATCTGACTACCACACCAACGACAGCTCGTAGGCATGATGGTCCTTTCTACGGGATGATTTTTATTGACGATGAAGGCGCCTTGTGCGAAGCTTCGCACTGCATTGTAGGTGGCTAACACCGCCTCTCCGCACATCCCGTGCGCGGAAAGAGATTGGCCGTTGCCCGGTTTCCCCCCGGGCAACGGCCTTCCCCTTTTCAGCGGAATTCTCAAAATGGATGGTCATGAACAGGTGGTTCATAAAAGTTCGGCAGCTTGGCCGTTAAATTCCAAAAGGCCAAAAATCTCGGTGCCCTCCTCCTTGGTGAAAACTCGGCCCTTCGCCGCGTAGGAGGCCAGTGAACCGCGCAAGGAGTTGCGGGCCTTTTTCTCGTCCTCCAGGCCGAGCGCCTTGATGATGTCCGTTAGGCTCATCGGCTGCCGGTGGGCCCGCAAAAGGTCGCGAATCTTGGCCATTTGGCTGGTTGCACGCAGTTCAGCTTCATCTCCCTCTTTGGGAAACATGCGCAGAAGCTCCTCGAACCCGTCCAAACGCCCATTGGCATCGGCCAGATCGTGTTCCAAAGTCGCCAAGTTATCCTGTTCGCGGCGGTGCTTATCTAGAAAGCGACGTACTATACCTTGGGCGCGCTCCTCTTCGGAAGCGGACTCGAAAGCCTCTTTGGCCTGCTCAAAGGCGGCCACCTTGGCTTTGGCCGAGCGCAGTGCGGCTTCGAGCTTCCGCACCTCCGCTGAAGCCGTTTCTTTCAACTGCAACAAACGATCTTTCACCTGCATCTTCAATGAGAATACCACAGCAGAGCGGGCAGCGCAAGAACTATATTTACGCAAATTCAATCCGTGGAACTGCGTGGAACACATCGTAAAACTAGTTTATACGTGTTTGGTTGACCGGAGATACGCACGGGTTGTGGTGCCTTCCATCGTCATGCACCACCCGTCGTGGGCACAACCGTGCAGCCACCATTTTCAGATTTTCCATTTTCCACTTGCTCGGGAATCTTGTTCAGCTTAGCGTCTTTCAAGTGCAACAAATTTGTTGCAAACAAACAAAAATTTGTTGGAAATGTCTTATAAGGTGTCATATGATACTAACGTATGAGACAACGCATATATGAGTACCCGGCCCTCCCCCAGGGAGGTGGAGAAAAAGATTGGCGACGCTTTGACAGCCTTAAAGGCGGGACGCGTTCTTCACGCGCTGACCAAACATTTGGCGGGTGACCTCGCCGATTTGGAGTTGGATTCAGTTGCGGATTTGGTGGGCTTGGTTGAAATCTTCCTGAGGGAGATTCAAGACGCTGGAGCAGTGAGCTGCTACGCGGGCGGCCATCCTCCGTAGCGGTCGTACGAACCCGAGATTAAAAATTTGGAATTGTGGCCTTTTGCCTGGCATTCCGCCAAAATGCAAAAGCGCATGTACCTGAAGTTTGCTTTCAAAAAAGAGCACTTCGTTTACGTCGATTGCCACGAAGATAAACCGAAAGGTTAGGAATTATGATTTGCCTGCGTTGCGAGAGCGAAGATTTCGCGCCCAAGGCGGCGGCGGTGATTGAGCAGGAATTTAAGGGCGAGCGGCTGGAAGTGCTGTGCCCGGCTCTGGCGTGCAAGAATTGTGGTTACGTGGCGATGGACCTGAACCAGATCGAAGAATTGCGCCGGCGGACGGCCGACGCGTACCGCCAAAAGATGGGCCTGCTGACGAGCCATCAAATCCTGCTGATCAGAAAGAGCTTGGCCATGACGCAGGCTGAATTTGCGAAGTTCCTGGGGGTGGGCGAGGCCAGCGTCAAGCGTTGGGAAACGTGGCAGGTCCAGGAAAACAGTTTGGATCAATTGATGCGCGCCAAGTACCGGTTGCACTTGTGGGAGGAGGAGAAGCGCAAAACATTGAAGGCGATTTGGTTCACCGGGGCGGAGGATTCGGCCACCACCACCACCTCCCCAGCTACGCAATGGCCGCCGCCCGCCCCCCAACACCCGGGGGCGGGATTGTTCGGACAAAGCCAGAGCTCCGCCCCCGGGGCGGGCGCTTTGGGGAACCAGCAGACCGTCCCCTTCCGTGGTCAAGCCCCGCCGTTATTACCTGAAACGGCATTGTTTGGTTCAGTCCCTAGCTTCGAGCTTCGCTATAGCCTGAGCCAAACAATGCCGTGCCAAGAGATTTATTGCTTCTGAGGCCGGCCATGCATACGACACCGCTTTCGCCTTTGCAGATCAAATCGCACCGGTTCACCAATTTCCGGGTGAAATGCGTGGCTGGGGGGAATGCCGCCGGGCTGCCTGCATTGCGCCCAACGGTTTGGTTTGAACCACCTCCATCAGAGCAGGGCGATTGGCGATTGGTTCTCGCGCTGGAGATCGCCAGTGAGGAACCCGAAAAGCCTTGGCTTTACGAGGGGGAAATCGAAATCCAGGGAGTGTTCGCCATCGCGCAAGGATTTCCGGAAGAAAAAAAGAACCAGTTGGCCTTGGTAAATGGCTTCAGCCTTTTGTATTCGAGTGCCCGGGAAATGTTCATAAACCTGACGGCGCGCTCCGCTTACGGCATTGTCAGCCTGCCCACCCTGAGCTTTGTGGCCTTGGTCAACGACCTCCTCGAGGCGGAGGCCAAAAAAAGCGCCCCGGTGGAAAACGATCCCGACGCGCAAAAAGTTTGATCCTGGGGCGGACCCACCGTGCGGAGTGCGACCGCCGCCTACGGCGCGCCAACGAGAATCGCATGAAAAGCGCCGCCGCAAAGCCACCCTCCGCCCCCCCCCGGCAACGCCGGCCGCGACCGCCTGCGTATTCCGACGCCTGTCGGACAGTGATTCCGATTTCTGTCGGACAAGGTTCCGATTTCTGCCGGACACCCTTCCGATTTCTGCCGGACAGGGTTCCGGGATCCTGTCGGACGGTTTTCGGGGATTTTCGGAAAGTGGTCGGCCCGGTTTAGCGGGCTGTCCG
>CAIYZC010000624.1 GCA_903930565.1 uncultured Pedosphaera sp.
CCCAGTTTTCGTTCCTCAAATCCACGGACGTCACCTTGCTGCCGGCCTATCCCAACCAAGGGGAATTGCTCATCGGACTCGCGAATCTGAATCCCGGGGACAGTGCCAGCGTCCTGTTTCAACTGGCGGAGGGCAGCTCGGGCCCCGACCAACCCCCGGCGCAAATTAGTTGGTCGGTGCTGTGCGATAATTATTGGCTGCCTTTGGGTGCCGACGGGGTGGTTTGGGATGCGACGAACCATTTTCTGGCCAGCGGCATCATCCAGTTCGTGATTCCGGAGGCGGCGACGACGCAAAACTCGATCCTGCCGGCGAATCTGATCTGGCTCCGCGCCGGCCTCACCGCCCCGGTTACCGCGGCGTGTCAATTCCTGGCGGTTTCGGCCAATGCGATCCAAGCGCGGTTTACGGACCACGGAAACGATCCCGGTCACCTGGCCGCCCCCCTGCCCGCGCGGCAAATCACGCAGTTCAAAAACGGCGCGGCCCCCATCGCGTCGGTGAGCCAACCCTACGCCTCCTTTGGCGGCCGAGCGGTGGAGTCCGACCAGGACTTTTCCGTGCGCGTCAGCGAGCGCCTGCGGCACAAAAGCCGCTGTGTCTCGCCCTGGGATTACGAACGGATCATTTTGGAGGCGTTCCCCCAGGTGCACAAAGTGAAATGCATCCCCCATGCGAAGCCCGGGACTTGGCTGGCCCCCGGCAATGTGCTCATCGTCGTGGTGCCGGACTTGACGAATCAAAATGCCGTGGACCCCCTGCAACCCCGGGTGGACGCCGGCACGCTGGCCAACATCCAGGCCTTCGCGGCCGCCCGCGCCACGCAGCCCGCGACCATTCGGGTGAAAAATCCCAATTACCAAAAGATCCAGGTGGATTTCAAAGTCAGTTTTAAGACCGGTTACGAGTTTAATTATTACAGCCGGCAACTCATCGCGCAGATCATTCAATACCTCTGCCCCTGGGCCTTCGGCTCCGCCCGGGACATCAGTTTTGGCGGAACCGTTTACAAATCCAGCATCCTGGACTTTGTGCAACAACAGCCGGCGGTGGATTATCTGACGGATTTTAAAATGTACAGCTCCAGCGGTTACTTGGCGGACCGGACCGACTTGTCCGAGGTGCGGGCGGAGGCTCCCGACACCATCCTGGTGTCGGCCGACACCCACCTCGTCGCCCCGGTCTACCCGGACAATTGACAACCCCCGATGCTTTACCAACCCACCATCGCCAAATCCCCGCCGACCGATCCGGCGTTCGACTGGCAGCAGTTGTACCAAATCGGACTGGCGGAGGTGCAAAGCCTGACCGGCAATGTCTGGACGGATTACAATGTTCACGACCCGGGGGTCACCACCTTGGAGCTCCTGTGTTATGCGCTTACGGAAGTCAGTTACCGGGCGCAATTCCCCATCCCGGATTTACTCGCCACCCCGGTGGACAACCCCGCCGCCATGGCGCGCCAGTTTTTCACCGCGCGGCAGATCCTGCCGTCCCGCCCCTTGACCGAACTCGACTACCGCAAGTTGATGCTCGACGTCCCCGGCGTGGAGAATGCCTGGCTGAGCCCGACCCCGCTCACCTTCTACGCGGACACGATTGCGGGCGCATTGGCGCGCACGAATTCCGGCCTGCCCGGCGTCATCCCGGTTGATCTGGGTGGATTGTATGATGTGACCGTGGAATTCACCGCGGACGTTGCGCCCGCGGGCAAACCCGCCGTTCTGGCCGCCGTCCAAGCCGGCCTGCAAAGCAACCGGAATCTGTGCGAGGATTTTGTCAATTTCCAGGAGGTGGCCACGGAAGATTTCCTCATCTGCGGCGAACTTGCTTTGACGGCCCAGGCGGATGAGGCCCGGGTCATGGCCGAAATCATTTACGCCGTGGATCAATACCTGGCCCCGGCGGTTCCCCGTTACACGCTGCCGCAAATGCTGGCGCGGCCCAACCCGGATGGCTCCGCGCGCACGCCGGACCAAGTTTTTGAAGGCCCGGCGCTCGCCAATGGCTTTATTGATGATGACGAGCTGGCCCGGGCCGCGCTGCGGCAGAACATCCATTTGTCGGAAGTCATTGCGCTGATCATGGAGATGGAAGGCGTCCAAGCGGTCAAGACCCTGTTGATCAACGCCGTGCCCGCCACTTTGCCGCCGCCCCACCTCCTGCCGACCGCCGGGACCCTCCCCCCCACCCTGCCGGCCCTTCAGCCCTTCACGCCGACCCCGCCACTCAAGGACAAATGGACCATCCCAGTGCTCCCGGGCCGAAAAGCCAGACTCAAGGCGGACCCGCTCCGCGGCGACCTGCCCCGGCTGATCTTGTATAAGCGGGACATGCCGGTTACCCCTTCGCCGGACCTCGTAAAGCAAGCCTGGCTCAACCTGACTCAACCGGCGACCGCCACCGCGACCGCCCCGCCGCCCACCGACCTGCCCATTCCGCTGGGCACTTGGCGGGACCCGGGAGCCTATTTTTCGTTTCAAAACCACTTTCCCACGATTTACGGTTTAAGCGATTTGGGCCCGAAATCAGGAACCACCTTGGCGCAACAAACGGCGATGCGCCAATTCAAGGGCTACCTGCTCTTTTTTGACCAGGTCATGGCCGACGGACTGGCCCAGCTGGAGCACTTGCGGGACTTGTTCTCGACCGATCCCACCGGGTCGCGGACTTACTTCACCCAACTCGTGGATTCCTTCCGCGATTACGTCACCCTGTACCGGAGCGGATTTGGCAGCGGCGATTTTCTCCCCGACCCATTGCCCGTTTTGGCCGCCCGCCTGACCGGCGGAAGCGATCCGGTCACCTTGTATTTGCGGCCCCTGCTCTCCGCCGCCACCACTCAGAATCTGGCCGATTATGTCAAATCACCAGCCCAGATACCGCCCGACCTCATCGCCAATTTGAGTCTGGATTTCAACCGCTTCGTGGCCGGGATATCAATTTACAATACGCAACGGTTCGCGGGCGTGACGCTTTCCCCGGAGACGGCCGACCTGCTGGCGCAAGTAAACTCCGGCACCCTGCCCGCCGGCGGCACCGGGTTGCTGAACCGGTTGCTCTTGGAGGATGCTTTTCCGGGCTGCTTCCGCACTTGGCGAAGCGAATCCCGGGCCGGCTTTCTCGACCGGCGCAACCGGTTTCTCGACCACTTGATCGCCCGCTATGCGGAAAGCTTCGCGGACCTGGCCGGCATCACCAATTCCGCCTTCCCCCAAGATGCCGCCAGTTTGATCGCCATCAAATGCCACTTTTTGCAGACCTACGCCACGATCAGTCGCGACCGGGGCCTGGCCTACAACCGGACCCTGACGGATCCCGACAATTCCTGGAACACCGGGAACGTTTCCGGCCTGGAAAAGCGGTTGGCCAAATTGCTGGGTATTCCCAATGACACGCGGCGCAACCTCGCCGCCCTGGCGCCGCCCGCGCCCGTTGCCCAGCCTGCCACTTCCGCCAGCGTTCCCCTGACCGGACCGTCAATTGCTCCCCCCGTCGTCCGGCCGGTCGCGCCACCCGTCGCGCCCGCCGTCTCCCCGCCAACCACCCCCCCGAGCGCGCCCCCCGGCCCCACCGCCCCGGCAACCGCTTTGGATTCTTCGGGAGAGGGAATGTATCTGCTGGAGGCCATCCTGCTCCGGCCCAACGCTCCATCCGACCCTTTTATCCCCATTTGTCCGGACCCGGATTGCACGGATTGCGCGGACCACGATCCCTACAGTTTTCGAATCCATATCATCCTTCCGGCGGACGTGGGCCGATTTGTGAACATGGATTTCCGCCGGTTCGCCGAATCCGTGATCCGTTCCGAGGTGCCCGCCCACATTCTGCCCCGGATTTGTTGGGTCAGTGAGGCCGACATGGCGTCTTTTCAAGCTGCTTACCGGGCTTGGTTGACGGCGTCGGCCCCCGCGCCGATCGGCCCGGTCACCCCGGTTTCGGTGGCGGTTCCCCCCGCCACGCCCCCCATTCCCCCCGGCCCGGCCCCGACGGCATCCGCCACCGTGTCACCGTCGCCCACCGTCACGGGGAACGCCGCTTCCCCCACCCCCGCGACGAACCCGGCGGCGACCGCAGCCACGTCCGCTTCCCCCGTTGCCCCGGCGGGCCCAACCCCCGATCCGCAGGCGGTCCGGCTCACGGCCCTGCAAGCCTTGATCGCCACCCTGGGACGGATGCAGAACCAGTATCCGCAACAAAAATTGGAGACCTGCGGCGGGGACAACAGTTTGCCCAAGTTCATCCTCGGCCGCACCGCCCTGGGATCCATGCCCGGCACCCCCCCTTGAAAGGACAACATCATGGCCAGCCAAATCACCCAAGTTCTCGCCGCCACCCAAACCGACTACGCCGTTTTCCAAACGGACCAAGTCCTCACGCCCGACCAACTCAACAGCGTCAGCCGGTATTTTGACGGCCAAACCCGGCGCTCCCGGATCGGCCTGACCGGCGTGGGGATCATTTCGGGGCTCCAGGTCTCCCTGCAAAGCAACCTGGTGACCCTCGCCGCCGGCGTGGGCGTGACCACCGACGGGGACCTGCTGATGGTGTCCCCGGCCACCGTTTACGACCGTTACAAAATCTACGACGATTCCAATCCGGCGTATGTCCCCCTGTCCCCCGGGGGCAAGCAGGTCAATCTGTATGAACTCGTCCCCCAGGGGGCCACGGATGCCCGGGCCACCCCCTTGGGTCAGTTTCAATCCGTGCCCCCGGCGACCACCGCCCTGGGTGGGATGGTGGCTTTCCTCCTGGTCCAGAGTTACAACCAGAACACCGCCCAATGCACCGGCTCCGATTGCGACAACTTGGGCGCGGAGTTTCAAAACCGCCAGCGATTGCTGCTCCTCGATCCCGCCTCGGTCGGCCTGCTGACGGCCAACGCGGTCGCCGCCCTGCCGGGCGTGGTCACCGCCGGCGAGGTGATCTCGCGCCGGGTGGTGATCCCCGTTCCCGCTTCCATTTCCACCCCCGCCATCCTCGCCGGCCTTTACCGGTCCGCCGGCAACGCCATGCAGGCGGACTTGCAACCGGCCCTCACCAACCTGGCCGCGAGCCGGCCCGACCTCCTGCCACCGGTGACCGTCGCCGGTTGGATCACCCAATTAAACGCGCTCCAGACCGCCTATGGCACCAACGACACCGGGATTCAGTACTATTATGGCTTCCTCAAGGACCTGGTGGAAACTTACAACGCGCTGCGCCGGTTGCTCGCGGCCGCCGGTTCGGGGGCGGTGGTCTGCCCCAACCTGAACGCCTTCCCCAAACATTTGCTGCTGGGCCTGGTCACCCCCGGGGCCGACCCCTCCCTGTACCGCACCGGCTTTTATCCTTCGCCCGCTTCCCTGGTGGCGGTCGATGACTTGAATCACGCCCTGCTGCTGGTGCGCCGACTCGGGGCGATGGTGCAAAGTTTTGCGGCGCCGGCCGCCGGCACCGGCCCCGCGGACATCCGCATCACGCCCAGCCGGTTCGAGGACCGGCCCTTGGAGGAACGCGCCATTCCCTACTATTACCAGAATCTCGCGGCCAATCCTTTGTACCTTTCCTGGAGTTACCCGCTGCACCGCGCGGGCTTGGACCATTATAATTATTCGTATCGCGCCACGGAATACGGGGCGTTGGGGGCCGCGGCCAATCCCCTCGCCGCCTCGCTGGGGGCGTATCCCTTCTTCCGCATCGAAGGTCACCTCGGCCAGCCGGTGGATGCCGTGGTCAGCGCGTTGGAGGCCCAAATCGCCGCCAACAACTTGGATTTCGTGGTGCGGACCGTGTCGGCCGG
>CAIYZC010000625.1 GCA_903930565.1 uncultured Pedosphaera sp.
CGTGCGGAGCAGTTCGGCGCGGCGGGGGGAACTGGAGGCCAAAAGCAGGCGCATGGGGTGCTCGGTGGGGTGGGGGAGTTGGTTGGTCAGGCGGTCACCGTCGCCGCGGCGGGTTCGGCGGGCAGGGCCTTGGCAAAGGCGGTCAGTTCGTCTGGGAACGCGGCCGCGGACAACACCGGGAGGGCGTCGGTGACCGGAACTTCCACGCCGAGTTCGATCCACGACTGGCAGCCGCCGTACGCGGGCAACATCGGCAGCCGGACCGCTTGGGCCAGGCGGAAAACCCGCAGGCACAGCGCGAAAATCGCCTGTTCGCCACCCCAATTATACCGCTGCGCGATCACCTCGTCCCGCCAGCAGTGGCGGCCCCGCAGCGCATCCAGGGCGGCGGGGGACTGGACTTTGCGCGCGTCGGCCACTTCGGCGAAATACTCCAGCACCACTTGGTCCGCCGGGGGGAATTGGGCGGCCAAAATGTCAAAGCGTGCTTGCGCCGCTGGCAGCACCGCCTCGCGTTGCTGATGGAATCGGGTGGGGAACAACCAAAACCGGTCGCTCGCCAAGTGGAACCCGCCGGCCCCCTCGCGCAGCCCGCCCTTGCGCAACACCAGGCACTGGTCCCCGCGCCCCAGCGCGTCCACGATCACCGCCCACTCTTTGAAAGCCGCTCGCATCAAACTGAAATTAACCGCGTGCGCCCCGCCTGTCGAGCGGCCGCGGGAAAGGGTTGAAACCGCCCCGGCTTTGTCCTAGTTTTCCCGCAACCCGGCCAAACGACCGGACGGAAACCATCAACAACGAAATTACTTATGGCACTGCGATTGGGCGATGTCGCCCCTGATTTTACGGCGGAAACCACGGAAGGTGTGATCCATTTCCACGATTGGCTGGGCACCGGTTGGGGGATTCTTTTTTCCCACCCCGCGGATTATACCCCGGTTTGCACCACGGAATTGGGCGCCGTCGCCAAGATGAAGTCCGCCTTCGATCAACGCGGCGTCAAGGTCATCGCCGTGAGCGTGGATCCCTTGACCGCCCACCAAGGCTGGATTGGCGACATCAACGAAACCCAGTGCACCGTCATGAATTTCCCGATCATCGCCGATCCCGACCGCAAGGTTGCCGGGCTCTACGACATGATCCATCCCAACGCCGACAACACCTTCACCGTCCGCTCCGTCTTCATCATCGGACCGGACAAGAAGATCAAGCTCACCCTCACCTATCCCGCCTCCACCGGCCGGAATTTCGTGGAATTGCTCCGCGTCATTGATTCCCTCCAATTGACCGCCAAGCACCGGGTCGCCACTCCCGCCAACTGGGTCGATGGCGAGGATTGCATCATTTCCCCCGCGGTGAAGGATGACGAGATTCCCGCCAGCTTCCCGAAGGGCCACCGCCGGATCAAGCCCTACCTGCGCTACACCCCGCAGCCCAACAAGTAACGCCTCGCCGCGCTGTTTTTACCGCCGCCGGTCGGGCCCCGCAGGGGGCCGGACCGGCGGTTTTGGCTTTGGCGGGCCGCCGGTGGACCGATCGCCCATCCCCTAAAAAAGCAAACCGGGCCGGAAGGCTCCGGCCCGGAAAACTTATCGTCCGCTGCGCTGGCGCGCGGGAGTGGTTAGTGGCAACCGCAACCGGAGCCGCAACCGCCGCCGCCACCGGCTTCCAAGTCGCATTCCTCGGGCACGCGGCCCAGTTCAAAGGTCTTGCTGATGTACTGGGAAACGGTCTGCTGAATGGCTTGCAGTTCTTCCTGCGCGTCGAGGAAACCGCGGCCGACCGGGTCGTTCACGAACGCGTCGCGGAGGTTTTCGAACGCGGCGATTTCCACGTCGTTCAAGGGCACGCCCGCCTGCTGCTTTTCCTGGAGCGCCTGGCCTTGGGCCATCAGCGCGTCATACTGGCCGCGCACCGCGTCGTTGGCGATGAACGTGTCGATTTGCGCGCGCAAGGCCTGAATTTCCGGCTGATCAAGGATGGTTTGGCACAATTCCTTGGTCTTCTGGATCACAATGGTTTCTTCAATCGCGGTTTGCATAATATTTGGTTCTTCGGCCATCCAACGCGGAATGGTTTGTCGCGTCGTTGCGTCGGTCCTCCAATACACCACAACCACTCGGGAAAAGCAAACGATTCTTTGCGCCCCGCCGCTGCTCCAAAACGCCCCGCCGGCTTGAATTATCCCCGCCCGCCCGGCGTCAGTTTCTAGGGAATGGCCTTGAAATAATCCGGGCCAACCTTGCCAAATGGTTGACACCCGGCCGTAACAATGGTTACATAGGGGACTTTTTTGGCAACGCTGCCGACTGTGTTGTGTTCATGCCGCAAAAACAAACAGCTATGGTCAAACCGAAAGCCCGACGGACCGGCCTTGCCGCCGCTCCTCGCTCCGCTTCCCCGGCTTCTTCCCGCTCTTCCGTGTTCAAATCCGCCCCTGCGGCCAAACCGGCGGGCAGGGTGAAACCCGCCGCTCCGGCCAAGCGCCCGCCCCAGGTCGCCGCCAAAGCCGCTCCCAAAGCCCCCGCCAAGCGGACTGTCAAACCCGCCCCCGCACGGCCGTCGCGCGCCCCGTCCAAGCCCGCTTCGCCCGCTAAGTCCGCGCCTTCCGTACCGCCCGCCTCCCCCGCCGCCGGCCCCGCGGTTGCGAACGGGGTGGAGTTGACCTTGGAATCCGGTTCCATCCGCACCAAAGCCGGCGTGGACCTCACCGAAAAGGTCCGCGAGCTCGTCCTGCTGGCCAAGGAACAGGGCCACCTCACCTACGACGATATCAACGACGCCCTCCCGGACAACGTGCTCAGTCCGGATGACCTCGATCAGATTTATACCAAGCTCGCCAACCTCGAAATCGATATCGTCGATCCCGCCGAGGTGGATCGGATCAAGCAACCCGAAGTCGAGGAAGACGAGGAAAAGGGGCGCTTGGACATCCTGGACGACCCCGTGCGGATGTACCTCCGCCAGATGGGCAAGGTTCCCCTGCTCACGCGCGACCAAGAGGTCAGCATTTGCAAGCGCATCGAGGAGGCCGACCAGGCCCAGAAGCGGCTCATTTACAGCTTCGGTTTCACCGCCAAGGAGCATATCGCCCTGGCCGAAAAGCTCATCTCCGATCCCCCCAAGGAACGCTTCGACCGCGTGGTGGTGGACAAAAAAGTCCAGGCCCGCGACCTGCATATCAAGGCCCTCCGGCAACTGGTCAAAAAGGTCCGCGAAATGGATCAGGCCGTGGATGTCCAGTTTGCCAAGTGGCAGCACGCCAAGCCCGCCGACCGGGAGGCGGAGCACAAGGAATTCCTCAAGCTCGACAAAAAGCTCCAGGAATCCTTCCCCAAGTTCTTTTTCAAGCACAAGGTGCTGGAGGAAATCGTCCTCGTGGGCCAAAACGTCCACGACAAATTCCAAGCCAGCCTCCACGCCATCCGGGATCTCGAAGCCCATCGCAAGTCCGAGACCCAGGCGGGACTGTTGAAGGCCGAGCGGCAAAAACTTGCCGCCTTGGAGGCCTTCGCCCGCACCCCCTGCGACCAATACCTCCAGGCCCACAAGGAACTCCACCAGAGCGCCGCCAAAGCCCATCAGGCCAAGACCGAAATGGCCGAGGCCAACCTGCGCTTGGTCATTTCCATCGGGAAGAAGTACACCAACCGCGGCCTCGCCTTCCTCGACATCATTCAGGAGGGCAACATGGGCCTGATGAAGGGTGTCGAAAAATTCGAGTACCGCCGCGGCTACAAGTTTTCCACCTACGCCACTTGGTGGATCCGCCAGGCCATCACCCGCGCCATCGCCGACCAGGCCCGCACCATCCGGATTCCGGTCCACATGATCGAAATCATCGGCAAGCTCATGCGCGCCCAGAAGCAGTTGCTCCAGGAGTTCGGCCGCGAAGCCACCCCCGAGGAAATCGCCGACGAAATGCAGCTCTCCGTCGAGCGCGTCAAGGCCATCCTCAAGATGGCCCAGCAACCCATTTCCATGCAGGCCTCCGTCGGCGACAGCGACGACGCCTGCTTCGGCGACTTCATCGAGGATAAGACCGCCGAAAACCCCTCCGAGATGACCAGCTTCAGCCTCCTCAAGGACAAGCTCAGCGACGTGCTCGCCACCCTGACCGAGCGCGAGCGCCGCATCGTCGAACTCCGCTTCGGCCTCGCCGACGGCTACGCCCGCACCCTGGAGGAAGTCGGCAAGCAATACAAAGTCACCCGCGAACGCATCCGCCAAATCGAAGCCAAAGCCCTCCGCAAACTCCGCCACCCCACCCGGGTGCGTCACCTCAAGGGTTTCCTCGAAGTCGCCGAAGCGGCATAAACGTTCGGGGTGGGGGATGCGGGCGGGCGGGTAACCAAACCGTCTTCCCCCCCCTCAACTAGCACCTTCGAATTCGGACGGACGGTCTATGTAGGCAACAGGGTGGCCCGCTTCGTCTGGCGGCCGGCCTGCCGGCCGCCAGGCTAATTCATCCGTAGTTAATCCTTCTCCCTTATCGCGCATAAATCGCCGGCCATCCGGCCCAAGTTTCGCGAATATCCCACCATCCTCAATAGAATCAGGGGTTTCATTCTTGGGGCGCTGCCAACCCGGGACCTTTTCTTATTCCTGCCGCCGCTCTTTGCCCCCGCGACGGCCCCGGGCACCAGCCCTCCGACGCGGCCGAACTCCCCAATCCCAAAGGGATTGTGCCCTTGGCCCAATGGTTGCGCCGCTTTGGGGCGCTACCTTGGGTTCCCCTCACCGGAGTCCGCAACCCCAAAGTGGGTTGTGTCGGCCTTTCCCACGCCAATCAGTTTCCCGACTGGGACCGGGGCGGCGAAAACGGCTGCGGAGATTTAAATTGTCTTGTAACTACAGTTGAAGTACGAAAATCCAGTTCAATGTAATCAAGGCTTCGGTCAGATAACCGGCCCCATTGGGTTCTTCTCGATATATTTGCGAAACTTGGCTCTCCCGGCAATCCTGCCCGCGCCACTGGATTTGCCCTCTCCCCTCGGAAAAATCATGTGAATCATGTGAATCATGTCAAAAATTTCCTGTCTTTCCGCCTGTCCCTCGCGCCGGTCCCCTGCACCCGGCGCTTTCCATGGCGGCCTTGGTCCTCTATGCTGTTGCCATGTCCCTTTTCCGCCAACCGTGGTTCCAACGCCGCCGAACCGCTCTCGCCCTGTTGCTCGCTCTGGCTTGGACCACGGCTTCCCCGGCGGCCGACCCACTGGCGCGTCCGCGGATGTCCGAATTCGTCGGGATCAATGGCCATACCGTGCAGTTCCGGCCCAAACTCTACCGGCCGGTCGCGGGACTGGTGCGCGATTATCATCCCGTGGAATGGGATCTCGGCAAGGCAACCCCGGTCCTGCCGCCTTTTCCCCAGGCCAAGAACGGCGTGGACTGGAATCAGGTTTACGGTTCCTGGCGGCGGGAGCGCTGGAATATTGACGCCTGTTTGATGTTCGAGTCGATTCCCCGGCCGCAATGGCAGGACATCGCGGCGGATGCCCGGGCTTATGGCGCTGCCTTCGCCCGGGAATTCGGTCCCTCCGGAAAGAGGCAACTCGTGGACTCCGTCGAGATCGGGAACGAGCCGGGCAAATGGGACGATGCGGACTACACGCGAATGTTCCGCTCCCTGGCCGCGGGCCTCCGGGCGGGGGATCCGAAGTTGAAAATTGTCACCTGCAATTTGGCGACGGGTTCAAGCGGCGATTACGAGAAGACTGTCACCTGCGTGGCGGAAACCCCGGAGCTCTATGATGTCCTCAATATCCACAGTTACCCCCAGTTGGCCGGCTGGCCGACCTGGCGGCGCAGCTTCCCCGAGGACCCGCGGCTGGCCCGCTTCCTGCCCGATCTCGCGGCGCTCTGCCAATGGCGGGACACGCATGCCCCGGGCAAGGCCGTGTGGCTCACCGAGTTTGGTTACGACAGCAGCACCAAATTGCCCCCGCCCGGGGGCGACGCCGCCAAATGGGTCGGGGTCACCGACACCCAACAGGCCCAATGGCTGGTCCGTTCCTTGCTCGTCCTTTCCGCGCTGCCCTTGGAGCGGGCCTACGTCTATTTTTTCAATGACGAAGATCAACCGGGTTTGCACGCCAGTTCCGGCCTCACCCGGCATTTTGAACCCAAACCCGCGTTCCATGCCTTGGTTCATTTGCAACTAGTCTTGGGCGATTTCCGCTTTTCCCGGATCGTCACCAACCAGCCGGCTCGTTTGCGCGTGCAGGAGTACCGGGCGGAGGGCGGCCGGGTGGTCTGGGCCGTCTGGTCGCCCACCGGAGACGGCCAAGCTTTCGCCATCACCCTCACCGGCTTACCCGGCAAATTGGTGACCGCCCATTTGATGCCCTCGGCCGCCGGTTCCGCGGTCGGCCACCCCTTCAGTTCGGAGCCCTCCGGCAGCGTTTCCCTGAGGGTGGGGGAGAGCCCCGTCTATTTGCTTTTTGACCCGCCGGGAAAGTAATCTTCGCGCCCGAAGCCAAATGGGCTTGGGTCCCCACTGGCGAGCCCGCCGCCTCTAACTTTTCGTCCCCGAAAGCGGCCGTTCGCAAGGCACGCCACTCGGCTCCGACGGTTCCCGGGCCGGGGCTGCGCGCCAGCGTTGTGGAGTGCGGAAGGAAGTTCCGCTGTGGAGCGGACGGGTGGCGGCCGTTAGCCCGAGCGCCCGGAGCGGAGATGGGCGCCACCCCGGAACGGATCCGACAATCCACGGTTCGCCCAGTTCCCGCGGCGGTGTAGCGGTCGGTGGACCGGCTCCGCTCGGAGCCTTCGAGCCGCCGCACGACCTATTAAAATGCTGGCAAATCGGAAGCCTTGGTGTCATATTTAATTTGGGTTGCAAAACCGCTCCCGTTTTGAACCCCCGGCCAGGCACCTTGGCCGCGGAAAATTCACC
>CAIYZC010000626.1 GCA_903930565.1 uncultured Pedosphaera sp.
CCTGTGATGCGGTCGGAGGCCGTTGGACGTTCGACTTTGCCGCAGAGGGGCCAAGAGGCAGAGGGAGCAGAGATGGAAAGGCATTCAAAACTCTGCCAGCTCTGTGCATAAAGCGAGCTGGCCTGATGCATTCTTTGAGAGTTAACAAAAAAGCCGGAGTCTTGCGACTCCGGCTTCGTGATTTGAGAAATCCTATTCGTCCTCGGCTTCGGCGGAAGCGGCTTTTTTGCGCTTCTTCTTGCCGCCGGCGTTGCGGAGAGCCTTGGGGATGGGGTCTTCCTTCTTTTGCAGGGCACGGCGGAGCTTGCGCAGCGCGATGTTTTGCAACTGACGGATACGCTCGCGCGTGACGCCGAACTCCTGGCCAACTTCTTCCAGCGTGCGGGGCTTCTGACCGGCAAGGCCGAAGCGGGCGTCGATGATCTTGCGTTCGCGTTCGTCGAGAACGGTCAGCAGGCCATCGAGCTGGCTGTGCATGTTCTTGTGCGAGAGCAGGTCGAAGGGGGTCTGGGCGTTTTCGTCGCCCACGATTTCGCCGAACTCGGTGCTGTCGTCGTCGCTGATCGGAGCGTCGAGCGAGGCAGGGCGCATAGAGGCGACCTTGAGCTGGCTGAGCTTGGCACGATCAATGCCGATTTCTTCGGAGAGTTCGTCGTCGGTGGGTTCGCGGCCGAGTTCTTCGGACATCGCCATGGCCACCCGGCGCATCTTGCTGATCTTGTCCACCATGTGGACAGGAAGGCGGATGGTCTTGGACTGGTTGGCGAGGGCGCGCTTGATGGACTGCTTGATCCACCACGAGCCGTAGGTGGAAAGCTTGCCGCCCTTGGCGGGGTCGAAGCGCTCGACGGCCTTCATCAGGCCGATGTTCCCTTCGGAAATGAGGTCGAGAAGTGGCAGACCGTAGTTGGCGTAATCCTGGGCGATCTTCACCACGAGGCGCAGGTTCGCACGAATCATGTGCGAACGGGCTTCGGGGTCGCCACGTTTGATGCGTTCAGCAAGCTCGACCTCCTGGTCGGGAGTCAGCAAGTCAGTCTTGCCGATCTCACGCAGGTAAATCTTAATGCCTCCGTCGAGTTCCATATTTGAGCGTTCTAGGTTGGTAATACGATACAAGGACCAACGTCCTTGCCCCGAGCTAAGACGCAGGGGGTAGTGAGTATATACGCGAATTCACACTTCGCTCGTCTTTTTTGAGCAAGTTTGCGGCCAGCATAGGATATTGGACCGAATGAAAGTGACACGAGCGTAGATTGAACAACCTCCGTTCAACTAAACTTTCGGGTGATCGTCAACATCATTTCTAAATAAAGTTAAGATTTATTAAATAAATCGCCTGCAAATCGGCACTTTTCTCGCTTTGAGTGGGGGTGGGCAGCTCTTTTTCGCTTTCATCGGTGCCGACAGTTTGTCCTTTCTCGATGAAGCCGCCCGCTTGACACCGCCCGCTCCTTCCCCGACTTACTGCTCCCTCAAAATTGCCATGCCCCGCCAAATTTCCTACCGCGAAGCCATCCGTGAAGCCCTTGACGAAGAAATTGCCCGTGATCCCATGGTCGTGGTCATGGGTGAGGAGGTCGCCCAGTACAATGGTGCTTACAAGGTCACTGAAGGACTCTGGGACAAGTGGGGCGACAAGCGCCTGGTGGACACCCCCATCAGCGAGGCCGGGTTCATCGGCATGGGCATCGGTGCCAGCATGCTGGGCGTGCGTCCGGTGATGGAGCTCATGTTCTGGAGCTTCTACACCGTGGCTTGGGATCAGATCGTCAACAACGGTGCCATGGTACGCTACATGAGCGGTGGCAAGATCAACGTCCCCATCGTCATTCGCGGTCCCGCCAACGGCGGCACCAGCGTGGGAGCCACCCACTCCCACACGCCGGAAAACATCATGGCCAGTTTCCCCGGCATGAAGTGCGTCTGCCCCAGCAACGCCTACGATGCCAAGGGCCTCATGAA
>CAIYZC010000627.1 GCA_903930565.1 uncultured Pedosphaera sp.
CTTTCTTCCGCGGGGTTTGCGGATTGCCCTGCGCCGGTGGGTGATGCGGCGCAAATTGCCCGGTTGCTCCGGGCTTTGGCCGATTGATGAGGCGGCCGGCCGGCCGCCTGCTGATTGGGCGGGATGGCCGGACGGAAAGAAATTTGGCTTCGTCATCACCCACGATGTCGAAGGCCCGGCGGGCGTGGACCGCAGCCTGCCTTTGGCGGAGATGGACGCGGCGGCGGGGTTTCGTTCCTCGTTTAATTTCATTCCCGAAGGGGAATACCGGGTGGCCCCGGAGCTGCGCCAAGCTTTGGCCCGCCGCGGCTTCGAGGTGGGGGTGCATGATTTGCGCCATGATGGGCACCTTTATCGGAGCCGCGGGGATTTTGCGGACCACGCCCGGCGCATTAATGAGTATTTGAAAGAGTGGGGGTCTCGGGGCTTTCGTTCCGGCTTTATGCTCCACAATTTGGAGTGGTTGGCCGACTTGGATGTGGCCTACGACAGCTCGACGTTCGACACTGATCCCTTCGAGCCCCAACCGGACGGGGTGGGGACGATCTTTCCTTTTTGGGTTCCCCGGGCGGACGGCACGGAGTACTTGGAGCTGCCCTACACGCTGCCGCAGGATTCCACCCTCTTCATCTACTTGCAGGAAACCTCGATCGCAATTTGGCAACGGAAGTTGGATTGGCTCGTGGCGCGCGGCGGACTTGCGCTGGTGAACGTGCACCCGGATTACATGGCTTTCGCGGGGGCGGCGCCGCATCCCTTCCAATTTCCCGCGGTCTGGTACCAGCAGTTTTTGCAGTACGTCAATGATCGCTATGGCGGACAGTTTTGGCATGGCACGGCCCGGGAGTTGGCCGAGGTGCTCGCCGCCCGGCGCCGCGCCCGGCCGCCAACCGCGCCCCATCCTTGATCCGTCCCCCCGCCCATGAAAGAAAGCCCTCTTGCCCCCGCGAAGTTTTGGATCGATTTGGACAACACTCCGCATGTTCCATTTTTCATCCCCATCATGGCGGAATTGCGCCGGCGGGGACATCAAGTGGTTGTGACCGCGCGGGATGCCTTCCAAGTGTGCGAGTTGGCGGATAAGAAGGGGGTGGCCTATCGCAAAATTGGCCGCCATACCGGACGCAACAAGCTGGTCAAGGTCTTGGGGTTGTTTTACCGCGCCGCGCAGTTGTTGCCGTTTGTCCGGGCCGAGCGGCCGGATCTGGCCGTTTCCCACGGGGCCCGCTCGCAGGTGATTATTGCGAATCTGCTGCGCATTCCCACCGTGATCATCGCCGATTACGAATTCGCCCGCGCGCTGCCCATGATGCGTCCGCAATGGGAAATTGTCCCGGAGGTCATTGGCGGGAACCATCTGTATGTCTCCGCCGACCGGGTCAAACACTACCCCGGAATCAAGGAGGATGTGTATGCGACTCCCTTTACGCCGGATCCGGGGTTGCTCCGGGAATTGGGATTGCGCCAGGAGGAGACCATTATCACCATGCGCCCGCCGGCCACGGAGGCGCATTACCACAATCCCGAGGCCGAGATTCTCTTTGAGCATTTCATGAAGCGGGCCGTGGCGCAGCCCGGCACCCGCATCGTGATGTTGCCGCGGAACAAACGGCAGGACGAATTCATCCGCTCCCGCTGGCCCGAATGGTTCAAGGATAACCGGACCTTGGTGCCCGCCAAGGCGGTCGATGGCATCAATCTGATCTATTATTCCGACTTGGTGGTGAGCGGCGGCGGCACCATGAACCGGGAGGCGGCGGCCTTGGGGGTGCCCGTTTACAGTATTTTCCGCGGCCCCACCGGCGCGGTGGATCAATACCTGCAACGCACGGGGCGCCTGGTCATGATTGAGAACGTCGCGGAAGTCACCAGCAAAATTCCCATGGTGCGACGGACCCGGGACGCCGCCCGGCTCCAAAGTGTGGGGCCCGCTTTGAAGGTGATCGTGGAGCATTTGGAAACCATTCTCGCCGTTTCCCGGCGGGGTTGACGACGACGGCATTCGGCAAAGAAAGCAGCATCATGGCGGATGAATTAAAGCTCATGTTTGTGGCGGCGGCCCGCCCGAACTTCATGAAAGTGGCCCCGCTTTTGAAGGCGGTGGCCCGGCGCAATGCCACCGGCGGGGCGGGGCGGCGCTTCCGGTCCTGCCTGGTCCACACCGGCCAGCATTACGACGCGAAGATGTCGGATATTTTCTTCACGGAACTCGGCATCGCCGCGCCCGATGTGAACTTGGAGGTGGGCTCGGGTTCCCACGCCGTGCAGACCGCCAATGTGATGTTGCGGTTTGAACCGGTCGTGGAGCGCGAAAGACCGGATTGGTTGGTGGTGGTCGGGGACGTGAATTCCACCATGGCCTGCACGTTGGTGGCCGCCAAACTCGGTTTGCGCGTCGCGCATGTCGAGGCGGGGCTGCGGAGTTACGACCGCCAGATGCCCGAGGAGATCAATCGCATCGTCACCGACGGTTTGGCGGATCTCCTGCTCACGCCGTCCGCCGATGCCGATGAGAATTTGCGCCGCGAAGGCGCGGCCCCGGAGCGCATCCGGTTGGTGGGCAACATCATGATTGATTCACTCATCGATAATTTGGCCGCCGCGCGCAACAGCGGCGTGCTGGCCCGGACCGGGGTCCAAGCCGGGGAATTTGCCTACGCGACCCTGCACCGCCCTGGAAATGTGGACGACCGGGCTTCCCTGACCGCAATTTTTGAGGAGTTTCGGCGCTTGGCCGCGCGCATCCCCGTCGTCTTCCCCTTGCATCCACGCACCCGCAAAATGCTGGCCGAGTTTCAAATCCCCACGGCGGACACCCCCGGCCTCCGCTTGGTGGATCCCGTGGGCTACCATGATTCCCTTTGCTTGGCGGAAAATGCCCGGTTGGTGGTTACCGACTCCGGGGGACTGCAGGAGGAGACCACTTATTTTCGCACGCCCTGTCTGACGCTGCGACCGAACACGGAACGGCCGGTGACGATCACTTTGGGCAGCAATCGTTTGACCAGCCTCGCGACCTTGCGGGCCGATGTGGAAGCCAGCTTGGCGGGGCCCGCGCGTCGGGGTGTCATCCCCCCCTTCTGGGAAGGGCGCACGGCCGACCGCGTCTTGGATGCGTTGACCTGAACGGGAGGGATTAAATATGCGCGCGCTTTTTTACTGGCTCCGACGGGCTGCCCTCTGGGCGCTCCTTTTGGCGTGCGCAACCGGGTCCGGGGCCGCCCCGACCACCTATTTCGTGGCCACCAATGGCAATGATGCCTGGGATGGTCTCGCGGCGGCGTTCACCGCGGGCAGCAACGGGCCGCTGGCCACCCTGCACGAAGCGGCCCAACGCATGAAAGCGGGCGACGCCACTTTTGTGCGCGGCGGCTTTTATAACTGCACGAATTACCCCCGCCAGTACTTCGATCCCCGGCAAAATTCGGTCACCTTGAGCAATTACCCCGGCGAAGTCCCGCTGTTCGCCAACCAACGGGTGAACCCGAAGGTGCTGGAGTTGCTGTCGGTCAGCCATCTCTCGGGGGTGCGCATTTTCGGTTTGCACGCCACGAACTGCCAGCGCACGGCGGGGTTCTACGCCGTGACCAATTTGGAGCTGGCGTATTGCGATTTTGGCTTCAGCGACACCAATTACGCCCTCAACGGCATGGTTCAGTTGAGCGCCAACAGCCGCACCAACTGGATCCACGACAACCGTTTGCACGACAAACAGCACGACAATGTCGTGCCCAAGCAGGCGGACAAGGGGACGCCACTCCTGATTGGGAACGGGGAATCCGTGCCCTCGGACGTGACGGCCTTTAATTTGATCGAACGGAATGTGCTGTTCCGCGGCGGGCACGACGCCATCCAGATTCAATCCAGTTTCAACATCATCCGCAGCAATTGGTTCCACAACGAACCCTGGGTGTGGTGGGACATTTACAATCAATTCGGCGGGCACCGCTGCATTGATGTGGAGCCGCGCTGTCAGAGCAATGTGATCGAGGACAACTGGGTTGCCTACGCCAGTCTGGCGCTCGCCAATCCCTCGGGCAACGGCATGGAAATTTGCGGCTCCAGCAACATCGTCCGTGGCAATGCCGTGGTGTGGTGTCAGCAGGTGGGGATACTTTTATACGGTACCAAGGATGGGACCAAGCCCCAGGATCCGCAGTGCTGCGACAACCACGTGTACAACAACACCTTGGCGTGGAACTCGCTCGGGCAGAACTTCACCACCAACCGTACCAACGGCTTCGTGAAGGATTACACCGGCAACAAATTCGTGCTGCAGGTCAACCACGGGACCAACAACGTTTTTGTGAACAATCTGCTCGCGTTCAACGGGGGCAATCTTTGGTTCAAGACCCCGCCCAACGACCATCGTTTTGTGGCCTGCCGGGAGCGGGACAACCAGTGGGGCCGGCAATGGCGCGACAACGGCGATGGTGATCCCAAATTTGTGAGTCGCGGCACGGGGGTGTCGACGCTGGTGCCCGGCGTCCGGAGCCAGGTGGGTGCCAAGGGCGTGCTTGTGACCGGCTCCCCGACCGATCCGCCGAATTCCAATATCAACCTGCATCTCCGACCGGACAGTCCGTGTTTGGGGGCCGGGGAGTTCCTGACGAAAGTGACCAGTGAATCGGGTTCCGGCCGCGAATTCGCCGTGGCCGATGCCCTCTTCTTTACGGACGGCTACGGATTGGTCCCGGGCGATGAAATCCAATTGGAGGGTTCCCGGGAGCGGATGCGATTGCTCCATGTCGATTGGCGGACGCGCATCCTCACTACGGACCGGCCCTTGAGTTGGACCAAGGGGCAGAAGGTGGCCTTGGCATATGAGCGGGCCCGGCCGGACATGGGGGCTTTCGGACCGCCTTGAACGGGCCGGATTTATCGCCGTCGGTCCGAAAATTTTCCTCGGTCTCCCAGACCATTACTCAGCATGCTCAAACCTAGTATCGACGCACCCAAAACGGCGGAAACTTTCGCCGCCATCGTCCGGCCGGAAGATCCGCTTTTGGTGACCGGCGCGGGCGGTTTTATCGGAGCCCGCACGGTGGAGGCCTTGTTGCGGCGCGGTTATCAGGATATCCGGTGTTTCGTGCGCCCCTCCAGCGAGCTCGAACCGCTTAAGGCGGTGCTCGCGGCCCATCCCGGCAACCGGGCGCGCATTATTTCCGGAAACCTGCTCGTGCGCGAAGATTGTGCGGCCGCGGTCCGGGATGTGAAAGTGGTTTTCCACCTCGTCACCGGTCGCGGCAAGTCCTTTCCCGGCTGCTTCCAGAATTCCGTCGTCACCACCCGCAACTTGTTGGACGCGTGCCTGGC
>CAIYZC010000628.1 GCA_903930565.1 uncultured Pedosphaera sp.
GCCAGGCACACCAGAAGGGTTTTTTCAAACACTCCCCGTCGACGAAGCAGCCTCCTGATGGCGGCAATCGCCCCGGCTGTTGCAAACGTCAAATCAAGAATTATCTGGATGATTATGCCGACCCATGGTCCAGCGGAAGTTTGCGAACCCAGCGCGCGAATATTGACGACGGCCCCGCAGGCGAAAAAGAGGGCCAGGAATGTGTAACAGCAGAATTCGATTTGCGGCCTCGTCGATCTTTGAACCATGGTGCAATCCTATCGGTTAATGGTTCGCAATTTGCCATGACTTGGTGTGGTCCGGAATGAGCCGGCCCTTCAGGCCTCACAATGTTCCTGCATCATTTCACCATGGGCTGGCGCCTATGGCTACTGAAAGCCTCCGCTTTGCGGCTCCAGTGCGAGCAAAAACCCGTCGAGGCCCGGCACGCCGGCTCATGGGCTCGTCGGGTTGAGCGGCGGAAGGTCCCAGCGATAGGCGGTGTCGTTGCCGCAGATTCCGATGAGGTTGCGCCCGTCTTTTCCGGGGAACAAAATGTTGGCGGGCACGTGGCTCTTTATCCACAAATAGAAAAGCAAGACCTGCATTTCTCCGGTCGCGGCGTCGATCATGCGGAGCCTAACGTCGGTGGTGCCGTGGATGATTGATTTTCCGTCGCACGTGAAGCGCGGGTCACAGCCGATGGTACAGAATTTCCTCGGAGGCGAGGCCTGGGCCTTTGAGGCCTTGGGGGCGGTAGATCGCCAGCACGTGATACGTCTTCCCTTTTTCCAGGTCATAGCCGCAGAGGCCCGTGCCGGTGAGAAAGCTGAGCTTGGAGGCGTTGAAACGGATCTCGTCGGCGACTTTGATGCTGGGGTAGGCGCGCGGATCGGACTTGGCGAGGAAGACAGGTTGCACGAGGTTCCCCTGGTCGTCGGTGACGACCAGCGCGATGGCGTTGTGGGCCTGCGGGTGAAGACCCTGCCAGGCCTTGGGCCCGTCGACGACCCGGACGATGACTTCGACGCCGTAGTCGGTGGTCGCGGAGTTTTCCGCGGCCCCGGCCTTGGCCACGTACCCTTGCAGAATGACCTTGATGGTGGGCTCGACCTTCACGGGGATGGGTACGGCGGTAGCGCCGAGTCCGGCAGCGGCAAGGAGGAGAACTAAGCCGAGACGGTGGATGCGTTTCATGAGGTGCTCCTGAAAGGTGTTGATCAGGCTTTGGACGCGCTGGGGATGCGGGAGTTCCCGGACGGAATCGATACCATGGTGCGAAGGGGTCACGAATACAGGAGCGCAGCATGATTGCCGAGATAAGCTTTGACCTGGTCATGGAAGGCCCGATGGAATTCGTCGAAGGCACCTTCCGCCTGCCCGAGTCGGACTGGCAGGTGTTTATTTTCAGCCGAGCCGACGTGTCGGGGCCCGTCATCAATCGCGCGGGTCGTTGGGCGAGCGGCGTCACCGGGGTGACCGTTGACTTCCCAACTGCCGACACTCTGAACAAAGACGTTGTGCTGAAAATCCTGTCCGCGGCGTTGAATGTGGCGGAATGGAAAGAAGTGCACGGCCCGGACTCGATGCAACTGCGATGAATGGTTCATTCACCCAAAATCGTACCCCCCGCGCCTGCGACCGTATAATGCCGCTGGGTTCACTCTTGAAAGGGCAACGCGATGCGGAGAGCGTCACTTGTTTTGATCCTGTTCATTATGTTGGCTGGTTCCGGGTGTAAGAAAAAAGAAACGCCGGCCACAGCAACAGCAGCTGAGGACCAGGCGGTTGCGGAGTTCGAGAAGTTGGGATGTGGCGTTCGGAGAGAAGACGACAGGCGAGATGGGCCCGTGGTGCGGGTTGATTTTGATTCCACGCCGGTGACGGATGCTGTACTGGTGCGTCTCAACGAAATGAAAAGGCTTCGACATCTGAGCTTGGTAGGCGGAAATGTGACTGATGTTGGGCTGGTGAACCTGGAGGGATTAGGCGAACTCCGAATTCTGTTTCTGCAAGAAGCCGAAGTAACCGATGCGGGACTGTCGCACCTCAAAGGTCTGAATAAGATCCAATTTCTGGCTTTGGATCATACGAAAATAACGGATGCGGGACTGGCGCATCTTGAAGGATTGAATCAACTCCAAACACTGATGTTAGACTCCACCGCCGTGACGGATGCGGGATTGGAGCATCTCAAAAAACTGACCGAACTCACGACGCTGGATTTGGCACGCACAAAGGTCACCGACGAAGGCGTAAGAAAGCTGCAAGAAGCATTGCCAAAGTGCAAAATCAGGCATTGATCGGCAGGTTTAAGAAAGGAGCCTTACATGGGCTGGGCGCGCACCTTACTTCTCGGCGACATTGGCAATCGGCTGGACATTGATGATGTGGAACAGGATGTCGAGTCGGTCAAGCGGCACCTGACCGACCAGCGCGACATCGACATGTCGCAGGATGCCGCGCTCAGTCGGCTGCAGAAAGAAAATGATGACCTGAAGTTGTGCATCACCGGACTCATGCGCCTGCTGGTGAGCAAGAACCTCGTGACCACCGACGAACTCAACCGCTTCGTGAACCTGGTGGATCCCAAGTGAGGGCTCGCGCGACGGCGCACCGGCCGCGGCGGCGAAGAGCCGGCCCTTCAGGCCTCTCAATTTCGCGGAATCATTTCACCATGGGCTGGCGCCCATGGCTACCAAAAGCCGCTGCTTCGCAGTTCCGGGCCCTCGTCTTCGTCCTTGAAACTTGAGCCCTATATTTGGTCCTCCTCCTCCGCCTAAAACTTTTTGATCCTAACGATGGGCGAAGCGGAATCAGTGGTGGAGAAGCAGGGGGATCGGACGCACCGGGCATTGCCATGCCGGGCTTGCGGGTGAGGGGCACGACGCACGCTGAAAGTGTGAACTCCGAACTTGCCGGGCATTCTTCAAGAGTGTGCCCATGGAGCGGCGAGGGCGTCACCCTACCGGATGACGCTCCGTTCGGAATTCGAACGAGGGCACAATCTCAGATTTCATATTTCAGAGGGTCGGCACGGGGCCGCGAACTGCGCGGACCCGTGGCACCCGTCGCACCCGTGGCACCCGGCGGGATTGCACGGCGAAATAGGTTTGGCCAAGGGCGATTTTTTTCTTGCACGGGTCAGCGTTTTGGATAATGAGGTAACAGGCGTAGCGGGAGAGGTAAACGGTGGGGACTGCGCGCTGCCCACCCTTACCGATCTCGATCATTTCGTCGGCGCCGACGAAATGATCCTCAATCCGCTGACCACTGTTGAAACAGGCGGTTTTGGCCTTCTGAATGACTTGCTCGAAATTGCGGTAGTTGGGGA
>CAIYZC010000629.1 GCA_903930565.1 uncultured Pedosphaera sp.
AGCAGGAGGAGTTCGCCGGGTTGGCAAACGCGGTCGTTTTCGACGTAATGAAGGATGCAGGCGTTGCCACCAGTGGCGATGATGGGGTTGTAGGCGAACTGGCCGCCGCGGCGGATGAACTCGTGGGCGAACTCGGCCTCGACTTCCATTTCCTTGACGCCCGGTTGGACCATGCGCGCGACGCGGCGGAACCCGGCGTCCGTGATATTGCAGGCTTCCTGGAGGAGGGCGATTTCGGGGGCGGATTTCACGACGCGCAGTTGATGGAGCAGGCGGGCGAGGCGGTGGTAATTATGGAGGGGGTAGCGTTCCCGGAGGGATTTAACGAACCGCGCCTCGCGGGTTTCCATCACGATGACGGCGCGTTTGTGTTCGTTGGCGTTGAGATAGACGTGCTCGGCCTCGCAGATGAGGCGGTGCAGGATGCCGTTGAAGTCCGCGAGCCATTCCACGCGGGCCACGCCGGAGATTTTTTTGGCTTCGTCCTTGGTCAGCTTGTGGCCCTCCCAGGTTTCCATGAGCGCGTTCGGCTCGCGGAGGAAGAGGATTTCGCGGAACTTTTCGTCATGCGCATCCGGGTAGAGGAGGAGGATGGTTTCCTCCTGTTCGATGCCGGTGAGATAGAAGAGGTCCGAGTTGACGCGGAGGAGGAGGTTGCCGTCGGCGTTGGTGGGGAGAGCGTCGTTGGTGTTCACGAGCGCCAGGGAATTGGGCCGGAGCAGGGCGCCCAGGCGGGCGCGGTGGCCGGTGAACAGGGTGGGGGGGAGCGGGGCGTAGCGCATGGTTTTGGGGGGGAGGAAAAGGTCGTTCAGGCGCGCAGGGAGACGGGGAGGCGATGGGGGCGCACGTTGTCGTAACTGTGGAGGGCGGTGAAGCGTTGGATCGAGGCGGGCAGACCGACGGCGGTAAAGCCGGGGTGGCCGGTGGCGGGGTAGGGGCCGCCGTGGTTCATGGCGGGGCTGACGGCGACGCCGGTGGGCATGCGGTCATTGATGAGGCGGCCGACGCGGGCGCGGAGGTGCGGTTCGATGAGGTCGTACGCGGCGTCGTCGGAGCCCGCGGTGTCGGAGTAAATGGCGCCGGTGAGGTTGCCTTCCATCTGACGAAGGACGGCGATGGTTTCGGCCGGGCTGCGGGTCCAAACCAGCAGCGCCACGGGGCCGAAGGCCTCGGTTTGGAGTGCTTTGGCCTTCGTGTTTGTCATTGCTCGCTTGGGCTTCGCCGGGATCTCTCCAACAGCTCCGCGAATAAGGTCATTGGCACGGTCGAAAATCTCCTGCAAATGCGGTTGAATGGCTTCCTTCGCATCAGGGAATTCGTTGACCATTTTGACAGACCACTCCGCAAAGTCCAAGGCGGCTTCTGCAAGGTGACCAGCGCCGACTTCAGCCAAGTCGTAAATCATAGTGGGGTCCAACCCAACCTCTGGCTGGAGGAACTGGGCGGCGGTGACGCTGAGCAAGGTGTTCGCGAAGCGGTAGGCGGGGCCGGGGAGGGCTTCCCCGCCGCAGAGCAATTGCGCACCGGCGGCGCGGAGGGTGGCCACGGCGGCGGTGAGGTGATCGCGGCCACCGCGACCCAACAGGACCCCGGGGTTGGCGGCCGTGAACTTGGCCTGGGCGGCGGCCGCGAAGGCGTGACCGGCGGCG
Source organism: uncultured Pedosphaera sp. (assembly GCA_903930565.1). Classification (GTDB taxonomy): domain Bacteria; phylum Verrucomicrobiota; class Verrucomicrobiia; order Limisphaerales; family Pedosphaeraceae; genus CAIXFN01. Next base: position 1,650 of record CAIYZC010000629.1, read on the forward strand.
GTGTCCGGCACCAGAATGAAGCCGGGGTTCGTGCAGAACTGGCCGGCGCCCATGGTGCAGGAGGCGAAGAATTCGGTGGCCACGGCTTCGCCACGTTCGCGGAGCGCGCCGTCGAGGAGGACAATGGGGTTGACGCTGGACATTTCGAGATAGATGGGGCGGCCGGCGGCGTCGGCGGCGTGTTTGAGCGCGAGGCCGGCGGAACGGCTGCCGGTGAAGGCGGTGGCGCCAACGCGGGGATCGGCGACCAATTCCAAGCCAACTTCGCGGGGGGTGCGGTAGATCATTTGAAGCGTGGCGGCGGGCAGGCCGGTGGCTTGCACGGCGGCGAGGCCGATTTCGGCGAGGAGCCGGGTGGTGCCGGGATGAGCGCCGTTGGCCTTGGCGATGACGGGGTTATGGGCGGCGATGGCGGCCGCGAAATCACCGCCGGCGGCGGAATTAAAGGCGAAGGGGAAATTATTGGGGCCGAGGACGACCACGGGGCCGCCGAGCGGGGCGGCTTGCGCGTGGATGTTGCGGGCGGCATCGTGGACGGGGCGGCGCCAGGAACCTTCGCGGGCGGCCTTGGCGGCCTGACGGAGTTGGTCGGTGGTGCGGGGGAGTTCAGCGTCCTTGAGGCGCGGAGCGCGGGGCAGGCCGCTCTCGGCGTGAGCCAGTTCGACCAATTCGGCCGCGCGGGCTTCGATGCCAGTGGCGAAGGCCTCGAGGAAAGCGGCGATGCGGTCCCCGGGGAGGGCGCGCAATTCCTCGGCGGCGGTGACGCCGGCGGCGATCACGGCCTCAATCTCAGCGCGGGAGGAGATGGGAAATTGTCCGGGCAGGTTTTCCGCCAAAGCGGGGTTTTCGGCGGCGAAGGTGCCGACCGCGTC
>CAIYZC010000630.1 GCA_903930565.1 uncultured Pedosphaera sp.
GAAAGCTGGAATCAAAGCACGGATTGATGAAGCGCCCGGAGGTTTTTGCATTACGCGGGAATGAAAGTTGTTTCTGCAAGCAATCAGACTTTTCTGACCCCAATGCGTTAAGCACGCCGTCAGGCATCAAATAATTTTTTTAGCGATTTGCCAGTAGCTTGTCAAACTCCGCCCGGAAACTTCGATAGCATTGCACCGCCCGCTTTTCCCAATCCCGCCCAAGCGCATCCGGGTATGGCTGGCAAAATGTTTTGTCAAGGTGTGTGGTAAACAAGCCTCTCACCTGTTTTTGGACTGCGGCGCTTTTTATGCCGAGGCACGCCGCCGTCATCCGGCTCACGGTCATCGCGTAGCGTTCCATCGACACAATCTTGCCGGTGTTCCGCCGCGTATAGACGGCAGGTTTACCGGTGATTTCGTCGGCATAGGCGACGACCGTATCCGAATCAATCATCACCAGCCTTTTGTCCGGCGTGAACAGGTAGTTTGAATCCCGGATGTCCCAAAACGCCGTGCCGACTGCCCACAGCGGAATGACGATTTGACCAAACAGGTCATCCAGCATTTTCAAAACGTCCCCCCGCTCGATTTTGCCTTTAAGCATATCTTCCAGCGTTTCACCCTCGATCCATTCTTGAATGAGGAAGTCGTAAGCCGTTCCATCGGCGGCCACTTCGTTTCCGGCGTGAAATACCTCCTGGACGTATTCACTTGGCAGGCCGGGCAAATGTTTTCTTAACTCATTGTGAAACTTGACCAACCGGGGTGATTCCTTGCGCGTGTCCTCGTTGGTCTTGAAAATTTTCAGCGCCAACTTTTTCCCCAGCTCGGAATACTTGTGCCGGATGTCCGGGCGGATGCTGATCACCGTTGCCGCAAATCGTCCGGGCGGATGCGCAACGCCCCAGCAGATTGCGGCGTCCTTCTTGGTGAGTCCCAGAATTTTCACGCCCAGCCCTTCAATGATTTCCTTTTCCGCCGGAATCATTTTCGGCTGGTTGACTTCCATCCACCGGTAACGGTCGTAATAATCGCACCAGTTCAGCTTGAGCTTTGGCGTGATGTTAGTTGGGTCAATGCCTTTCAGCAAAAACGCAATGACCATGCCGTGACCAAAGGAATGTTCTGCGCGCACGCAATCTTCCGGCGTCATGCCCAGCGACGCCCAATCGTAACCGTCCCGGTCAAAAATCTTCAAATCGCATCCCGGCTTACCACCGTTGCTTGCAAACGCTTCCCACAGCAGCTTGAAACCGCGCGTTTTAACTACCTGTTCCGCGTAAAGTGTGGCGTAGATATGCTGCCGGGCTTGGACAGAATCCAGAATCTTTCCGCCCCAATACCAAAACGCGATCTTGGAACCCTTTGGGAATGGATGACGGACAAGCATCTTATTGGTCTTACCGTTGCGCTGCTCCTTTTCAAATTCAGCGTGATCGTGCTGGAAACAGGGATTCTTATAGGCTGCATCCCGCCAAACAAACCACGCCTCGGTTGGAAACTGTTTTCCATCCGCATCGGTGGTAATAAATCGTTGGCTGACATCTTGAGGCTTGCCGGTTTCATCAATGATTTCCCGATAAACTTTGGAAAACTGCCAGGCGACCTCGATGCTAACTGCCGTAACAGACTTCCATTGTTTACCGCGTTTCTCGCGGTAACAATCCACCGGGCCTAGCAGCATCGGTGACAGTTCCCGGAAAAATAGATCGGTGCTGTCGCTGGTAACATTGGCGTAAAACGGTTCGCTCCCCGTGATGGCCTTGCGCCCGGCACACCAAGTTTCAAAATCCGTCCAATAGCAACGCTCCCCGTCCGGCACGTCCTTTTCATTTTTCCGCCCATAAAGGTGAATTTGCGGATTCGGATTCACCGCCGGGCGGTGCGGATTAACAAAGGCGGCGAAGTTCAATTCCGGTTCCGGCGCGATGGTCTTGTCGGTCGCGGCCTTTTCCAGCAACCGCAGCACTTCTTCTTTGTTGTCCCCGGCGGCGAATGCTTTCAGGATTTCGATCCAACCTAGGAAACCCTTCAAATCAATTTTGATATTTTCAGGTGCCGCTGGTTTGGCTTTCATCGGCGGCGGCGCGATTTCCGCCGCCGCTTCCCGAATCAGTGCGGCATTGACCGGCGCATGACCGGCTTTTTTCGCCGCCAATTTCAGCACTTCCAAACGCTTTCCCTTCGGCTTGATCCGCGCCAATTCGCGTGCCTGAGACTCGCTCTGGGGCAGCAAAATGTCTCCATTTGGAGACATTTGCCCCGCCTTGCCACCGGCACTTTGCAGTTTTTGGAGATCGGCAATGACTTCCGCCGCCGCCAGCAACCGGTAGCCTTGCGCCCGCCCAAAATCGAATTTCTCCCGGCAGTAGTTTTCAAAGGTTCCGTATTCCCGATATAGCTTCGCATCTTTGATTTCTTTGAACGCCAACACCACTTCCACAAACTGTTTCAGATTGGCTTTGATCACCGCCTCGACCACCGCCAGCCGTGTTTTTTCAGTGTCGGCAAGTTTCATGCCCAGCAATACCGCGCCACATTCCTGATATTGTTCCCACCGCTCAAATTCGTCGTTTTTGGTCGTGTATTGCAGGAAGCGCAGCTTGTCGGCGGGAATGACCCGGCTCATGGCCAGAAAAGTTTGCATGGCGTATTCCTGTTTAGCGTCTTTGTCCGCTGCCACCCGGTCAAGCAAGTCGGCCTCATCAATCCGCCCGGCTTGCCGCAACGCTGTGCTGGTTGCGTGCAGTGAAGCGCCACGGGGATTCAACACCTCGGCCCAAACGTGCTCGCATTTTTCCAGATTGATTTGCGCCGCAGCTTGTTCCGCAAAGGCACGGTAAGCAGATTCATTTTTCTGCGGCAGAATCGGGCAAATCATTCCATAAGTCCGATAACCATTATCTTGCAACCAGTGCAGCGCTTCCAATCGCTTGCCAACCAGCGCAGTTCCCTTTTCAATCGCTGCCGACGCGACTGGATCAAGCGTCCCGGTCGATAAACCGTAAATCATCCGTTGCTTGAATTCCGCCGGGATGCGCTTCGCCACTTCTCGCAGCAGCGAATTTTTGGACAGCAGCCGAATTTGCCAATGGGTCAATTTCAAGATTTCCAGGCAGATTGCCACCGTGACTTTGACCTGCCCCATGTTCCCGGCCACATCCACCAGCGGCGAGGCGAAGATGACTCGTTTGTCAGACGGATCATCAAAACGCGGAGTCTTCAAATCGCCGCCCACGGTCAGATATTCGCGTGCGATGACTGGCGCATTGGCAATTTCGACCACAAAATCTTGTGATCTCAAATCGTCGCCGTTCCTCTTGATGGCGAGGATGCGCTTGTTTCGCGCCAGCGAAGCTGGCACATAGCAGTAAGCGCAGGAAAACGCGCACGCATGGCCGGCTGTGAAAGTCAGGTCATCGCAAAGTTTTTTGTGTCCAAAGGCGGGATTCGATTTGATGACCTGCTGGCTGTGGATCAGAAAACAGGGTTTGTCTTTGACGTGCCCGTTTTCCTCGATTTTCAAGGCGGCAAAATTTTCCTCACCATCCTCATTTTCGGCAACCAAACCGTTGGTTGGTCGAGCAAGCCCGTTTTGGCGACGCTGGGAACCGGCCTGCAATTTGTTCTTTTGCCGGGAAGACGCCGACAGCTTGGGCGGTTTGATTTTTTTCATTGTGGCAGCGGATATACACGAACCCGTTGTCAAATAAGCATTTTTCAAGCCGAATGGCAACCCCCACTCATCCGCTTGATTTCTTGGGTTTTTGCCAACCTGCCCAC
>CAIYZC010000631.1 GCA_903930565.1 uncultured Pedosphaera sp.
AGCCTGTATCGGGGCGGCAAAATCCATGGCGGCGTGTACCTCGGCCGCGGTCAGGAAGCCCTGAGCGTGTCCGTGGGCCTTTCCCTGCGCCCGGGTGACGTCTTCGCCCCGCTCATCCGCGACGGCGCGGGCCGCTTGGCCTTTGGGGAATCGATTTTGGACGCCGTGCGCACCTACCTCGGCTCACCCCTCGGCCCGATGCGCGCCCGCGACGGGAATGTCCATCGCGGCCGTCCCCGGACGGGGCTGATGCCCATGCTGAGCCATCTCGGCGCCATGGTGCCGGTGGTCAACGGGATGTTGATGGCCCACCGCTTTCAAGGAATCAAGAACACGGTGGGGGCGACCTGCCTGGGCGAGGGCGGCACCTCCACGGGCGCCTTCCACGAAGCGCTGAACCAAGCGGCGGTGGAAAAACTGCCGCTGGTGCTGGTCATCGCGGATAATCAATACGCCTATTCGACGCCGGTTTCGCGCCAATTCGCCTGCCGCTCGCTGGTGGACAAGGCGGTGGGCTACGGGGTGCGGGGGCACGCTTTGGAGGGGAACGACTTGGAAGCCTGTCTGGATGTGCTCGGAGAAGCGGTCGCCCGCGCCCGCGCCGGCGAGGGCCCGCAACTGGTGGTCGCCCGCCTGCTGCGGCTTTGCGGCCATGGGGAACACGACGACGCGGCCTACATCGATCCCGCGCTCAAACAGGAGTCTTTCGCCCGCGATTGCCTCCTGGTGGCCGAAGAACGGTTGCGCGAGGAGGGTTGGATCGCCCCCGGCGAATTGGAAAGTTGGCGGGCGGAATCGATTCAGCAGGTGGAGGAGGCCGTGGCGCTCGTCCAACGCGAGCCCGGCCCCGACCCCTACGCGGAAGATTGGTCGGCCCTGAGTTCCCGGCATTTGACGGAGGGATTTCATCCCGCATGAGCATCACTTACCTTGAGGCCATCCGCGAAGCCCAGGCCCGGGCGTTGGCGGAGGATCCGCGCGTTTTCATCTACGGCCAGGATGTCGGCTCCTTCGGCGGCGCCTTCAAAGCCACCAAGAACCTCGCCCAGGAATTCCCCGGCCGGGTGATGGACGCCCCAATCAGCGAGGATGCGATCGTGGGCGCGGCCATCGGCGCGGCGATCGCCGGGATGCGCCCGATCGTCGAAATGCAATTTGCGGATTTCTCGACCATTGGGTTCAACCAAATCGTCAACCACGCCGCCGCCTACTATTGGCGCACGAACGTCCCCTGCCCCATCACGATCCGGCTGCCCGGGGGCGGCACCTCGGGCGGCGGACCGTTCCACAGCCAGAGTCTGGAAGCAATCTACGCGCATTTCCCCGGGGTGATTGTCATGACCCCCGCCACGGTGGAGGATGCCTACAGCATGTTGCTGGACGCGGTGGCGCTGGATGACCCGGTGATTTTCTTCGAGCACAAGTTCCTGTACTACCACCTCAAGGCCGACCGGCTGCCCACCGAGGCGATGCCCACCGGCAAGGCGCGGCTGGCGCGCCCGGGCCGGGACATGACGATCGTGACCTACAGCGCGATGGTCCACGAGGCGCTGGCCGCCGCCGAGGAACTGCACGGCGAGGGGTACGAGATCGAGATCGTCGATCTCCGCACCGTGAAGCCGTTGGACACCGACACCATCATGGCCTCCGTGGCCCGCACCGGCCGGTTGCTGTGCGTGGGCGAGGCCTGGCCGTATGGCGGGGTGTCGGCGGAAGTCATTGCGCGCGTCGTCGCGGAGGGGTTCGATCTGCTCGACGCCCCCCCGCAACGGTTGAACGCCAAGGACACGCCGGTGCCGTATCATCCCAACCTGTGGGCGGCCCACCGCCCCACCGCCCGCAGCATCGCCGTGGCCGCGCGCAACCTCCTGCGCCTCTGATCGATCCTATGCCCTCGATTCCCCTCATCATGCCCCAGCTCGGCGAGTCCATCGCCGAGGCCACCGTCATCCGGGTCTTGATCGCCGCCGGTTCGCCCGTGACCGCCGACGAGGACGTGCTGGAAGTGGAGACCAACAAGGCCACCATGACCGTGCGCTCCCCCGCCACGGGCACGGTGCTCTCCCTCCGCGTGCAGGTGGACGAAAGCTACGCGGTGGGGACGGTGCTGGGCTATTTGGAAGTCAGCGTCGAGGAAACGGCCCGCCTGGGCTTGGACTCCCCGCCCGCGCCGGTCGAGGAGCCCGCCCGGTGCGGCGACCCCGAACCGGCCCGCAAATCCACGCCGGAAGGCTGGCAACGGGGCGTCAAACCGACCATCCGCGGCCTGCCGGTGCCCGCCAACGCCGCGGGCGCGAGCTACATGTCCCCGCGCATGAAGGCGCGCATGGCCGAACTCGGCCTGCACGCCGCCGACCTGGCCGGGATCGCGGGCAGTGGGGCCGCCGGCCGGCTGACGATCCAGGATTTCGAGCAATTCCTCGCCAACTTGGAAAAAAACCGGCTCACGCACGCTTCGAGCATGCGGGTGGCGGTGGCGGACGCCATGCGCCGGAGTTGGACGCGCCCGCTGGCCACGGTCGCCCTGCCGGTGTGCCTGGACCCCCTGCTCGCCCATCGCAAGGCGAGCGTGCCC
>CAIYZC010000632.1 GCA_903930565.1 uncultured Pedosphaera sp.
CAGCAATACTTGGCGATGCGGACCGGTCACCCCGCGGGCGGGTCGCCGCCAGCCGATCAAGTCTCCGGCGGGATTGCGCCAAGGCTCCGCCCCCCACTGGGAGGCTTGGGCCAGCAGCGCGGCTTCGGGCGCGACCTCCGGATGATACAGGAGTCCCCGCTGGGCGAAAAAGACCACGCCCAGCAAGACCCCGTATCCCAGGAGGATCGTCCGGAACCAGCGGACGACCCTCCCGCGCCAACCCGGCCGCGCCATGGTGGCTTACAGTTTCTCGGCGATGAACTTTTCCAGCTTGACCGTGTCCGCGGCAAAAACGCGGATGCCTTCTGCGGTCTTTTCGGTGGCCATCGCGTCCTCGTTGAACAACCAGCGGTAAGTCTTTTCGTTGATGACCAGACGTTCGAGGGGACTCGCGGCGGCGGCGGCGGGGTCGAGCTTCCGCGTGACCGGGGCGGTGCTCTTGCGCAACTCCGCCAGGAGCGCCGGGCTGATGGTGAGCAGGTCGCAACCGGCCAGTTCCAGGATTTCGCCCGCATTGCGGAAGCTGGCCCCCATGACTTCGGTGGCGTGGCCGAATTTCTTGTAGTAGGTGTAGATTTCGCGCACGGAAACCACGCCGGGGTCTTCGGCGGGGGCGTAGTCCTTGCCGGTGCGGGCCTTGAACCAATCCAGGATGCGGCCGACGAACGGTGAGATCAATTTGGCGTTGGCCTCCGCGCAAGCCACGGCCTGGGCGAGCGAGAACAGGAGGGTCATGTTGCAGTTGATCCCCTCTTTCTGCAGGACTTCGGCGGCGCGGACGCCTTCCCAAGTGGTGGCGATCTTGACCAGGATGCGTTCCCGATCGATGCCCTGCTGCTTGTACAGCTCAATGAAGCGGCGCCCCTTGGCGATCAAACTGTCGGCGTCGAACGAAAGATTGGCGTCCGTTTCCGTGGAGACGCGGCCGGGGACAATCTTGAGGATTTCCGTGCCGAAGGCGACCAGCAGGTCGTCCACGATGCGGTTGAGCAGGGCCTTGCCCGCCAGCCCGCAATTCCGGTTGTTGGCGATCGCCGCGTCCAGCAAGTGGCGATACTCGGGCATTTGCGCCGCCTTGAGGATGAGGGACGGGTTGGTCGTGGCGTCCTGCGGCGCGAATTCCTTGAGCGTGGCGAAATCACCGGTGTCGGCCACCACTTTGGTGAATTGCTTAAGTTGGTCCAGTTGGGTGGGCGGGGCGGAAGCAGTCGGGTTCATAGTGTTGTTTCCAGATTCAAGCGCTCCGTTAATCTGAACGGGTGGTGGCAAACTTGCAAACCATTATTCATTTTGGTTTTTCGGTCGCCGGCCTGGGCGCCCGGTGGGTTGGGGGCCCGCCGCGGCCGCGGGTGGGACCCGCTCCCGCTCCAGTTTGCGCCAACCGCGCTCCCGCCGGGCCACTTCCCCGCGCAGCAGGTCTTCCGCGGACCATCCCTGTTCCCCGGCCAGGCGGGTGAGTTCAAACAGGCGCGCGCCCAGTTCCGTGCGGTCCGCCGGCGCGGTCGGGGCCGCCGCACTTTCGCCGGGAGCGGTCAGCAACCCTGCTTTGCGTGCTTTTTTCAATAACTTTTCCGCCCGCAACAACGCCGGCAGGTGGCCGGGCACCCCGTCCAACGCGGACGGCCGTTCGTGCCGCGTGCCCTGCTTCTCCGCCTGCTTGATTTTGTCCCATTGGGTCCAGACCGCGTCCACGGTGCCCGCCTCCGTGTCGCCAAACACATGGGGATGGCGCCGGATCAGTTTCTCGGTGAGGGTGCGGGTGATGCGCCCAAAGTCAAAGGCCCCGCGTTCCGCGCCCAATTGCGCGTGAAACACCACCTGCAACAGCAAATCGCCCAATTCCTCGACCATTTCCTGGTCGTCGCCGGCTTCGATGGCGTCCAACAGTTCATACACCTCCTCCACGGCATGCCAGCGCAACGACGCGTGGTCCTGTTCGCGATCCCACGGGCAGCCGGTGGGGGAGCGCAGGCGGGCCATCACGGTCAACAGTTCTTCCAAGGCGGGGGCGGCGGACATAAATACCAAGCTGATCGCCGGGCCGTTGCGGCTCCGGCATGGGGACAGGTTAGCGCGAACCGCCGGGGCCGCCAATGGAAAATGCCTTGGATTGGCAGCCCGCTTGCGGTTTATTGGCCTTCGTAAATACCGTCGGTTGCGGTCCGCCGCCCCCGGCGCCCGACATGAACTCCAATTCCTTGATTGCGCTTCTGGCCGCGGCCGCGGCCGGCCTGCTCGCCGGGCTCGTCGCGATCATGAAACGCCCCCCGGAGCGCCGCACCACCGCGCACTGGGCGTTTGCCCTGGGGTTGTTGCTGCTCGCGGGGGAAAGCGCCGTCAACGCCCTGGCCGCCGCCGCGACCCTGCCGGCGGCCATCGTGACCTGGCACGCCGTGCGGATGCTCGTGGAATCCTTCCTGCCCGGCGTTTGGTTGTACTTCAGCTTTTGCTACGCCCGCGGTAATTCCGGGGAGTTCCTGTCCCGGTGGCGCACCCTGGTGGTCGCCGTGCTGGTGATCCCCCCC
>CAIYZC010000633.1 GCA_903930565.1 uncultured Pedosphaera sp.
GAAAGCGTGACGCTGGGCATGGGCAAAGCTTTGCGCGACATCGGCCGGGCGGGCGGCAAGGTCAAACTGATCGGCTTCGACGCCGGCATCCAGTCGGTGGTGGACCTGCAAAAAGGGGACATCCAAGGGCTGGTCCTGCAAAACCCGGTCCGCATGGGGTACTTGGGGGTGATGACTTTGGTACGGCATCTCAATGGGGAAAAGGTGGACAATCGGATTGATACGGGAGTCACGATTGCCACGCCGGATAATCTCAACGATCCGGCGATTCAGGAACTACTGCATCCCCCCCTCGACAAGTATTTGAAGTAACGCTGGTGGCGCCCCTCCTCCGCGCCCGACATGAGCTCCCGCACCGGCAAACTCCCCGCGTTGCTCAACGCCCTCGGCCCTTACCTGGGCCTGGTCTTGATCATCACCCTGTTCAGCCTCCCGGCCGAACTGCGGCGCACCTTTCTCTCCGGGGGAAATTTCAAGATCATATTCATCCAGACGGTGATCGTGGCCACCGGCGCGCTGGGCATGACGATGATCATCATCAGCGGCGGGATCGATCTGGGGGTGGGATCCACCGTGGCGCTCACCAGCGTGGCGGGGGCCACGCTGCTCCTGCACGGCTGCCCGGCGCCGGCGGCGGCGGCGCTAACCGTGCTGGCCGGGGGCCTCATTGGCTTGCTGAACGGGGGGATCATCGCCGGATTGCGCATGATGCCGTTCATTGTCACGCTGGGAATGATGGGCATCGCCCGCGGCACCGCGAAATGGTTGGCCAACAGTCAAACCGTGAACCCGCCGGACAACCCGGTGAACGCTTTGATGGCCATGAGCGAGCCGGACACGCTCCTGCCCCTGCCCCCCGCGGTGTGGTTGACGTTGGCCTTGGCGGCCGCCATGTCGCTCGTGCTGCGGCGAACGGTTTTCGGGCGTTACGTCTTCGCCATTGGCGCCAATGAAGCGGCCGCCCGGCTCTGCGGCGTGCGGGTGCGTTGGCAAAAAGTGGGCATTTACACTTTTGCGGGCCTCTTCTTCGGTTTGGCGGGGCTGCTGCAACTCTCCCGCCTGACCCAGGGCGACCCCAGCATCGCCAACGGTCTCGAATTGGACATGATCGCCGCCGTCGTCATCGGCGGCGCGAGCTTGAATGGCGGGACCGGGAGCGTTTCCGGCAGCCTGATTGGCGCGCTGATCATGGCGGTGTTGCGCAACGGCTCCAACCAAATGGGGCTGGAGACCTATATGCAGGAAATTGTCATCGGGGCAGTCATTATCTTCGCCGTAGCCTGCGACAAATTGCGCCACCGCGGACGCCCTGCTTAGCCACCTCCGGCAGGCCCTTCGGCCCGGTCGGGACGCCGGATTGACACCGCGGTCCGCAATTCCCGAAGGATTCCGACCGCCCCCTCTGGTGCCACCGTGGCGGACGCCCCCTTTGCCGCCGCCGAGCGCCCGGCATCCCGGACTGACCGGGGTCGGTTGGTCCCACGCCAGCCCATTACCCTAAAAACGGCAGTTAGGAGGCTTTCAAATTGACGTAAACTGTTGCAGTGAAAGTGGATGCCATCAGAAATCAAAACCTTCGAAGCTCACCTGCCGGGTGAGCGCGCCGCCACCACCTCCGCGCTGGTCCAACCACGGGC
>CAIYZC010000634.1 GCA_903930565.1 uncultured Pedosphaera sp.
ACCACGTCGTCCAAGCTGGTCTTGAGCGCCCGTTGATCGACATCGTGCTGGTATTGGCCCACGCCGATGGACTTGGGGTCGAGCTTTACCAATTCCGCCAAGGGGTCCATCAAACGGCGGCCGATGGAGACGGAGCCGCGCACGGTGAGATCCTCGTTCGGGAACTCCTCGCGGGCCACATCGGAGGCGGAATAGATCGAAGCGCCGCTTTCGTTGACCATGATGATGGGGATGGTCGTGGGCAGATTCAGCGTCCTCAGGAAGGTCTCGGTTTCCCGGCCGGCGGTGCCATTGCCCACGGCGATGGCCTCGATTTGGAGTTTTTCGCAGAGCGCGCGCACGGTGTCACCGGCCTCGCGGATTTGGCGCTCCGACTGGCTGGGGTAGATGACGGTGTGGTGCAGGAGTTTGCCTTGGCGGTTCAGGCACACCACTTTGCATCCGGTGCGGAAGCCGGGGTCCACGGCCAGGACATTTTTGGGTCCCAGCGCGGGGGAGAGCAGGAGTTCGCGCAGGTTTTCCGCGAAGACGCGGATGGCTTCGGCGTCCGCCTTCTTTTTGGACTCCAAGCGCATTTCGGTTTCGATGGCCGGGCCGAGGAGGCGCTTATAAGCGTCCTGGGCGGCGAGGCGCACCTGTTCGCCGGCGGGTTTGCCGGGAGCTTTGACAAAGAGCGGCTCCAGGAGGCTCAGGGCGGACTCCTCCGGCGGGTTGATCCGCATAATTAAAAAGCCCTCCTCCTCGCCGCGGCGGATGGCCAGCAAGCGGTGGCTGGGAATGCGTCCCACGGGCTCGGTCCAGTCGAAGTAATCCTTGAACTTGGCGCCCGCCGCTTCCTTTTCGAACATGATCTTGGAGCGAACCACGGCCTGGCTGACGTAGAGCGCGCGCATTTGCGTCCGCGCCCCGGCGTCGTCGCTGATGCGTTCCGCGAGGATGTCCCGGGCGCCGGCGAGGGCGGCTTCCAGGGTTTCGACGCCTTTCGCGGCGTCCACAAAGGCCTTGGCGGCGGCGACGGGGTCGGTGGTGGCTTGGAGGTTGAAGAGTTGGTCGGCGAGTGGTTCCAAGCCGAGTTCCTTGGCGATCATCGCCCGGGTGCGGCGCTTGGGGCGGTAGGGTTGGAAAATGTCCTCCAACGCGGTGAGGGTTTCGGCCTTGGCAAGGGCCGCTTTGAGGGCCTCCGTGAGGAGGTTCCGCTCTTCCAGCGATTTGAGGATGGCCTCGCGCCGTTGGTCGAATTCCGCCAGCGCCAACATGCGCTCACGGATGGTGGTGATGGCCACTTCGTCCAGCGAGCCCGTGGCCTCCTTGCGGTAGCGGGCGATAAAGGGCACGGTCGCCCCTTCGGCGAACAACCGCGCCGTGGCCGCCACCTGGCGGGGTTGCACTTTCAGTTCTTCCGCGATCCGGGCAAAATAGGTTTCGTTCATCAATTCCACAAAGGACCGCTGATTTAGCCCACCCGCCCGGGGGTGTAAACCGCAATCGGAGGGTGGGCAGTCGGCGTCCTTGCTCCGGAGGAAACATAATCAATAATCCCCCGTCCGATTTCCGCCTCCCTCCGGCGCTTGGCGCGGTGGGTGGTGGTCCACGAACTCCCTTCCCTGGCCACGTTCAGGCGCCCCATCCGGGGCGGTGAGATGGGCGTTGTTGGATTCGGCAGGCTTGTCCCAGTCGTGCCGGCGGGCGGGCCTGCCCACCGTTCAATGCGGCGCCGCGGGTTGGAGGAATTGTTTGTAAAAGGTCTGGAGCGAGATGAGCAGGCCGATGGCCATGATCAGCTGGCGGACGCGGGCGGGGGGGATGCGCTGGGTGAAACGGCTGCCGTAGTAGTAGCCGATGAAAGCGCCCAGCGTCATGACGGACGCGCGGGGCCAGTCGATCAGACCGGCGGCAATGAACCAAAGGGCGGCCACCACATTGATGAGACTCCCCAAAATGGTCTTGAGAGTGTTCATCTCGTAGATGTTGCGCAGGCCGAGGAAGCCCAAGGTGGCGAGCATGAGGATGCCGATGCCCGCACCAAAGTAGCCGCCATAAATGGCGACGAAGAATTGGAAGACGACGGCGCCGAGGAAGTTCGGGGACCCGGGAGCGCCGTCGGCACCCGGGGGCGGCGGGGCGGCCCAACGACGAAAAACCCCCTGGGCCATGAACAGGATCGTGGCGAAGAAGATGAGAAAGGGGACGAGCCGCGCGAAGGTGTCGTTGCTGGTGTGAGTGAGGAGCCAGCTGCCGATCAGACCCCCCAGGAGGCTGACCGGGAGGAAGCGCCGCAGCCAGGGCATGATGGGGGCGATATACTGCCGGTTGCCCAACATGCCGCCGGAGGTGCCGATGACCAAGGCGAGGGTGCTGGTGGCATTGGCGACGACCGGGGTGGTGCCGAAGGCGAGCAGGGTCGGAAAGGTGACCAAGGTGCCACCGCCGGCGACGGCGTTGATGGCGCCGGCGGCGGCGGCGGCAAGGGTGAGGCCGCCGGCTTCGCCAAGGGTAAGCATATTTAAAGGTCAGCGGTCGGGCGGGGCGATGAGGCGTTCGCCGTCCAGGTTGTAGAGGCCGACGAGGTAGCCGTTTTCGCGGGTGGCGCCGACGTGCAGCGTCCCCTCAATGCTGATGGGCTGGTCCATGATGGCCTTCACTCCTTTGCCGGTGGTTTTGACACTGATCCATTCGTTGATGCGCGGGGCGGCGCCGTAGCAACACATGGATTGGTCTTTCATGAGCAGAAACTCCGTGACTTCCCCGCCATCGACTTTGAGCGGGAGCATGAAGCCCTTGACGGAGACCCGTTGGGCGTCCAGGGCTTTGACCGGGCTGGGGATTTGGGAGTTGGCCTGCTCGAGAGCGGCGGTTTGGTTCGTGACGACCGTGTCGTCGGGCATGACGAAATTGTACGCGGAGAGCCGGTCGAATCCGAGGGCTTGATAGCCGGGGGTGATTGGGGTGGCGCGGCCCGGGGCGTTCGTGACTGGGGTGGCTTGAGCCACCGGGGCCGGCAGGGCGACGGGGGCGGGGTTGGTGACCGGTCGAATAGGGCTGCCGTGAATGGGTTCGCCGCGCACCACGGCGGGGGCGGAGGCATCGGCTCCGGGTGGGTTTTGGCCGCAGCCGGCGAGGAGTCCGAACAGGGCGAGCGCGGCAGTGGTGCGAGCCACCAGTGGGCGGAGGGCGTGGGGCGGCAAAGGCATGGCGGCGGGCTAGGGGGAGGGGTTCTTGGCCGGGCCGGGTGACGGGGTGGTGAGGACCGGGGCGTTGGTGAACGCCGCGGGCGCCGCCGCCGTGGGCGGGCCGGCCTTGGCTTCGGTTTCCGCTTGGACGAGATTCTTGGTGAGGCGCTCCTTCAAGGTGTTGTAGAGGGGATTGGAGACGAGGGCGAGGTGCGCCCGGGCTTCGGCGAAGCGGCCGACGTGGAGTTTGAGGCGGGCGAAGTGGAGTTGCACCCCTTCGATTTCCTCACTGGTGGTGGCGATTGCGAGGGCGTTGGTCCAGGCTTTGAGGGCATCCTCCGTCCGGGCGGGGCGGATGCCGTAATAGGTTTGAGCGTAATCCTGCGCGATGACAAAATTCTTGGGATCGTGGCGGAGGGCTTGGTCGTAAAGGAGGAGGGCTTTATTGAAAACTTCCTGCTCTTCGATGTGGTAGAATTCCATGGCGTCCTTGCGGAACAAAAAAACCGTGGTGGCCATGTTTTGGTAGTAAACGGCTTCTTCGGGATCGAGCTCGATGGCTTTGGCGTAGTATTCGAACGCTTTTTTTACCGGGCCGTCGTGGCCGTAATGGTTGGCCAGGTTATTCCACGCCGCGGGGTTGGTGGGGTCCAATTCCCGGGCTTTCTCCCAGGCTAGTTCGGCGGCGTCCGCCTCGCGGATGTCGTTCAAGAAGCTGCCGTAAGCGAGGTGGGCGCGGGCGTGGTTGGGGTGGTCGTGGAGGAATTGCTCGTAGGCCTGGCGAATCGGTGCGAATCGGGCCTGGATGCGTTGGTTGAGGATTTCGCGGGGCACGCCGGCCCCTTTGGCGACAAAATTGTTGTTCTCCCGGATCCATTCGTCCACTTCACCCTGGGCTTTGTCATCATCGGCCATGAGTTGGTGGTACTGCTTTTCCAAGGGATCGTTGGGATCCGGCTCGGGCGGGCGGGCGGGTTTCGCGGCCACGGGGGCGGCCGGGGTGGCGTTGGTGGCGTTGGTGGCGTTGACCGCGGGCGCGGCGGCGGGGGGCGGAGAATTCGTGGCGGGGGGATCGCCGACGGCGAGGGCGCCGAGGAGGCCGAGGAGTAGCAAATTGCTCACGAAAGGACGTTACCATGGTTTCGGCTGGCGTCCAGCGCTTTGGGCACGTATAAGGGGGCGATGTTGCCGAGTTTGTTCCGCGACGGCGGGTCGATGTTTTGGTTGCTCGTGCTCACGAGCGCGGTGGGCATTTCCGTGTTCATCGAGCGGGTGCTGCACTGCCACCGCGCGCAGATCAATTCCACGGAGTTTTTGAACGGGGTGAAAACGGTCTTGAAACGGGACAACGTGGTGGAAGCCTTGTCGATCTGCGATGCCACGCCGGGGCCGGTGGCGCGCTTGGTCAAGACGGCGATTTTGAACCGGGACCACGGGCGGGAGCGGGTGCGGGAGGCGCTGGAGGAGGCGGGGCTGGCCGAAGTGCCGCGGCTGGAGGAGAAGCTGAACCTGCTGGCGACCATCGCGCAAATTGCGCCGTTGATGGGCTTGCTGGGGACGGTGCTGGGGTTCATCCAAGTGTTCCAACGGATGCAGTTGGCGGGGTTGAACGCGGATTTGCAGACCCTGCAGGGCGGGGTGTGGGAGGCGTTGATCAGCATGGCGGCGGGGTTGGCGGTGTCGATTCCCAGCCACGCGGGCTATAATTACTTGGTGAGCCGGGTGAACGCGATCGTGTTGGACATGGAAAAGGCCGCCACGGAGATCGTGAACATCGTCTGCGAGGCGCCGGGCCAGGCACGCAAATGAAGTTCCCCCGCAACGCCAAGATTTATCGCGGCCAATTGGAAGTGGCCCCGTTCGCCGGGGTGTTGTTCTTGCTGGTGCTGTTTGTCCTGCTGGGCACGCGGGTGTACACGCCGGGCATCCGGCTGCAATTGCCGCAGGGGGCGGCGCGCCTGCCGGGGGTGCCGGGGCCGACCCTCGCGGTGGCCTTGGACAAGCACGGGCAGATCTATTTTCAAAACCAGCCCTTGGCAACGAACGAATTCCGGTTGCGCCTGGCCGCGGAGGTGCGGAAGTATGCGCAGCCGCCCACCTTGGTGGTGCGGGCGGACCGGGAGTCCACGCGGGAGATGCTGGTGCGC
>CAIYZC010000635.1 GCA_903930565.1 uncultured Pedosphaera sp.
AACTGGGGATAGGTCGGGCGGTTCGTCGCGATGAAGTGGAGCAGGGCGTCCCGGTCCAGCCCCAACCCTTCGATGACCATTTGGTCGTAGCCTTTGCCCGCCCCCGGGTACCCCGCCGCCAACCGGCCGCGGGCCTCCAGCGAGGCTTTGAGCCACAGCCGGGGCAAATGCAAAACCCCCAGCGGACCCGCCACGCCGGAACTGATCAAGGGAACGATTGTATTGCTCATATTGCTTGTTCGTTATTTGTGTTGGTGATCTGAAAATCGGCGGCCAAGCTACTTCCGCCCCCCGGCGGCGGTCAATTTCAAACCAACCCCGCCCCGCGCCGGCAAAAAGGGCTTTCCATTCCCCCCGCCCGGGGCGACGCTGGCGGCAGATAATTATGCGTATCTGGTCCCTTTGTTGGCTGGGCGGTTGGCTGGTCGCGGGGAGGGCCGCGGCGGCCGGGAATCCGCCCGCGGTCCCGGCGGCCGGCCGGCTGGTCTGGGCGGCGCTGACCAACGCGCCCTTTCCCCATCCCGCCCGCGCCCAAGGGCACACCTACGGCGGCAAGGAATATTCCGCCGCGGAACATTACCAAAACAACACGGTGGCGCTGTTCGTGCCGCCGGGATTCCAACCGGCCGACCAGGTCGACTTTGTCGTCCATTTCCACGGCTGGCACAACCAGGTCACCAACGTGCTCGCGCACTACGAATTGCCGCGGCAATTCACGGCCGGCGGGCGCAACGCGATTCTGGTCGTGCCGCAGGGACCGTTTATGGCGCCGGACTCCTTCGACGGCAAGCTGGAGGAGCCCAATGGCTTCGCCCGCTTCATGGACGAAGTCATGGCCACGCTGCGCGAGCGCCAAGTCATTCCCGCGAGCGCCGGCTTGGGCCGGATCGCGCTGGCGGGTCACAGCGGCGGTTATGCGGTAATCTCCTCCATCCTCGCGCAGGGCGGTTTGACCGGCCACATTCACGAAGTGTGGCTCTATGACGCCCTGTACGGTCGCACCCCCAAATTCATGACTTGGTTCGACCACGATCCCCGCGCCCGGCTGGTTAATTTATACACGGACCACGGCGGCACGAAGGAGGAAACGGAAAAACTCCTGGCCTCCCGGCGCGCCGCGGGCCAACCGCTGTGGGCGGGCGGGGAGGCGGCCCTGACTCCGGGCGTCTGGCGCACGAACCGCCTGTTGTTCATCCACACCCCGCTGGAGCACGACGCGGTGCCCGTGGGGCATGACGCTTTCGCGCGCTGCTTGGAATCCTGCGAATTGCCCGGCGTGGGCGGCGGAGCGCCCGGCCGTTGAAGCCCTCCGGCCCGCCGCCGCCCCCATGATCGCACGGGTCACGCTGGAAATCGCGTTGCGCCGGGAGTTTGATTACCTCATTCCCCCGGAGTTGGCGGGCCGGGTCGAAGTGGGCACCCGCGTGCAGGTGCCGTTCGGACCGCGCAAGGTGCTGGGCTGTGTCACGGCGCTGGCCGAAACCTCGGAGCATCCGAATCCGAAGCCGCTCTTCAAAGTCATCGGCGAACAATCCCTCGTCACGCCCAAGGTGCTGCAATTGGCGCGCTGGATCGGCGACTACTACTGCTGCGCGCCCGAGACCGCGCTCAAGAGCGTGCTGCCCGAGGCGGTGCGGAAAGAATCCGCCGGCTGGCGCGAACTCCTCCATGTGCGCGCCCTGGTGCCGGCGGGCGAGTTCCCCAAATTGCCCAAACGCCAGCGCGAGGTTTGGAACCTGATCGAGGAGCGCCGCGAACTGCCGTTGCAGGAGCTGTTGGCGCTCACGGGCACCACCGCCGCCACGGTGCGGCAACTGGAGAACAAGGGCCTGGTGGTCATCGCCCCGGAAATTTCGGAACGCGACCCCTACGCGCGCGAGCAAATCCTCCCCTCCCAGGCGCTGGTGATGAACCCGCAGCAGGTCGCCGCGCTCGCGCGCATCACCGCCGCGCTCGACGCCCCCGTGGTGCGGCCGGTCACCAGCCCCGCGCCCGCGCCCGGGGAGACCGGCGAGCGCGGCGGCGTCGGCAACCGGGTGTTCCTGCTGCACGGCGTCACGGGGAGCGGCAAGACGGAGGTTTATCTGCAAGCCCTGGCGCACACCCTGGCGCAGGGCAAGGGCGGCATCGTGCTCGTGCCCGAAATCGCCCTCACGCCGCAAACCGTGGAGCGCTTCAAAGCCCGGTTCAGCACCGGGCCGCACCCGACCTTGGTGGCGGTGTTGCACAGTCATCTGTCGGCCGGGGAACGGCATGACGAATGGCACAAAATCCGCCAGGGCCGCGCCCGGATCGTCATCGGCGCGCGCTCGGCCATTTTCGCCCCGGTGGAACCGTTGGGCTTGGTGATCGTGGACGAGGAGCACGAGCACACTTACAAACAGGAGGAGGCGCCCCGGTACCACGCCCGCGATGTGGCCGTGGTCCGCGGCCGGCTGGAGGGCGCCACCGTCGTGCTCGGCTCGGCCACGCCCTCCCTGGAGAGCTTCCATAATTGCCAGCGCGGCAAATACGAACTGCTCGAAATGCCCGAGCGGGTGGATGACCAAAAAATGCCGCATGTGCGCATCGTGGACATGCGCGACACCGCCCGCGGCGGCAAGGGGATCCCCATCTTTTCGCCCCAGCTCAAGGAGGCGATCCAGCAGCGGTTGGAACGGAAGGAACAAACCATCCTCTTCCTCAACCGCCGGGGCTACAGCACCTCCCTGCAATGCCCGCTCTGCGGCTACGTCGCCGAGTGCCCCAATTGCAGTGTGTCCCTCACCTACCACCGGCGGGAACAGAAACTGGCCTGCCACGTCTGCGGCCACCAGGCCCGGGTGCCCGGCGTGTGCCCCGTGCCGACCTGCGCCAACCCCAAAATCCGTTTCGCCGGCATCGGCACCGAACGGGTCGAGGACACGCTCGTCAAACTGTTCCCCGAAGCGCGGGTGTGCCGCATGGACACCGACGCGCTGAAACGCAAGGACGATTTCCGGCGCATCCTCGGCGATTTCCGCGTCGGCAAGATCGACATCCTGGTGGGCACCCAAATGATCGCCAAGGGGCTGCACTTCCCCAACGTGACCCTCGTGGGCATCATCCATGCCGACCTGGCGTTGCACCTGCCCGATTTCCGCGCCGCCGAGCGGACCTTCCAATTGCTGACGCAGGTCGCCGGCCGCGCGGGGCGCGGGGATGTGGAAGGGGAGGTTTATGTGCAGTCCTTCACCCCGTTCCACGCGGCGATCCAATGCGCCCGGCGCCATGATTTCGTGGGTTTTTACGACCAGGAATTGGAGTTCCGGCGCCAGTTGAACTACCCGCCCTTCGGCCGCGTCGCCCTGTTCACGCTCAAGGGCCGCAATGAGGAAAAGGTCCGGCTTTCCGCCGAGCATTTGCGCCGGGAGTTGACCACCGCTTTGGGTGCCCTTCCGGAGCTGGTCCTCGCCGGCCCCGGCGCCGCCCCGCTGGCGAAAGCCGAGTCCTACTACCGCTACCAAGTCATGCTCCGCGCCCGCCAAATGCCCCCGGTCAGCCGCCGCCTCGCCACCCTGCTGCCGACGCTGAGCTTCCCCGACGACGTGACCCTGGCCGTGGACATCGACCCCGTCAACATGGCTTGACGCCGCCCCGCCGGGGGCGGGCGGATTTCCTTTACCCCGGGCCGCCTTTGGGCTACGGTTCCCCGATGCTAGTGCTTAGCTCCTGCCCCCTGTTTAAATCCCTTTCCCAGGGCGAACTGGAGCGTTTGCGGGCCGTCGCCGACGTGCGCCCCGCGGCCGCGGGTGAAGTCATTTTCAAGGAAGGCGATGTCGGCGACGGACTTTATGTCGTGGCCGAAGGCCGGGTGCAAATCTCCGTGTTGATCGGCGAGACGGAACCCCAGGTGTTGTTTCAAATGGGCCCGGGCGAAGTGTTTGGGGAAATGGCCGTGCTGGAGTCCAAGCCCCGCTCCGCCGCCGCCATCGCCAAAACCGAGGCCGTCGTTTATTTCCTCCCGCGCGGCGTCATGGTCGAAATGCTGGAAGCCTCCCCGCAAATTTCCCTCGCCCTCGTCCGGGTGATCAGCAACCGCCTGCGGGAAGCCAACCGGCAGTACATCCGGGAGGTGCTCCAAACCGAGCGCCTGGCGCTGGTCGGCCGGTTCGCCCGCTCCATCGTCCATGACCTCAAAAACCCGCTGCACATCATCGGGCTCACGGCGGAGTTGATCGGTATGCCCGAATGCCGGCCGGAGTCCCGGCGGGAAGGCCAGGCGCGCATTGGCAAACAGGTCGATCGGATCAGCGAGATGGTCAACGAAATCCTGGAATTCACCCAGGGCGCGAACACCGCGTTCGTGCCCGCCCCGATGAGCTACCGGTTGTTTCTTCAAAACCTGCTGGAGGAAATGAGCCCCGAACTCGCCCTCCGCTCCTGCCACATTGTCATGCCCGAACCGCCGCCGGAAGTGCGCATGATGCTTGTGCCCAAGCGCCTGCGGCGGGTCTTCTACAATCTGTTCCACAACGCCACCGACGCCATGCCCCAGGGCGGCGACATCCAGCTGCGGTTCCGCCGGGAGGGTGACTTTCTGATCACGGAAATCGAGGACGCCGGCTCCGGCATCCCCCCCGAAATGTCCGCGGAATTGTTCGCCGCCTTCGCCACCTTCGGCAAGGCGCACGGCACCGGCCTGGGTTTGTCGATCGCGAAAAAGATCGTCAAGGACCATGGCGGCACCATCGGCGCGCGCAACCTGCCCGGCCGCGGCGCCCTGTTCTATTTCGCCCTCCCGATCCAACCCCCGGCCTAGCGGCCCGCGGGCCCCCTCGTCCGCCCGTCCGCCCCGCCCCCATGAACCGCATCCAGTTGCTGCCCGAACAGGTGGCCAACCAAATCGCCGCCGGCGAGGTGGTCGAACGCCCCGCCAGCGTCGTCAAGGAATTGGTCGAAAACTCGCTGGACGCCGGGGCGGGCCGGTTGACGGTCGAAATTCAAGCCGGCGGCCGCAGCCTCGTGCGCGTGACCGACGACGGCTGGGGCATGAGCCGCGACGATGCCCTCCTCTGCCTGGAGCGCCACGCGACCAGCAAAATCCGCCGCGCCGAGGATCTGGCCGCGATTCAAACCATGGGTTTCCGCGGGGAGGCCCTGCCCAGCATTGCCAGCGTCAGCCGCTTCACCCTCACCACCCGCGAGCGGGACGGTGACGCGACCGAAGGCGTGCAGGTCGTCATCCATGGCGGCAAGATTCTGGAGGTCAAGGCCGCGGGGGGCGCGGACGGCACGTGCATTGAGGTGCGCCAACTCTTCTTCAACCTGCCCGCCCGGCGCAAATTCCTGCGCAGCGAGGAAACCGAATCCGCCCACATTCAGCATTACCTCACCCTCGCGGCCCTGGCGCAACCGCGGGTCGCCCTGACCTTTATCAAGGACGGCCGGGTGGTGTGGCAATTGCCCCCCGCGCCGGGCGGGGAAGATCCGGCCGGCCGACTGGCCGCGCTCCGCGAGCGCCTTCGCGCCCTCCGGGGCGGCCAGACGCCCCTGCTCCCGGTCGATTTCACCGCGGAACTGCCCGTGCCCGCCCGGTTGGAAGAACCCGAGTTTGCGGCCGGGGAACTGCACGAGGGCGAGCCCGACGGGCCGCCGGCGAATCAATTCCGGGTCTGGGGTTTCATCGGCGCTCCCGGCGTGGCCCGGGGCACCCGCGAGGAGCAGCATCTCTTCGTCAACCGCCGACCGGTCGAAAACCGCGGCCTGAATTTCGCCCTGCTCGAAGGCTACCACACCGCGCTCATGAAAGGGCGGTTCCCGGTCTGCTGCCTCTTCCT
The DNA here is from genome assembly GCA_903930565.1 of uncultured Pedosphaera sp. Classification (GTDB taxonomy): domain Bacteria; phylum Verrucomicrobiota; class Verrucomicrobiia; order Limisphaerales; family Pedosphaeraceae; genus CAIXFN01. The sequence goes on from CAIYZC010000635.1 coordinate 5,799, forward strand.
GGAAATTGACCCGGCGGCGGTGGACGTGAACATCCACCCCGCCAAACGCGAGGTGAAGTTCCACCAGGAGGCCAACGTCCGCCGCCTCGTGGCGCAGGCCGTGCGCGAAACTTTGCTGGGCTTCCACGGCGGCGGGGCGGCTCACCCGCCGGCGGGGCCGGGCGGAAGTGACCACGCTTTCCCACCATCGGCGCCGCCGCCGCCACCCCCAGCCGCGCCGGAACCGATTCCCGAAACCGCCCCCTTGGCGGGGTTCGCCCCCGCCTGGCCCGCCCGCCCGCCCGCCACTCCGCCACCTCCGCCGATGCTCACCGCGCTGCCGGGGCCGGTGCCGCCGCCGGAACCTCCACCCACCACTCCGTCCGCCGCCGCGTCGTTCGCCCCGGCGCCGTTCGCGCCTCCCGCCCCGCCGTCGCCGCCCGTCGGCCCGGTGCCCTTGCTCCAAGTGCCGTTGCGCTTGGTCGGCGTCGTCGGGCGGTTGTACGTGGTGCTGGAGTCCGACCGCGGCCTCGTGCTGCTCGACCAGCACGCCGCGCACGAACGCATCCTCTTCGAGCAAATGCTCACCCGCCTGGAGCAACCCGGCCAGGCGGCCTCCCAACGCCTCCTGCTGCCGGAAACGGTGGAGCTGTCCGTGCGGGACGCCCACTTTCTGCGCGGGCAAATCGCCGGCTTGACCCGGTTGGGCGTGGGGTTGAGCGAGTTCGGCGAGCGCACCTTCCTGCTCGACGCCCTGCCGCCCTTCGTGAAGGTCACCGACGCCCGCAAATTCGTCCTCGAACTCGTGGATGAACTCAAAGCCGCGGGCGAGGCGGTCAACAGCCTGCGTTTGGGCGAACACACCATCGCCAAAACCGTCTGCCGCCATGCCGTCAAAGCGAACGATCCGCTGGCGGGTCCCGAATTGGAAAACCTGGTGCGCGATTTGCGGCAGTGCGCGATGCCCTACACCTGCCCCCACGGCCGGCCGACGCTCATCGAAATGAACTTCCGCGAATTGGAGAAGAAATTCGGCCGTTCCCAGTAAACCGGGTGCGGGAAAAAGACTCGCGGCGGCCGAGCTTTCCCGCCACGCTTCCCCCGTGCATCTGGCTCATTTGAAATTGCGCGATTTCCGCAATTACGCGCGGCTGGATGTGGATTTCGCCCCCGGGTTCCACGTCCTGCTGGGCGACAACGCCCAGGGCAAGACGAACATCCTGGAAGCCATCTATCTCCTGGCCACCCTCCGGTCCTTCCGCGGCGTGAAGAGCGCCCAAATGCTCCGCCACGGTCAGTCCGGTTACTTCGCCGGCGCGACCTTGGTCGGCCAGGGGGAGCGCGACATCCGCATGTATTGGTCCGCGGCGGAGCGCAAACTCAGCCTCGACCAACAGCCCGTGCGCCGCCTCGCCGATTACCTCGGCGTCCTGCGCGTGGTGGTTTTTTGCACCGAGGATTTGCTCCTGGTCAAAGGCCCGGCCGGCGGGCGCCGGCGGTTTTTGGATCTGTTGCTCACCCAGACCTTTCCCGGCTACCTGCCGCTGCTCCAGCGCTACGCCGCCGCCCTGCGCGCCCGCAACACCCTGCTCAAGCAACGCACCCCCGACGAGGCCGCCCTGGACAGTTTCTCCGCCGAGTTGGTGAAAGCGGGCACCGAAATCATCCGGCTCCGCCACGAACTCACGCCCAAACTCAGCCCCCTGGCCCGCCTCGCCTACCGCCGCGTCTCCCACGACGCCGAGGAACTCCGCCTCGCCTACGCCCCCACCGTCAAAGGCGACTTCGCCGTGGAACTCGCGCAATCCCGCGCCCGCGAGCGCACCTTCCGCTCCACCATCATCGGGCCGCACCGGGATGATCTGACCCTGCAACTCAACGACCGCTCCGCCGCGCAGTACGGCAGCGAAGGCCAGAAACGCACCCTTGCCCTCGCGCTGAAAATCGCGCAGGCCGAATACCTCACCGGCCTGCACGGTTCCCCGCCCATCCTGCTCATCGACGACGTGATGGGCGAACTCGACGCCCGTCGGCGGGCGGGCTTCATGCCCCTGTTGAACCGCTCCGACCAGGGCCGCGGCCAAGTGTTCATGACCTGCACCACCGAGAACTGGCCCCCGGAACTGATGCGCGACGCCCGCCGCTGGCAGGTGCGGGCGGGGCAGTTGGCGCCGGCTGCCTGACCGGGCCCGGCGTGGCCGCCGGCACGCTCTACTGACACTTGAGGTCATCCTTTCGCAACCGGGGAAAGATTGGACCCCGCCGCAGTTGGAGTTTTGGCTTTACCAATGGGGCGGTATTCGACCCGGACGATCCGGCTGATACGACGCGGACCCTCCCCCACCGGCCCCCACCGTCGGCCGAATTGCGGGTGCGCCGTTATTCCGTCGGCCGCACCACCTGCAACATCACCACGGCGCTGCTGCAGCCCCAGGCAATGCGGCGGCCTTCGGGCGTCGGTTGCGGCCAGCGGCACCAACTGAGATTGTCTTCCGCGCGGCGGGCGGCCCAGGCGGCGTCGGCGTTCTTGCGCAACCAGGCTTCGAACGCGGCCTGCTCGCCGCGTTCGTAAACGAACCGGGCGATCCAGCGGGCGCCGATGCCGTTGAAGCCGCCGCCATCGCCGTTTTCCCCGGCGGGCGGCAGGTAGCCGTCCCGGGAAAGTTGTTCCATGGTGAACCGGGCGGCGAGGCGCGCCTCATTGGTGTACCCCAGAAAATTCGCGGCGCCCACGAAAGTGCCTTGATTGTAGGTCAACGCCAAGTTGCTGACCCGGCCGTTGGTGCGGATATTGTCGGCCACCCGGCCGGTTTCCGCGTCGAACAAAGTGGCCCGCTCCCATTGAAAGAGGTTGGTGGCGGTGACGTAATAATTCGTCTCCCCGGTGGCGCGGCCGAGCAGGAAGGCGGCGATGGCGCCGGGGCCGTTCACGCAGGCGTTCTTGGAGCGGTTGTCGGTTTTCCACCACAAACCGCCGCCCAGGTTCGTGGAGGCGGCGCGGGCGAGGCACCGGTCGAAGTTGGTGCGTGCCACGTCGCGGAAGTCGGGATTGCCGGTGAGCAAATGGCCGCGGGTGCAGGCGATGACCATCCACATGATGTCATCGTTGAAGGGATTGTGCGCCCAGTTCGTGCCGTGGTCGGCGAGGAAGCCGCGGAACAAATTGGTGAACATGACCAGCGGCTGGGCTTGATGGGTGCGCTCGTAAACGTCGAGCACCATTTCCAATTGTTCGGCCCGCATCCAATACGAGGATTTGCCGCCCTCGGTGGTTTCCCGGAACCATGCCCGGCCGCCTTCCTCGCGGTAAAAGGCCTTGGTATGCGCGGCGAACAGGGCGTCGGCATCCGTGGCCGTGAAGGCGCGCGCCGCGGGGAGGCCCGACAGCAGCAAAAGGGCGGCGAGCAGGCGGAAGAGTCGCCGGCGGACGATGGCGGTATATGGCATAGGGCAAACCGGTCCCCGCCGGGCAACCATTGCCGTCGGGGACCGTCCCGTCAGCATGCCCGCCGCCCCGGTCGCGAACAAGCCACGAATGCCGGCCTCGTTCAGCGGCTCCCGGACCGGGCGGAAACCACCGCGTGATGCGCCACGGTGGGCGGGGCGCTCCCCCGCTGCGGCGTTTGCAGGTAATCCAACTCCACGGCCGCGGGACCGACGCGCACCCGCACATAACCGGAGTTGCCGAGCAAATCCCCCACTTGGTAACCGTAGTTTTCGCGGTCCCGCACCCGGGTGTCGCCCGCGAAACTGGGCTGCGGCACCATCTCGTAAACGATGCCGTCGAGCTCCTGGTGCGCGAAAAAATTGTCATGGGCTTTGAACACCACCGTGACGCCGTGCCGCCGCAGCAACTCATGCACCGGCGCGGGCCAGCCGGGCCGGTGCTCCGCAAATCCCGGGTGCCATCCCGGTTCCGCCCGCCCCACTCATTAAAGCCCGCGATCTCGACACCGCCGCGCGACGCCTGGTCGCCGCTCAACAAATTGTGGAGGAACACGAACTTGAACCGCGCCTTGCTCCCGGACAGGGAGCGCGCCAGCCAATCGTATTGCTCCCGCCCGAGCGACCAGGCCCAGCCGTCGCCGCCGCCCCGTTGCCGCACCGAGTAGCGGAAGGGATCCAGGACCACGAACCGGGCGTCACCCCATTCGCAGGCGAAGTAGTTTTGGTAATGGCCGCCCCCCGGCAGGAGTTGGGTGTTGCCGGTGTAAAACGTGTCCGGCACCGGATTGGGGAAATAGCGCGTGCGTTGGCCCCGGGACCAAGCGGCGGTACTGTTGGGCGAACCAACGTCATCGCGCGCGCTCTCGCCGTCGTGGACACCCAGGGCGAGCAGCACCGGGACGCGGTCGCCGATGCGGCTGAGGTAATACCGCTCCGCTGCGTAGTGCCGCGCCGCCGAATCGCGATCGGCGTGCTTGTCGGTCATGAACAGGTTGCCGAGGTCGAGGTGGAAATCGGGGCCGTCGGCGCGGACATTCGCCAGTGTGCGCTGGTAAACTCCGGAACTGGTGTGCTCGTCGAGGTGCGCGTCGGCGGTGAGCGTGAAGGTGAACGCGGCGCCGGACGCGCGGGCGGTGTGGAAGGCGCCCGCGGGGGCGTTCGTGAACGGGGCAGCGGACTCGGCGTCGACGGCGCGCGACCAAAATTCGTATTGGTAACCGTGGTCGGGGCGAAGGCCGGTCATTTCAATTTCCGCGGGGCTGCCCGCGGCGAAACGGCGCACGGGGCTGCGGCCGGTGTCGGCGGGAGTATTGGTGCCCCACGTGGCATAACCTTCCAAGGCAGCCGCGGACTGGACGCTCAATGTCATGGAGCGGGCTTCGGGCCGGGCCAGCAGGAAGTCGAGCGGTTGGGCGGGAAACTCGAGGTTGAAGTAGTTGGAGCCGCCCGGGCCGCGGTGGTCGCGCCCACCGCCCGCCCCACGCCGTCCGCCGGGCGGCGGGGGAGTTTGCCCCCCGGCCGGCCCATCCGCCACGCAGAGGGCCAGCAGCAAAACCGCCCCGCCAAACATACGAGTTTTAAGCATGACCACCTCCCGGTTTTACCGTGTAGCGGTGCGCAATTTCGCCGGATTTTCGGCCCGCGGTTTCGTCCTTGGGCAGGTAGGAGCGCACATATTCGACGCTGGCTACGTCCGGCCCCACGGTGACCCGGAGGTGGCCGGAGTTCGGCAGCTTCACGCCGGATTGGTAGCGATCCTCATTGTAGGTCGCGTAACCGTGATCGGACGGCATGGGCACCTCTTGGTAGATGACGCCGTCGCGCTCCTGCCGGCAAAAGAGATGGTCATGACCCTGAAAGAAGATGCTCACCCCGTGTTGGACCATG
>CAIYZC010000636.1 GCA_903930565.1 uncultured Pedosphaera sp.
GCATCCATCAATCAACATATCTTCATATCAAGATGCATTGATTTTCTGCTTTTCAATTTTCTGGCGCCGTGCTAGGTTAAGGCACTGTGAATCAAAATCTTGCTAATCAGGCCGGGCGCGGTGGGCGATTGGCCTCACTGTTGCGGGAACGTATCGTCATCATCGACGGGGCCATGGGCACGATGATTCAGACCTACAAGTTGGACGAAGCCGCCTTCCGCGGGGACCGTTTCCGGGACTGGCCGAAGGACCTGAAAGGCAACAATGATTTGCTGAACCTCACGCGGCCGGACGTGATCGAGGCGATTCACCGCCAATACCTCGAAGCGGGGGCGGACATCATTGAAACGAACACCTTCAATTCCCAAGCCATCTCCCTCGCCGATTACGGCATGGAGCCGCTGGCGTATGAACTGAACCTCGCCGCGGCCCAAGTGGCGCGGCGGGCGGCGGACGGCGTCATGGCCGCGCAACCGGGCCGGATTTGCTTCGTGGCCGGGGCGATCGGGCCGACCACCCGCACCTCCTCGATCTCGACCGATGTGAACAGCTCGGCCTCGCGGGGGACGACCTACGACGAACTGGTCCTGGCCTATTATGACCAGGCACGCGGCTTGTTGGACGGTGGCGCGGACCTCATGCTGGTCGAAACCATTTTTGATACGCTCAACGCCAAAGCGGCGTTTTTCGCCATCCAAAAGCTCTATGCCGAACGCGGCATCGCCCCCCTGCCCTACGGGACCGAACCGGCGACGGACGGCCGCCCGGTGGTACCCATCCTGGCCTCGGTGACGTTCATCCAAAAGGGCAGCAACCGCGGGGTGACCGGCCAGACGGTCGAAGCGTTTTGGAATTCCATTTCCCATGTGCCGCTCCTGAGCGTGGGCATGAACTGCGCCCTGGGACCGGCCGAGATGCGCCCCTTGATCGAGGAACTCGCCACGCTGGCCCCCATCGCCGTAAGCTGTTATCCCAACGCCGGGCTCCCGAACCCTTTGTTGCCCACCGGCTTCCCCGAAACCCCGGAGACGCTGGCCCCGCAATTGGCGGAATGGGCGCGCAACGGCTGGCTGAACTTGGTCGGCGGCTGCTGCGGCACCACCCCGCCGCACATCCGCGAAATCGCGGCGGCGGTCCGCGAAATCCATCCCCGGAGCGTGCCGGTGGTGGAACCCTACACCCGCCTCAGCGGCACGGACGCACTCACCCTCCGCCCCGGCGCCAATTTCATCAATGTCGGCGAGCGCACCAATGTCACCGGGTCGCCGAAATTCGCGAAGCTCATCCTCGCCGGGCAATTCGAGGAAGCCCTCGCCATCGCCCAGCAACAGGTCGAAAACGGCGCCCAGATCATCGACATCAACATGGATGAAGGCATGCTCGATTCCGAGCGCGCCATGACGCATTTCCTCAACCTCATCGGCTCCGAACCCATTATCACCCGGGTGCCGATCATGATCGACAGCTCCAAGTGGTCGGTCATCGAAGCGGGGCTCAAGTGCATCCAGGGCAAGGGCGTGGTCAACTCGATCAGCCTCAAAGAGGGCGAGGAGCGCTTCCGCCACCACGCCCGCCTCGTCCGCCAGTATGGCGCCGCGGTCGTGGTCATGGCCTTTGACGAAAAGGGCCAGGCGGACAACCTCGAACGCCGCATTGAAATCTGTAAGCGCGCCTATGACATCCTCACGAAGGAGGTCGGCTTCCCGCCGCAGGACATCATTTTCGATCCCAACATCCTCACGGTCGCCACCGGGATGGAGGAGCACAACAACTACGCGGTGGACTTCATCGCCGCCACGCGGTGGATCAAGCAAAACCTGCCCCTGGCCAAGGTCAGCGGCGGGGTGAGCAACATCTCCTTCTCCTTCCGCGGCAACAACGCCGTCCGCGAAGCCATGCACTCCGCGTTCCTCTACCACGCCATTCAAGCGGGCTTGGACATGGGGATCGTGAACGCCGGGATGTTGGAAGTGTACGAGGAGATCCCCAAGGACCTCCTCGAACTCGTCGAGGACGTGCTGCTGAACCGCCGGCCGGACGCCACGGAGCGCCTGATCAAGTTCGCCGAATCGGTGAAGCAAAAAGGCAAAGTCGCCGTGGTCGAAGATGCCTGGCGCCAAGGCACGGTCGAGGAGCGCCTCGGCCACGCCTTGGTCAAGGGCCTCGTCGAATTCATCGACCTGGACACCGAGGAAGCCCGCCAGAAATATCAACGGCCGCTCTCCGTCATCGAAGGCCCGCTCATGTCCGGCATGAACGTGGTCGGCGACTTGTTCGGCTCCGGCAAAATGTTCCTCCCCCAGGTCGTCAAAAGCGCCCGGGTGATGAAGAAATCCGTCGCGTACCTACTGCCCTATATGGAGGAGGAAAAGCGCCGCTCCGGCGGCGGCCGCGCCCAGGGCAAGGTGCTCCTGGCCACGGTGAAGGGCGATGTGCATGACATCGGCAAAAATATTGTCGGCGTGGTGCTGGGGTGCAACAACTACGAAGTCATCGACCTCGGGGTCATGACGTCCTGCGA
>CAIYZC010000637.1 GCA_903930565.1 uncultured Pedosphaera sp.
CCGCCCTGGAGAGTGAGAAACTTCTCGTAAGCCTCATGCACGCCGGGTTGGCGGCTGGCGAGTTTTTGCGTCACGACCTCAGCATAAAATTGGGCGAGTCCCTCCTTCACGTCGGAATCGCTATTGGAAAAGCGGCTGGTTTCCCAGCTCGCGCCATCGATGTCGCGGCCAAGATGGGTATAGCCGTGGCCAAGTTCGTGGGCGAGCGTCACGACTGCGAGGTCTTCCATGCGGATGTTTAGCATCGCGGCGATAAGCGCTATGGGCATCCAATAAATCTCGATCCACGGCGGACGCCCCGGGGGATAAAAGTAACAGCCCAGATAATCGGAGGTGATTGTCTTGATCTCCCCGATGTGCGGCGGATTGGCGACGAATTTTTGAAGCTCCAACGCAACATCACGCGCGCGCGCAATCGCATCGCCGCCGCCCCGTGCCGCTGGAGGCAAACGGTTCCATTTTTCCAAATCGGGCCAGTGTTCCAGCAACCAGTCCGCGCCTTCCACGATGCCGCCAACCTGACGCAAACCACAGATGAGCCACCACAACTGCCGGTCGGGATAGCGCATAATGAATTCGCCGAAAGGGCCGGTGAAGCCTTCGCACATACGGAACGGAATGGCGAATCGCTCCGCCCCGTCGCTCAAACGCAGGCCCGTCTCGACGCGGATTTGCTTGCGCAAAGACGCGTTGGGTTGTTTCACCGCGCGCTCAATGCGTTCCTGGGCATCCCGCGGAATCAATGGCTTGGCGATTTTAGACGCGGGCGAGTTCGCGTCGTGCACTGCGCCAACGAAAGCCTGTTGTTCGTGACTGTTCACACTTGTCCCCAGATGCGTTTAATAGCCTCAAATGTCACCTTTTGGCGCATTTCAACCGCTGCTAGAGGAAACACCTGGTTTGAAGGCTGCACCGGCTCAACTCGCAACTCGACTGGCAGCCGTTCTCGGTCAACATTCGGAAGGTGGCCGACCAGAAGTTCGTTCCAAATCAAATTGCTTTGGGCATAGGTTTGCTGCTTGTCGTCGTAGATTTCGTTGTTGCTGCTCAGATTCTGCTTGTCTTTCAGGAGCAAAACCATTCCCAACAGGTTGCGCTTCTGCTGAAAAGCGCTTTCATCGAAATGGCTGTTCGTTGTGAATAAGGCGCGATTGGCGTCATGTTGCGTGTAAATATGCTCCAGATGCATACCGTAACGGAGCCGATTGTTCTTGTTGAATCGCTCCTCCAATTCCTCCAACTTGCCGGAGGTATAGGACGGCTTATCCAATATGCCAGCCAGATGCCGGTCTATTCTCAACAGAATGTATTTGCTGAAATTCGTCCACTGGTTCCTAACTCCTTTGAAACGCTCAAATTCGAAAATCTCGGTGGCGCTAGCGCATTGGGTCGCCTGAATGATATTCTCCGAAACCAAACTGGCGATCAGAGCAGTGTCGAATACCGGCTTGATCTCTGCCAACGATTTGTCACGAACACCCTCGTTCAATGGGTAAATCAGGCGCTGAAAACTATTGCTGTCATATGCGTCCAGCAAACGTAGCAC
>CAIYZC010000638.1 GCA_903930565.1 uncultured Pedosphaera sp.
AGGTTTCCGGGGGTGTCGCGGTGCTCAACCCCCGGCTAGAGGCTGAAATCCCTCCGGGATTTTGGGACGGGCGCGAGAGCAACCTCGTATGCGACTCTACCGGGCGGGGGTGGTGGTGGACGGTATGGACAAAATGGACTTTATGGACTGGATGGACCGTGGGGGCAGGGCGAATTGAGAGCGGTGGAGCGCTCATTGAAGAGCCCCGGAAGGGGCGAAGTAGTTAAGTCGGGGGCAGAGTCCCTGAACAACGTGTCAAAATTGGCCAAGTCCCGGAGGGGCGCGCCAAGGCGGACGGAGGCTCGGGGCTGAAGGGTTTCGCTTTGGTGGGAGCATGATTTGGAGCGTCCCTCCGGGGCTGGGGTCTGGGACATGGGTGGGCATCGAGCGTGGGGTAACGATCGCGCCAAACTTCAGGACGCCGGAGCCCGGGTCGGGGACGGATTCGTTCCTTGCCAATTCGCCATGGGTGAGCCATGTTGAGTTTCAGACCATCAGGGTCACCCGCATTACGACGAGCAAGCCATACGACCACCTGAACCGGCCGACGCGGATGGCCTCGACGCCGTTGGCGTCACCGGCGATTTCGTTGCACGGTGCTTGCGACGCGAAGGGGAGCCACCAGGGAACAGAACGATCCGCTTTAGCTCCATTGCACGCCGCGAGAGGACGGATAAGTAAATAGTGAGAACTGAGAACCTTTACGGTGAAGAAGACAATCAAGTGGAAGAAAGGCGAAGCTCCCCAAGTCACTGAGGGTTGGAAATCCGAACAAGGCCGATGAAAGCAAGACACATTCAAATCATGCACAGCTTGCTTGGGACTATCAGCCTGCTGCTGGCGACTGGATGCGGTGAACGCCAAGCGTCCTTGAGCCAGTCAACAGCAAAGCCAACTGTCAATGCCAAGCAAGACCAGGCCTTGAAAGAATTGGAGGGCGAAAGTTGGGTTTGCTTTTCCTACCAACACTGAGTTGGTCAACGCAACTGACGGCGGCGGGCGCGACCAGAGTTTCGGGTTCTACGCTTGGGGAATCTTCTCCCCCACGGCAATCGCGATGCCGGCAATGAAAGCACAGCGCGTCAATGGAATTTTAAAGTTGGAAGACACCGTGAAGTATGTTCACTCCACAATGAGCAACCGAAAAAAAATCTCGCAACCGCAAGTCCAGTTCAGCAGCGACTGGGAAACCAATGGCTACACCTTCCGGGCGGCTTTGGTTCGCACAGCTCACGGCGACTACTTGGCCATTGAGCAGTATCGGAACAAGTAACCGCCGGTGTCCGCCACAAACGATGTGAAGGGTTCAGTCCGTGAATCGTGCCATGGCTGCTGAGGACGGTCGGTGCCGGGCGGCGGGCAATCGGCCGACTTGGAGGCGGGAGGACAGGGGGAAAGCCGGGGAAGGGAGGTTCTCCCGCGGGGTTCAGCAGACGTAGGGCTCGCGGCAATACCCGGTCGCATATGGTTACGATGGCCAGGGGCGGATGACGAGCATGATGAATTGGGCGAATGCGGCCACGGGCGCCGGGGCGTGCAAGGTTGGGGCGGTGGCCGCCGCTTGGCGGCCGTGCGGGCGGCCCGGCGGCACCGGCGACGCGAACGGGGGGCAAGGGAGAGGCCATCCGAAGGCGGAATAGTGGAGACAATATGGCAATCCAAAAGTAAGCTGGGCCGTGCTCAAAACTCTTTGGTGTCTGGCTTGGTTGTCCGCCGGGATGGCGGGGGCGGCGGAGGCGCGGTTCACCGCACCGGTCGAATACTCCGGCATGTGCGACGCCTCCGGGGCGGTGGCGGTCACGACCAACCTGTTTCTCGTGGCCAGCGACGAAGACAACACGTTGCGGTTGTACCGCGCGGACCGGCCGGGACCGCCGGTGCAGAGCTTTG
>CAIYZC010000639.1 GCA_903930565.1 uncultured Pedosphaera sp.
ACGGTGACGGATTTCGTCACCGGCAACGTCGTTACGAACGGCGTGACGGATGTCAGCGGCATCCTGCTCTTCACCAATTTGCCCGTGGCCTCCTACACCGTGGGCATCACGGCCGCGCAACATGATGATTACACGGATTCCCTTTTCTTGGCCGCCGGGCAAACGAACCTGTTGACCGCCTGGATGAATGAGCAATTTGTCGATTACACCTTCACCGCCGCGCCGACCAAGATCCCGGATGTGTATGATTTCACCTTGGTGCAAACCTTCCAAACGCAAGTGCCTTGGCCGGTCCTCACTCTGACGCCGGGGAGTGTCAACCTGTGCGCTATGAGCGGGGTTACGAACCAAATCAACATCACGATCGAAAACCACGGCCTAATCGCGGCGCAGGGCTTGGAGTGGGTGGTGGGGAATAATCCCGACTGGCTCCTGCAGCCATTGGTGACGAGCTTGGGCGACCTTCCTGGCAACTCCAATGTGGTAGTGCCGTGCTTGGTGATCCGCTTGGGAACCGACACTTCGGTCGCCGCCAATATCGACGCTCAGTTGCTTTGGCATGTGGCCACGCCCAGCCTGACCAATTATTACTCCACGCCGCTGTATGTCTATAACGCCAATCCTCTGAATTGCACGATTGCCAGCAGCACTCCTGTTCCGCCCACCCCGGTACAGCCTCCTAGTGGTGGCGGTGGCGGTGGCGGTGGCGGTGGCGGTGGCGGTGGCGGTGGCGGTGGCGGTGGTGGTGGTGGCGGCAGCGGCGGCGGCGGCACCTCCGGTCTGCCGACGCCACCTCCGCTTCCCCTGCCGATCCCGCCTAACCCGCCCGCGTTTGGGCCCCCGCCCGGTGCCATTGTGGACGTGACCATTCAGATTGACCAAAAAGCCGTCGTCAGCCGCAGCGCTTTCAAAGCCACTTTGACGTTGAACAACCACGCGCATGTGCCGATCACAGATTTGCAGGTCAACCTCGTGCCCCAGGATGCCGCCGGCAATTCCGTGGCGGGCTTGTTCGGAATTCCCGCCCCGACTTTGACGGGCGGGGTGACCGCGGTGGATGGCACCGGTACCATCGCGGTGGGCGCGAAGGGCGCTGCGGTGTGGACCATTGTGCCCACCACGAACGCGGCGCCCCTGGTGCCCACCACCTATTACCTCGGCGGCTCGTTCTCCTATTCGCTCAACGGGGAGCAGGTCACCATTCCGTTGTCACCACGGGCGCCCATCAATGTGCTCCCATGCCCGATCTTCGTGCTGGATTATTTCCTCCAGCATGATGTTTACAGCGACGATCCGTTCACGCCACAATTGGAGCCTTCCGTTCCATTCGCCTTGGGTATATTTGTGCGCAATGTGGGCCACGGCACTGCGGATGATTTCACCATCACCAGCGCCCAGCCGCGCATCGTCACCAACGCCAATGATCTGGAGATTGGTTTCCAAATTCTGAGTTCTCAAGTCGGGACTACTTTGGCTCTCACTCCGTCGCTGAAAATGGATTTCGGCGACATCCTGCCGCAAACCACGGCGGAAGGAATCTGGTGGCTCTCCTCCACACTGGAGGGAAGTTTCATCAGCTATTCTGCAATGTTCCAGCACATCAACGATTTCAACAACCCTGCGACTTCGCTGATCGAACAAGTGCGGATCCACGAAATGAACCATGTGGTGCGTGTCGCTTGGCCGACGGATGACGGGTTGGCGGATTTTTTGGTCAACGACACCGCCAACGTGGACGCCCCGCCAAACACTGTCTATTCGAGCGATGGCACCACCAGCCCGGTGACCGCCGTGCTGAGCGCCGTCACCGCCGGCGCGGTGACCGGCGCGCATTCCTCGGTCACGCTTGCGGCTTCCGTCCCCAGCACCGGATATGTGTATTTGGAGGCGGTGGATCCGAGCGGCGGCAACAACCCCATCACCGGCGTGGTGCGCTCCGACGGCACCAGC
>CAIYZC010000640.1 GCA_903930565.1 uncultured Pedosphaera sp.
ATTTTGAACGCGCGCGGGCATTTTTTCATTCCCGCCATGGGGACGGCGGTGATGAACGTGGTGCTGATTTGCTCGGTGTGGTTTTTGGCGCCGCGGATGGGGGCGGAATTGCATCAAAAAATTTATGGTTTGGCGATCGGGGTGCTGCTGGCGGGGGTGGCGCAGGTGGTTTTTCAATGGCCGACGCTGCGGCGGGAGGGCTTCCGACTCCAATGGGTGACGCCGTGGAGCGATCCGACCGTGCGGCGCGTGGCGCGGCAAATGATCCCGGGGACGGTGGCGGTGGCGACGTACCAACTGAACGTGGTGATCACGCAGAATTTTGCCTTTTGGGTCGACCGCACGCTGCCGGCGTCTTTCAACTATGCGGTCCGCTTGATGGAATTGCCCCAAGGGGTGTTCGGCGCGACGCTGGCGACGGTGCTGCTGCCGCTGCTTTCGGGGTTGGCGGTGGAAAAGAAATACGACGAGTTCCGCGGGGCGATGCGGCAGGGCTTGGAGCATCTGATCTTTATCAACCTGCTCGCCTCGGTGTTGCTGGTGATCTTGGGGGAATCGATGATCCGGCTGTTGTTTCAGCACGGGGCGTTTGACGAAGCCTCCACGGCGGGGTCGACGCTGGCCTTGGTTTGGCTGGCGCCCGGTTTGTTGCTGTTCTCCATCAACAACATCTTCGCGCGGGCGTTTTTCGCCTTGGGCGACACGAAGACGCCGGTGCGCATCAGCGTGTTTTGCATGGTGGTGAATTTGATCCTGGCGTTGGCGTTGGTGCGCGGGATGCGGCAGGGCGGGCTGGCGCTGGCCAACAGCACCAGCGCGGCGGTGAACTGCGGGTTGTTGGTTTACGCGTTGCGCCGGCGTTTGGGGCACTTGGACTTGAGCCGCCTGCGGGGCACGTTGGTGCCCGCGATCGGGGCAGTGGTGGTGGCCGGGGCGGTGGCGTGGGGCTTGCGGCATTGGTGGGTCGGGGCGGTGGGCCATGTTGGCGTGGTCACGCGCTTGGGCGAAGTGTTTGTGCCGATCGCGGGGGCGACGTTGGTTTACTTTGCCATCACCTGGAAGTTCCGGGTGGCCGCGGCGTTGGAGATGGGAAACATGGTGTTGAAGCGGCTCGGGCTGCGGCCGCGCCTGGCCGCCTGAGCCGGGCGGACGGGCCGCGGGAGCGGTAAAAATGCGGCGGGGCAAGGGTATTCGTTGCCAAACGGAGTGCTTTTGGGGTATTTCCACCGGATATGCGCATACTCTTGATGGCGATGGGACTGCTGGTGCTGGGGTTGACGACTCCGGTAGGGGCGGCCGACGATTACGTGTTGGGCCCGGATTCGCAGCCACAGGCAGGGGTTCCGCGCGGGGAGGTGACGAAGCATAGCTTTGACCGGAGCCGGATTTTTCCGGGCACCGTCCGCGATTACTGGGTGTATGTCCCCAAGCAGTACAACCCGGCCAAGGCCGCCTGCGTGATGGTGTTCCAGGACGGACTCCAATACAACGCGCCGGTGGTGTTTGACAATTTGATCCACAAGGGCGAAATGCCGGTGACCATCGGGGTGTTTGTGATGCACGGCCGGGTGCCGGGGTGGAGCACGAACCAACTGGACCGGTACAACCGGAGCTACGAATACGACGGGCTGGGCGGGGATTACGCGCGGTTTTTGCTGGAGGAACTGCTGCCCGTGGTGGCGAAGGATTATAATCTGAGCCAGGATCCCAACGACCGGGCGATCGCGGGGGCGAGTTCCGGCGCCATCGCCGCCTTCACTGCCGCGTGGGAGCGGCCGGACGCCTTCAGCCGCGTGTTCAGCAGCATCGGCACTTATGTGGGGTTGCGCGGGGGCAACGAGTATCCCACCCTGATCCGCAAGACGGAACCGAAACCGATCCGGGTGTTTCTCCAGGACGGGTCGAACGACCAAAATATTTACGGCGGTAATTGGTTCCTCGCGAACCAGGAGATGTTGTCCGCGCTGGAGTTCGCCGGGTACGAGGTGAACCATGCTTGGGGGGACGGGGGCCACAACGGGCGGCACGCGGGGGCGATCTTTCCCGACGCGCTGCGCTGGCTGTGGAAAGGGTATCCCGCCCGGGTGGCGAAGGGGGCGGGGTCGAAGCAAATGAAGGAGATTTTGATCCCGGGCGAGGGCTGGCAGGTGGTGAGCAGCGGCCATTTGCACACGCAGGGCCTGGCGGTCAACGCCGAGGGCGAGGTGTTTTTTGGGGATAAATTGAACAACCGGGTGTTCAAGGTGGCGGTGGACGGCAAGGTGACGGTGTTTTCGCGGCAATGCCCCGGCATCACGGGCCTGGGCTACGGGGCCAGCGGCTACCTCTACGGCTGCGAGACGGGGGAGAACCGGATTTCGGTATACAATGTTTTGGGTTACCCGACGCCGTTGATTCACGCCTCGGGGGTGGGGGACATGACGATCACGCACAAGGGGGAGATGTATTTCACGGACCCGGCGCACCACCGGATTTGGTATGTGAATGAGCTGGGGAAAAAGATGTTGGTGGATGAGGGCATCGCGGAGCCGACGAGCGTGCAACTCACGCCCGATCAGAGCCTGCTGCTCGTCACGGACGCCCACGGCCAGTTTGTGTATTCGTTCCACATCCAACCCGACGGCACCTTGGCGGCCAAACAACGGTATTTCTACCTGCACTTGGCGGACGCGAGCCTGGCCAGCCACGCGGGCGGCATGGCCGTGGACGCGAAGGGTTGGTTGTATGTGGCGACGGAGTTGGGCGTGCAAATCTGCGACCAACCGGGGCGGGTGAACTGCATCCTGCCCCCGCCCCAACGCGACCTGATCACCAGCGTGGCGTTGGGTGGCGCGAAGTTCGATGAATTGTTCGTCACGTGCGGGGACCGGGTGTACAAGCGCAAAACCCTGGCAACCGGGGTGGTGAGCGCGCTGGCGCCCATCCGCCCGGCGAAGCCGGGGTTGTAAGCTGCCGCCAGCCGGTCCATTCCGGAGGGGTGGCCGGCCAAATGTGGTATTTTCGGTAGCAAAAAATGCTTGCATTGGGTAGGGGATTTGCGCAAGGTTTTTACATAGCCTTTAGCCGCAAACCCTTATGAACCGCACGCTTCGTTCCCTCTTTTTCGCCGGGACGCTGGCCGGCCTCGCGCTCAACGCCGACGCCGGACTGCAGATCCCCTACACCAACACCACCTCCACCCTGCACCTTTGGCATTTGGACGAGACCAACGGACTGAGATTTTCCGATTCGGCCCTGAGCAGTCCCATCACGCTGACCAATCTGGCCGAGCCCACCCCGGGCACGCTGCCGTATACCAATGTCACGGTGGGGGCACCCTCGTATCCGGGATTGGGCACTTCGTTGTCCGCCACCACCAAGCAGCATTTGCTCTATGGCGGCGCGTTTCCGGACGTTTCCCAGTTTTGCAACCCGGTGTCCGGGGCGTTCACTTTTGAGGCTTTGGTCAAGTTCACCGCCAACCCCACCGCAGCCGGGGATTATGAAATCTTGTGCGCCGACAACGGATTGGGGCTCGGCAACCGCGGCTGGCAATGGCGGGTCTTCAACGGGGTGATTGAATGGGATTTGCTCGCGGGGGCCACCTCGGACGATTTCAAAGCGACCCTGCCCACGACCGGGCCGGACGCCGCGATCGCGAATACTTGGTATCACATGGCCGTGTCCTTCACCGGCAATAGCCCGACCAATTCGGACACCCCTTTTCAACTGACCTTTTATTGGACGTTGCTGGACGCCAACCGGATCGCGGCGGATCCGTTGAAGACGTTCACCGCGACCCGGCCGCTGAACGGCAGCCCGTTGGGCACGACCATGCCCTCCTTGGGCATCGGTGGGAGCGCCCGCAATACGACGAGCAATCCGGGCAACAATGAAGGCCTGATTGGGTCCATCGACGAAGTGCGGGTCAGCAATGTGTGCCTGCAATCCAACCAAATGGCGTTTGTGACCGGCGGGGCGTTAAATCCGCCTTCGTTCACAAAGCAGCCGCCGGTGACGACCCTGGTGGGATACAATCAAACGCTGACGGTGCCGGCGTTGGTTTCCGGCACGCCGCCGCTGGCCTATCAATGGAATCTGAATGGCGCGCCCGTGGCGGGCCAAACGGGGACGACCCTGCTCGTGCCCCACGTGACCTTCGCCGGGGGCGGGAATTACACCCTGGTGGTCACGAACGCCTACGGGGCGGCCACCAGCTCCGTGGCGGTGGTGACCATCGGCGCGGTGGCCACCGGGCTGGCCGGCACCGGTTTGGACACGAATGGCGTGGTCTCCGTGACCGGCGACTACCCGGATCCCAACTGGACGCTGTGGCAGAGCGCGGACATCAATTATCTGGGGACGGTGGCGGAGGTGTATGAGAACAGCAATCCGTTGCAATTCGCCAGCGCGAACGGCAGCTTTTCGCCCACCAACAGCACTTCCATGTGGATCGGAGCGATCGGCAATCAGGGTGGGGCCATTATCAATTCCCCCGCGGGCAATTACTACTACCGCGCCACTTTCCTGGTGGACCAAGCCGATCCCTCCACGATGAAGGCTTCCGGAAACTTGTGGGTCAACGGGAGCATCAGCGACATCCTGATCAACGGCAAGAGCACGGGCAACGCGGTCAACCCCGGCGGCACGCTCTACGTCGGGACTTGGGCGGTGACGAACGGCTTCGTGCCGGGGATCAACACGCTGGACTTCATCGAAACCCTCGGCGGGGCGGGCCTGAGCGGGGTGCGGATCGAAGTGACCAGCATCGGGCAGGCTTTGCCCCCCGGTTTGCCGGTGATCACGAACCAACCCGTGAGCGCCGTGGTGCGCGACGGCACGGCGCAGAGCGGCAGCCAGGCAACCTTCGCGGTCGTCGCGCTGGGCCGCCCGCCCTTGAGCTATCAATGGCTGGCGGACGGCAACCCGGTTCCGGGGGCGACGGGACGCACCTTGGTGCTGCCCAATCCCACGGCGGGCGGTCAGGGGACGAACTTCCAAGCCGTGGTCAGCAACGCCTCGGGCTCGGTGACCAGTCAAGTGGCCACCCTGACCATTGTGGCCACCAACCAACCCCCGGTCGCTCCGACCTTCTCCTTCGTGGCGTTCCAAAATCAGAACCTGACCATCCCGGTCTCCCTGCTGCAACAATCCTCGGCGGATCCGGATGGTGATCTGGCCACCTATTATTACGCGGACACGACCAGCACCAACGGTTCCGGCAACGTGACCCAGACGGGAGCGACGCTGGTCTATACGCCGGTGGCGGGTTATGTGGGGCCGGACGCCTTCAGCTATTACATCACGGATCCCTACGGGGCGATCACGCAGGGTTACATTGAAATTCTGTCCTTGAACGCGCCGACGAACACCTTTGTGCCCCCCGGGGCGACGGCGCAGTTCGACCTCGGCTTGATCACGGCCCCGGCGGGCTACACCTTCCAGTGGCAGTATGCGGGCACGAACATTCCCGGCGCCACGGCGGACAGCCTGACGATCACGAACGCGGCCGCGCTGCAAGCGGGCGGTTACAAGGTGGTGATCCTGGATCCCAACGGCAAGAGCTGGACGAGTCCCGCGGCGCAATTGGATGTCGCCGTGCCTGGCACGGGCACGGGCTTGACCGGGGATTATTACAGCAACATGACCAACGGTTTCGGAAACTTCATCGGCGCGCCGACGCTCACCCGTTTGGATCCGGTGGTCAACTTCAACTGGAATGCGGGGGCGCCCGACCCCAGCATTTCCACGATCTATTTCATGGTGCGCTGGCACGGGCAGGTCCAACCGCTCTACAGCGGCACCTACACGTTCTATACGTCCTCGGACGACGGCACCCGCCTCTGGGTGAATGGTCAGCTCGTGGTCAGCCAATGGCAAGCGCAGGCGCAGACGACCAAGAGTGGGACGATCAATCTCACTGCGGGCCAGTTGTATGACTTGGTGCTGGAATACTTCCAAGTGACGGGGCCGGATGTGTGCCAGTTGTTCTGGTCCAGCCCGAACGAACTCATGGAAATCATCCCCACGAGCCAGTTGTATCCCAGCCCGAGCCTGCCGCATCCCACCTTGAATGCGACGTTCAACGGTCAGTCCAACTTGGTCTTGAACTGGGCGGGGACTTACAACCTGCAATCCGCGACCTCGTTGAGCGGTCCGTGGAGCACCATCGGCAGTTCGATCATCGGGCCCGTGACCGAGACGATCACCAACACCCCGGGCACCCAGCAGTATTACCGACTGGCGAACCCGGTGTCGCCGTAAACGCGGCGCGTGGGAGCTGCATCACCGCGGCGCGGCCGGGATTTATCCCGCCGCGCCGCGGCTTTTTTTGGAGGGGAGGTGGATCCGCCGGGTCGGGCGGATCGGACCGATTGGGGAGAGCGCGTCCGCTCAAACGGCGGGGAGGGCGTTGGCGCGGGCGATGCGGGCGTAGGCTTCGGCGAGGGGCTTGGGGGTGCGGGGGCGGGCGGGATCGTTGAAGTCGACCGCGAGCAGGCCGAACTTTTTGGTGTAGCCGAACTGCCACTCAAAATTGTCGAGGAGCGACCAGTAGAAAAAGCCTTTCACATTGGCTCCGGCGGCGATCGCGTCGTGGAGCACCGTGAGGTTCTCCCGCAGGTCGGCGGCGCGGAAAGGCTCATCCGTGGAGGCGGTGCCGTGCTCGGTGATGTAGACGGGCAGGTTGAACCGGCGGCGGAAGTAGGCGAGGATTTTGCCCAGGCCGGCGGGGTAACGTTCCACCATGTCATCGCACACGAAGCCGAAGTCATCGAGTTTGGTGCGGGGGGTTCCGCCCGCCGGGACCATGGCTTGGAAATGGTGGAAGCGGATGCGGCCGTAGTAGTTGAGGCCGAGGAAGGTGGCGACGCGCCGGCGCGTGCCCCCCAGGAAGGCGTTGAGGACGAATTTGTTGAAGCCCTGGTGGGCGATGAAGGCCGCCGCGCGGTCCCAGGGGGAAAAGCGGCGGCAGGCCTCGAAGAAGGTCCAATTCTTGGCGATGCCCACCTGCATGGGGCGGGCCGCGGTGCCCGCGGCGCGGATGATGCGGCCGGCCTGGGCGTGCGCGCGGGCCATGTGGCGGATGACGCGGCGGAATTGCCGGAAGCGCCACTGGTGCCGCGGGGGATAAGCGCCGAGGAGACAGGTCATGCAGGCGTAGGTGTCCGGCTCGTTGAAAGTGTTCCAGAGGGTGACCCGGCCGCCGATGGCGGCGACGAGGCGGGTGACGTAATCAACATACGCGGGGATGGCGGCGGGGTTGTTCCAGCCGCCGGCGGCGTTGATCCAGTTGGGATTGGAGAAGTGATGCAGGACCACCATGGGGGTGATGCCGCGGGCCCGCAGGCGGTCGAGTTGGTCCAGGTAGCGGTCCAGTTCACCGCGGTCCAGGGGCGCGCCGGGACCGGGTTGGAGGCGGGACCACTCGATGCCCAGGCGGTAGGCGCCCAGACCCAGTCGCGCGAGCCAATCCACATCCTCGGCGTAGCGGTGGTAACTGTCGCAGGCCACGCGACAATTACCGCCGTCGTGGGCGGTGAAGTGGGTCCACTCGTTGTCCAAGTGCCCTTCGATCTGGGTGGGGGAGGTGGCCGCACCCCAGAGGAAGCCCGCGGGAAAACGTCGTTCGCCGGGGGCATTCATCGGGGGGGGCGCTCCCGGACAGCCAGGTCGATGGCGGCGAACAATTGGCGGGCGGCGGAGTCCACCCAGGCGCGGAAGGCTGCGGTGGGCAGGGAGGGAGGCAGCTCGGCCAAGCGGTCGAGATCGAAACGGTCGCCCGCGCGGGCGACGCCAAATTGCTGTGCGTCCAGGGCGTTGAGCTGTTGCTCGATGTGTCCCTCCACCGGGACGAGGAACATGGGTTTGCCGAGCCAGGCGGCCTCGCTGACCGATTCGAAGCCGGCGGTGGAAACCACATGGCGGCAGGCGGCCATGTAGCGGAGGAACTTTTCACCGTCGAGCCGGTGGAACGTGAGCGAAGGGGAAAAGGCCTCCTCGGGCGGCGCGCCGGGTTTGTCGTAGAAACAGTGCAGCCGGGTGGCAGGGTGGCGGCGGCTCCACTCGATGATGGGCTCCGCGTAGCCGTGATTGAGGAGGTAC
>CAIYZC010000641.1 GCA_903930565.1 uncultured Pedosphaera sp.
CAATGCCTGGGTCGCGATCAACCAACTCCGGGCGCTCGGTTGCCGATTGCCGGTGGAGGTTTGGCACTTGGGTCCGGAGGAAATGAGTCCCGAAATGGCCGCCTTGCTGCGGCCCTTGGTGGTCACCTGCGTGGACGGTCTCAAAAAGCGCCGGCGGGCGCCGGTTCGCCGGTTGGGTGGGTGGGAACTCAAGCCGTACGCGATTTTGCATTCCGCCTTCCGGGAAGTGCTGTTTTTGGACGCGGACAACCTGCCCGTGGTGAATCCGGAATTTCTGTTCGCGACGCCGGAGTATCAAGCCGCCGGGGCGGTGTTTTGGCCGGATTACCAGCGCGGTCGGGATCGCCGGGCGGCGGTAGTCTGGCGGAGTTGCGGCCTACGGCAGCGCGCGGGCGAGTTTGAAAGCGGGCAGATTGTCGTGGACAAGGCCCGCTGTTGGCGCGCTTTGCGCCTGGCGTTGTGGTTCAACGAGAATTCGGATTTTTTTTACCACCACCTCCACGGGGACAAGGACACCTTCCATCTCGCCTTCCGCAAGGTGCGCCAACCCTTTGCCTGGGTGCCCCACCCCATCGACCCGCTGCCGCGCACCATGTGCCAGCACGATTTCACCGGCAGGCGCATTTTTCAGCACCGCAACCAGGCCAAGTGGGATCTCTTTGAGCCGAACCGGTCCGAGCCGGGATTCCGGGACGAGGATCGTTGCCGCGGCTTTTTGGCGGAGCTGCGCGGCCGGTGGGACGGCGGCCTGGCCGCCGCCCGGCGCGGCCGCTGGCGGTTCCCGGCCGCTTGGGCGCCGGCGCCTGCGGCCGTGAACTTCGGGGTGATGCTGCTGGTGGACGCCGCCGCGCCGGAGGGTGCACCCGCGGCGATCGCGCGCTTGCGGGCCACCGACTGGGCGGGCGGTCCCGTCCACGTTCTCACTGCGGAGACCGCCCGGAAGGGGATGCGTGCCGCGCTGGCGGAGCCGGTGGATTACTGGTTGTTGCTGGCCGGGGATTGGGAGGGTAACCGGCACTGGGCGGCCAACCTCCGGGCGTGGGCACCGGTGCGAACGCGCACCGCTACCCTCGTCAACCTTGCCGCCGCGGGGGGCGGGGAGCTGGCGGTTGACTTGGCGCAACGCACCCGATGGCTGTTGCCCACCCGGGTGGCGGCCGGCCCGACCGTGGCTTGGTTGGTCGCCCGGCCCGCGCTGGCCGCTTGCGTGGCGGAATGGCCCCGGTATTCCCTGGCGCCCGCCGAGCGGCTCCTGCGCCGGGCCATCCGCCGGCGGGAACTCGTCGCGGGCCATGTTCCCGCCTTGTTCCGGGCCGCGCCGCAACCCGGCTTTCTGGCCGCGGATCTTGATCCGGACTGGTACGTTTCCGCCGACCCCGCCGGTCCCGAACCCGTGCCTTGACGATTTGCTTCCGCGCAAAGGCTTGTGGCGGACCGCGCCGGTGGTCTAAGCTCTCCGCCTGGCGGCCCGCCTATGGTCTGGGCGATGAGCATTCCCCCCTCACGGCGCTGCCGCTTAAACAAACATGATGCCGCCGCTTGATCCACCCGCGCCCGGGGACGCCCCGCCCTCACCCTCCGGGGCAGGGAGAGGGGGCGCCGGTGTTTCCGGCATAGTTATCCCTGACCACAAGCTCATCCGCTGCGTCGGGCGGGGCAGTTACGGCCAAGTCTGGATCGCCCGTAATTCCCTCGGTGTTTACCGGGCGGTAAAAATCATTTTCCGATCCGACTTCCAAGACGATGGCCCGTACCTGCGCGAGCTTTCCGGCATCCGGCAATTCGAGCCAATTTCGCGCTCCCATGAGGGCTTTGTGGACGTGCTCCAGGTGGGCATCAACGAAGCCGAGAAGTACTTTTACTACGTCATGGAGTTGGGGGACGACCTCACCGCCGGGCAGGACATCCAACCGGAAACCTATGCCGCGAAGACCCTGCGGGATGTTCTCCTGCCCGGGCAACCGCTCCCCTTGGAGGAGTGCCTGCGGCTGGGGTTGGCGTTGAGTTTGGCCGTTTCCGAGCTGCACCGCCTCAATCTGGTGCACCGGGACATCAAGCCGTCCAATATCATCTTCGTCAACGGGGTCCCGAAGCTGGCGGACATCGGGCTCGTGACCGCAATCAAGGGGGCCCCTTCCTATGTGGGAACGGACGGCTTCGTGCCGCCGGAAGGTCCAGGCCGGCCGCAGGGGGATGTGTATGCGTTGGGCAAGGTGCTTTACGAGGTCAGTACCGGCAACGATCGCAATCAGTATCCCTCCCTGCCCGAGGCCTTCGAAAACCAAGGCAATCTCAACGAACTTCTGGAATTCAACGAGGTGGTGTTGCATGCCTGCGCGGCGGATCTGCGCGACCGCTACCAAAC
>CAIYZC010000642.1 GCA_903930565.1 uncultured Pedosphaera sp.
CATTCCTGGAAATCACCGCGGAATCGACAAGCGCCCGAAGGTCTTGCGGTAGGCGAGCGGGGTGGTTTTGCGTTCCTGGCGGAAATAGCGCGCGAAATGTTCCACGCCGGGGAAACCGGTGGCCAACGCGATCTCGGAGATCGATTGGTTGGTGTCCACGAGCATCCGCGAAATCTGGTCCACCCGCGCCTTGCGGATTTCGCTCAGAATCGTGCGGCCGACGGCCGTGCGAAAGCGCTTCTCCAGCACCCGACGGGATAGCCCGGCGGCGGCCACCACCTCCGCCACGTTCACCAGCCGGGCCGCGTTCTGACGGATAAAGCGGACGGCGCGGGAGACCGCCAAATCATCAATGAACAGCAGATCGGTGGATTGGCGCGGCACCACGTGGGTGGGTTCCACGAGGATGTTGTTGGCGCGGGATTGGCGGGGGTGGCGCAGCAGTTGATGCAGCAGGCGCGCGCTCTCGAAGCCCGCCCGCTCGAAGTTGATCGCCACGCTGGACAAGGGGGGATCGGCCAGTTCACAGACCAGTTCATCATTGTCCGCGCCGATGATCCCAACCTGGTCGGGCACGCGGAGTCCCGCCACCTTGCAGGCTTCCACCACATTTTGGGCGCGGTCATCGTTGCACGCCATGATGCCAACCGGGGCCGGCAACTCCTTCAACCAGTTGGCGATGGCGGCCTGTTCCTGCGCCCAGGGGGCCGCTTTTTCCTCGTAAACGGGTTCGGGGTTTTCGCCGCGGGCGCCCGGCGGCGGGTAGAGTCGGAGCGCGAAGCCCGCCTGCCGGAGGCATTCGGCGAAGGCGTCGCGCCGCTCATCCGACCACGGTGTGCCGTCATAGCCCACGAACGCGAATTCCCGAAAGCCGCAATCAATCAGGTGTTCGGCCGCGAGCCGGGCCGTCATGCGGGAATCGGTGATGACGTTCGACAAGCCGGGGACTTCGCGGCGGCGGTGCCCCACGACGATGACCGGGATGCGAAAACGGAGGACTTCCTCGATCCCCTCCATGTCGCGCAAAATAATGCCGTCCGCCTGCAGGAGGTCAATGCGCCGGGAGACGTTGGCGAAACCGCCCGGTTCCCAATGAAACGCCCACGGGCCGTGGTGCCGCGCATATTCGGAAATGCCGCGCAACAGACTCCGGCCCGAAGCACGGGAGGATTCGATCAAGAGCACGATGTTCGGCGGTTGGTTGGTGCGGGCGCGCATGTTGGCGGCGGGGAGGATAGCCCGGTGACGCGATTTGGTGAATTAAATTCGCAATCTGGCGTTGGCTTTGCCCCGCGTCCGGCCGATGCTCACCGGCATGTCACCATTAACCCGGCTCCCCGGCCGTTTAGCGCGATGAAGATTCTCAAGCAATTGGAAGTTTGGTTCGTTACCGGCAGCCAGCACTTGTATGGTCCGGAAACCTTGGCGCAGGTCGCCCAGGATTCCCGGGCGATCGCGGCCGCTTTGCACGCCGCCCCGTCGATTCCGGTCAAAATCGTTTTCAAACCGGTGCTCACGACGCCCGACGCGGTGGCGGAGCTGTGCGCGGAGGCCAATCGTTCCGCCAAATGCATCGGGCTGATCACGTGGTGCCATACCTTTTCCCCCTCGAAAATGTGGATCAACGGGTTGAAGTTGCTCCGTCAACCATTGCTGCACCTCCACACGCAGTTCAACCGCGACATCCCCTGGGCCGCGATCGACATGGATTTCATGAACCTGAACCAGGCCGCGCACGGCGACCGGGAGCACGGGTTCATCCTTTCGCGCATGAAGATCGGCCGCAAGGTGGTCGTGGGCTTTTGGCAGGAGCCGGCGGTGCAGGGCAAAATCGGGGCGTGGTGCCGTGCGGCGGCCGCCTGGCATGATTGGCAGGGGGCGAAGTTCGCCCGCTTCGGCGACAACATGCGCGAAGTCGCCGTCACCGAAGGCGACAAGGTGTCGGCCCAGATGAAATTTGGTTATTCGGTGAACGGTTACGGCGTGGGCGACCTGGTCGCCCGGGTCAACGCGGTCACGGATGCCGAAGTGGATCAATTGACCGCCACATACGAGCAAGAATACGCAATGGCCGCCGACTTGAGAAAGGGCGGTCGCCGGAGCAAATCGGTGCGCGCCGCGGCGCGGATCGAACTCGGCCTGCGCGCCTTCCTCGAAGCCGGCGGTTTCAAGGGCTTCACGACCACGTTCGAAGATTTGCACGGCCTCGAGCAATTGCCCGGGCTGGCGCCGCAACGGCTCATGGCCGACGGCTACGGCTTTGGCGCCGAAGGCGATTGGAAGACCGCCGCGCTCCTTCGCGCCATGAAGGTCATGGCACTCGGCCTGCCCGAAGGCGTGTCGTTCATGGAGGATTACACGTATCATCTCGATCCCGCCGGCAAGCTGGTGCTCGGCGCCCACATGCTGGAGATCTGTCCCTCCATCGCCGCGGGCAGGCCGTCGCTGCAGGTCCACCCGCTCGGCATCGGCGGCAAGGCGGATCCGGCGCGCCTGGTGTTCGAATCCCCCGCCGGTCCGGGGCTGAACGCCTCGCTCATCGACCTGGGCAACCGCTTCCGCCTGCTGGTCAACGAGGTGACGGTCGTGGCGCCCGAGCACCCCATGCCGAAGCTGCCGGTCGCGCGCGCCCTCTGGCGGCCGTTGCCGAATTTTGAAACCGCCTGCGGCTGTTGGATCCACGCGGGCGGCGCCCACCACACCGGCTTCAGCCGGGCCGTCACCACGGAAATGCTCGAAGATTTCGCGACCATCGCCGGCATTGAATTGCTGGTGATCGACGCCGACACCCGCGAACGCCAGTTCCGCCGCGAATTGGAATGGACGGACATCGCCTACGGATTGAAAAACGGCTTCATCGCCTGATCCCCAATTGATCCGCCCCATGAACCCACGGTACACCATCGGCCTCGACTACGGCACCAACTCGGTCCGCGCCCTCATTGTGGACGCGGCCACCGGCGCGGAAATCGCCGCCGCGGTCTGGAACTACGCCCACGGCACGGAAGGCGTGATCCTCGGGCGCGACCCCAATCTCGCGCGGCAACACCCGGCCGATTACCTGGCGGGCGCGGAGGCCGCCATTCGGCAGGCGCTGGCCGCCGCCCGGAAGAGCCGGCGCGGCTTCCAACCCGACCAAGTCGTCGGCCTGGGCGTGGATACGACGGGCAGCACGCCGCTGCCGGTCGACGCCCAGGGCCAACCGCTCGCGCTGCGGAAGAAGTTCGCCCATAATCCCGCCGCCATGGCGTGGCTGTGGAAAGATCACACTTCCGTGGCCGAGGCCGCGGAGATCACCGCGCAGGCGCGCGCCTTGCGCCCGCAATACCTCGCCGCCTGCGGCGGGACCTACTCCAGCGAATGGTTTTGGAGCAAGATTCTGCACTGCCTGCGCACCGCGCCCGCGGTGTTCAAGGAAGCCCATTCGTGGGTGGAACTCGCCGACTTCGTGCCCGCCGTGCTGAGCGGCACGGAAGCTCCCGAAAAATTCACCGCGGGCGTTTGCGCCGCGGGCCACAAGGCCATGTGGAGCGCCACCTGGCAGGGCTACCCGGACGCCGAGTTCCTGACCACGCTGGATCCGCAACTCGCCGCCCTGCGGGAACGCCTGACGACGCGCGTTGCCACGGTGGACAAAGCCGTCGGCGGGTTGACGCCGGCCTGGGCGAAAAAGACCGGATTGACCGCCGGCATTCCAGTGGCCGCCGGGGCGTTTGACGCGCATTTGGGCGCCATCGGCTGCGGGGTCACCCCCGGCGCGTTGGTCAAGATTATCGGCACCAGCACCTGCGACATAGCCGTGGCGCCGAACACCGCGAAGCTTGGGGCCATTCCCGGTTTGTGCGGCATCGTCGACGGCAGCGTCCTGCCGGGGCATTTCGGTTTGGAAGCCGGGCAGTCGGCGGTGGGGGATATTTTCAATTGGTTCGTCAATTACCTCCAACCGCAGGGCGCCGCGGGCACGCACGAATCCCTCACGGCCGCCGCGGCGAAACTCAAGCCCGGCGAGTCGGGCTTGCTCGCGCTGGATTGGAACAACGGCAACCGGACCATCCTCGTCGATCAACGGCTCACTGGCCTGCTCTTGGGGCAAACGCTCTACACCACGCCGGCGGAAATCTACCGCGCGCTCATCGAAGCCACCGCGTTCGGCGCCCTCACGATCATCAATCGCTTCGAGGAATACGGGGTGAAGATCGAGCAGGTCATCAACTGCGGGGGCATCGCGGAGAAGAACCCAGTGGTCATGCAAATCTACGCCGATGTCACCGGCCGGCCGATGAAGATCAGCCGCTCGGCTCAAACCTGCGCCCTGGGGGCGGCGGTCGCGGCGGCGGTCGCCGCGGGGGTTTACCCCAATTTCGCCGCGGCCCAAAAGCGCATGACCGGCCTGAAGCCGGTGGTGTTCAAACCGAACGCCAAGGCGCACGCGGTGTACCGGGAACTCTACGGGCTCTACCGCCAACTGCATGACGCCTTCGGCACGCCGGAGGGGAAGGGCAACCTCTTTGGGGTGATGAAAGAGCTGCTGGACATCCGCAACCGGGCGCGGCGCTGAGACCGGGAACAACCAACCGAGCAACATGCAACTCGCCGAACTCAAACAAGCCGTCTGCGACGCGAATCTCGCCCTGGTGCGCGCGGGTCTCGTGATCCAAACCTGGGGCAACGCCAGCGGCATTGACCGGGAGCGCGGGCTGGTGGTCATCAAACCCTCCGGGGTGTCCTATGCGGGCATGCGGCCGGAGCACATGGTCACCGTGGAGCTGGCCACCGGCAAAGTCGTCGGGAGTTCGCTCCGCCCCAGCTCGGATACGCCGACGCATCTCGCCCTGTTTCGGGCTTTCCCCCTCATCGGCGGGGTCGTGCACACCCACAGCTTGTACGCGACCGCGTGGGCGCAGGCGCGCCGCGGCATCCCCCCCTACGGGACCACGCAGGCGGACTACTGGCATGGGGGCGTGCCGTGCACCCGGTTGTTGAAAGCCCGGGAAATCACTAACGAATACGAAGCCAACACCGGGCGGGTGATCGTGGAGGCGTTCGCGGAACTCGATCCCATGAAACACCCCGGGGTGCTGGTTCCCAGCCATGGTCCCTTCACCTGGGGCGCGGATGTGCACGCGGCGGTTCACAACGCGGAGGTGTTGGAGTTTGTCGCGCGGCTGGCGAGTGAAACCCTGCACCTCAACCCGGCGGCCAAGCCGATGCAGCGCGTGCTGCTCGACAAACATTTTCTCCGCAAACACGGCCCCGGCGCCTATTACGGCCAGGGGAAAGGCGGGGGCAAACCCGGCGCAAAATAATCCATCCACCCAGACCCAGCACCCGCGCCTCCCCCCGACCAATTCTCCGCCCCCGATCGCCCGTTTTCGCCAACCACCCCCCAGCCCCCAACCCAACGTTTCCCCATGCGCACCCCCTCTTTCCTCACCCTGCTGGCCGGCGCCACCCTGGCCGCGCTGACCGTCGGCGATCTGGCCGCCCAAACGCCTCCGCCGGGCACGAACGCCGCCGCCCCGGGCGGTGGGGGGCGCGGGCGGGGCGGATTTCCCCGCGGCCCGATGCTGCCTCCCGGCCCCCCGGCGCCGGTTCCCCCCGAGGTCGCCATGCCGCGTCCCACCGCGGAGGAAGTGGCCCGCATCAACACCGCCTTGCAGGGGTTCATCGCCACCTCGCCGGACCAGGCATTGCTGCGTAAATACGAGTCGCTGCTGATGGTGCAAGTGCCGCGCGACAACCCCTGCATCCGGCCCACGGGCGGCAATCTTTCCTTCCGTCACCAAGGGTTCATGAGCATCGCCACGAACCGCGACTTTGAGCTCATGTTTTTGGGGGACTCCATCACCGACCTATGGAATGTCACCGCCGATCCGCAGGGGAATGCCGGGGGCAAAAACGTTTTTAACAAGTACTTTGCCGACGTGAAGGTGGCCAACTTCGGCATTTCCGGCGACACGACCCAAGGCGTCCTTTGGCGGCTGCAAAACGGCGAGAGCAAGGGCCACAAACCCAAGGCGGTGATGCTCATGCTCGGCACCAACAACACCGGCGGCGCTTCCGGTGCGGAAATCGCGGAGGGCATCGGCGCCATTGTGCTCCAGCTCCGCCAGGATTTCCCCGGCGCCAAAATCATGCTGCTGGCGATCTTCCCGCGCGGCTCCGGGCCCGCGGACCCCAACCGCCGCAAGTGTGAGGAGGCCAACAAAATTATCGCGAAGCTGCACGATGGCAAACACGTGTTCTTCACCGATATCAACGCCAAGTTTCTCGATGCCAAAGGCGGTTTGATCGGCTTCCGCCCAGCCGACAACCTGCATCCCGTGGAGGAAGGCTATGAAATCTGGGCCGCCGCCGTGGCCCCCACCTTGAAGGAATGGATCAAATAATTTATCCCGTATGAAATTCCCCGCTTGGATCGCGGCCTTGCTGCTGCCCGCGTTGCCCGCCGCCGCTCTGGACGGCCAGGTTCAAATTCACGATCCGTCCACGGTCGTAATGTGCGCCGGCAAATACTACACCTACGGCACCGGCGGTTCGCCCCTGGTTTCCGACGACGGATGGACTTGGCGGCGCGGCACGGTCCCCGCGCGCGCCGGCATGGCGCCGGATGTCATCCAAGTCGGCGACCGCTACTACATGTATGTCGCGCGGAATGTCGGCCCGCAGCCCCGCGCCGACATCAACTTGATCGTGAGCAAAACGCTGGATCCCGCTTCGCCCGATTACAAGTGGGAGGAGGGTGGCGTGGTGGCTTCCTCGGACGGGGTGGAGGATTGCAACGCCATTGATCCGGGGGCGCTGCTCGATCCGACGGACGGACGGCTGTGGCTGACCTACGGATCTTATTTCGGCTACATCCGGGTCGTCGAACTGGACCCGAAAACCGGCAAGCGGTTGCATCCCGGCGACCAGCCCGTGGACCTGGCCGTGAATTGCGAGGCCTCCATTATGATTTACCACGCGGGCTGGTATTACCTCCTGGCCACCCACGGCAGTTGCTGCCGGGGAGCGGACTCGGGTTACAACCTGCGCATGGGGCGGTCGAAAAAGCCCACCGGTCCGTTTCTGGACCACACGGGTCTGGACATGATGCTTGGCGGCGGCAAGTTGTTCGCTGAATCCAGCCCCCGGCACATCGGCCCCGGCCACTTCGGGTTGCTCGACCTGGGCGCCGGTGTGCAGAAATTCTCCTGCCATTACGAGGCGGATTTGGACCGCGGCGGCGCGAGCGTGTTGGACTTGCGCCCGCTGTTGTGGCTGGACGAGTGGCCGGTGGCGGGCGACAACTTCACGGCGGGCACTTATGAGATCGTTTCGGTCCGCACCGGCACCGCCCTCGAACTGGCCGTGCAAGGCGTCCCGGTCGGGGGCGCGCGTGGGCGCGGTGGTTTCGGCGGCGGCCGCGGCAACGGCCGGGGTGGTCCCAATGGCGGCGGCGGAACCAATGCGGCGCCGGGCGCCGGTCCCGTCGGGGAGGCTGGGGGACCCGCCGGAGGCGCGCCCGGTGCCGGCCTCCGGGGCGGCGGCGGCGGTGGTGGCATGTTCGGTGGGACTGGACGGGGACCCGTGCCGCCGCAGGAGGTGGCCCAGGTATCCACCAACTGGCCCGCCGGGAGCGTGGACGTGCGCCTGGCCAACTTCCTCGACCAAGCGCAACAAAAGTGGACCTTCACCACCGTGACCAACGCCGGCGGTTACCCCGGTGGCACGTATTTTAAGATCACTTTGGCGGGGACGGAACGCACCCTCACCGCGGGTGAAGATGGCGAGCTTCACACCCGGCCCGCGTTCACCGGGGAGCCGGGGCAGCTTTGGCGCGTGGACCAACTGACCGATGGGAGCTACCGCATTATGCCCAAAGCGGATGCCAAGACTCCCGAGCCACCCGCGCTTTCCGCCATCGGCGCCAGCTTCGCCACCCTGGGCAAATTCAATGCCGCGGGGGACAAACAACGTTGGCGCCTCAAAGCGCTCTGATCCCTTTGCGTCCCGCGAACCCAATCCCCTTGCTGCCATGAAATTCCTTTCCCACCGTTTCCCGGTGCTGTTCGCCAGTCTGGTCGGCCCCGTCTGGCTGGCGTCCGCCGCCGACCCCGTGGCCACGCCGCGCCCGCCCGCCGCCAGTCTCACCCGTCCGGCCACCCCCGAGAAGGCGCCCGGTGCCGCCGGCTTCATTCAGCGCTGGTCCCTGTTGGAGCCGATCCCGGTCAACGGTCTCCTCACGGACAGCGCGGTGCGGGCGACGGTGAAAGCTGAATACTTCACGAACCAATTGTCCGTCCTCCCCGCCGACGGTGACAAGGTGATGGTCCAGGGCAAGGAGTTTGCGTGGCACGCCGTGGACACCAAGGAATACAACGTCAACCTCTATCACTTCGCCTACGCCCTAGGCAAACCCACCTCGAACGTCTTGTTCTGGGGCGTCACGATCATCAATTGTCCCCGGGAGATGCCCAACGTGCGCCTGGCCATTGGCTCGAACGCATCCTCCATCTGGTGGGTCAACGGCCGCGAGGTGATCGGCATCTACGGCGACCGGCAGACCGTGGTGGATGACGGCGTCTCTCCGCGCGTGACGCTCAAAAAGGGCGCCAATGTCATCCGCTGCGCCGTGGTCAACGGCGGCGGCGCCACCGATTTTTGCGCGCGCATCCTGGA
>CAIYZC010000643.1 GCA_903930565.1 uncultured Pedosphaera sp.
ATGATGTTCCCCGGCCGTGAGTTCGGCGGCGCCCAGCTTCAGCCACGCCACCTCCATCCAGAAACCCAATTCCACCAAGTCGGTGGTGAGCTCCTCGGGGGCGGCCGTCTGCCAGGGCTGGGCGTCCACCCGCCACTCAAACGCCGAGCGCGCGAATTCAAAGCCCACCCGGTTCCAAATTTCATAGCGGGCGGCCCGGGCGCATTGGAAAGCGTAGTCCAACCGCACTCCTTCGGCGGGCACCCCGGCCTCCACCTTGTCCGCGTCCACACTGACCTGCAGCCACTGGCCGCCGGCCAGCAGGTGCGGGCGGCCGGCGTCATTCCGCCCCGCCGCAAACGTCGTGCGCGCCGCTTCCCCCTCCAGCCAAATGAAGCCCGGGGGCGTGCCGGCCGCGGGCGGTTCCGCCGCTTGTGCCGCGGCCCGGACGAGGAGCATCAGGGTAAAAAAAAGTCCCCCCCGCAAACCTTTCGTGTGCATGGGGGGGACCCTAACCCGGCCGGGCCGCCGGGGCAATCTTGGAGCGGTTTTTACATGCCGCCCATGCCCAGCAGAAACTCGATGTTGCTGCGCGTTTTCTTCAGCTTGTTCAGCATCAACTCCATCGCTTCCACCGGCGGCACGCCCGTGAGCGCGCGGCGCAGCACCACGACCTTGTTGTACTCGTCGGGATGGTAGAGCAGCTCCTCCTTGCGGGTGCCCGAGAGCTCGATGTTGATCGAGGGGAAAATGCGGCGGTCCACCAAATGACGGTCCAGATGGACCTCCATGTTGCCGGTGCCCTTGAATTCTTCGAAAATGACTTCATCCATGCGGGAACCCGTGTCCACCAAGGCCGTGGCCATGATGGTGAGCGAGCCACCCTCTTCGATGTTACGCGCGGCCCCGAAGAAGCGCTTCGGCTTGTGCAGCGCGTTGGCGTCCACCCCGCCGGAAAGAATCTTGCCGGAGTGCGGTTGCACGGTGTTGTAGGCCCGGGCCAGGCGGGTGATGGAATCCAGCAGGATCACCACGTCGCGCTTGTGCTCAACCATGCGTTTGGCCTTCTCGATCACCATCTCGGCGACCTGCACATGCCGCTCGGGTGGTTCGTCGAAAGTGGAGCTGATCACTTCGGCGGGCTTGCAGCTCCGCTCCATGTCCGTGACTTCCTCGGGCCGTTCGTCAATCAGCAGGATGAACAGGTACGCCTCGGGGTTGTTCTTCAGGATGGCGTTCGCCAGCTTCTGCATCAGCACCGTTTTGCCGGTGCGGGGCGGCGCCACGATCAGGCCGCGCGTGCCCTTGCCGATGGGGCAGACCAAGTCCAGCACGCGGGTCGAAAGCTCGTCGTGCGCGGTTTCCAGCAGGAACCGGCGGTTCGGGAACAACGGCGTGAGGTTGTCGAAATGCGTCTTGTCCTTGGCCTTGTCCGGGTCTTCGGTGTCCACCGCCTCGACCTTGAGCAGGGCGAAAAAGCGTTCCTTTTCCTTCGGCGGACGAATCTGGCCGGCGATCAAATTGCCGGTCTGCAGGTCAAAGCGCCGAATCTGGGAAGGCGAAACGTAAATGTCCTCCGGGCAGGGCAGGTAATTGAAGCTCTGCGACCGCATGAACCCGAAACCGTCGGGCAACACTTCCAAAACGCCCTCGGAAAACAGCAAACCGTTGCGCTCGGCGTTCTTTTGCAGGATGTGCGAGATGACCTCGTGCTTCCGCATCGTGCCGAAGTTTTCCACGCCCAGATCCTTGGCCATCTGGTTCAAATCCGGCATGCTCATCGCCTGGAGTTTGGCGATATTCACCGTGGGCCCGGTGGGTTCCACCACGGGCGGCGATTTGTGGGGCTTGGCCGGGCGCTCGGGCACCGCCTTGGTGGGCGGTTCCAACGGGGTGGGCAGTTTGCCGCCGCCTGCGTCCTGGCCGCCTTTGTTCCCACCGGGCGCGGGCCCGGGACTGGGCTTCGGCGCGGGTTTCCCTTGCTGGTTCGGGCGCGGCCCTTGGCCGGAGGAAACGGGGGCGGACGGCACCGGCTTGGAAACGGGCGGGAGCGGGGGCAACGTCGGTTTGGCCGCCACCTGGGCCGGGGCGGGCGCTGCCGGCATGACCGGCGCGGGAGTCGGGGCCGCAGCCGGAGCCGCGGGCCGCGGCGCGGGCGCCACGGGAGCCACCGGGGCGGGGCGGGGGGCCGGGGCCATGGCCGCGGGCGGGGCGACCGGCCGTGGCGCGAGGGGCGCCGCTGGCGGGGAGACGGGCCGCGGCGCGGCCGCCGCCGCCG
>CAIYZC010000644.1 GCA_903930565.1 uncultured Pedosphaera sp.
GCCCGGAAGGTGCAGCACTTTTCGAGCGCCACCCGCCGCACTTTTCAACCGCCGTTTACAGTAGGCCAAAGTTTTCCCAGCAACGAACGCAGCGAGCTTCGGCTCGGCAGGCCGCTTGATTTTAAAATTAAACTCCCGCGAGCTTTTCACTCGCGGGAGTTTTGCTTTCCACCAAATCAATTGACGCTGACGTCAATCTGCCTCGGCTTGGCTTCCTCGGTCTTGGGCAGCGTGATGGTGAGCACGCCGTCCTTGTAGTTGGCCTTCACTTTGTCGGCCGCGACGGGCGCGGGCAGCGTGATGGCGCGTTGGAACTTGCCGTAGAAGCGTTCCTGCCGATGGATGTCCACGCCTTCTTCCTTCACTTCGGCTTGGCGTTCGCCGGTGATGACAAGTGCGCCGTCATGCAGCGAGACGTCGATGTCTTCGCGCTTCATGCCGGGCAGTTCGGCGCGGACGATGAAGCTGTTCTTGTCTTCGCGGACATCGAGCGCCGGGGCCCAAGTGCGCGCCTGACCGTTCCACGGCGAGTCGAAGAGGCGGTCGAGTTCATCTTGCAGGTTCACCAGCCGGTTGAATCCGACGCTGGCCAATTCAGGACGAGTATATTTTGTCAGAAACATATTTTTCCTTTCGTTAAAGTTGTTGTTGTTGACTGCACGCCTCCTGTTTAGCTGGCAAAGTGCCAACGCATTTCCGGCTGCACAGGAAATTGAAATTCAGGGAATTGCAAAAATTCCCCCAGCGTGCAGGCCGGACAGAATAGGATATTTTGACCCAAAACCTGTGCCAGCCCCGCGCCAAGTGTGACAAGTTTGCGCTGGGAATAGAAAACCCCAAGCCGGTCTGGCTTGGGGTTTGTTGCTGAAATGGAAGTTTAGTCGAACGCGTGACCGGCGCAGCAGAGGACGTTCTTGACCTTGTGGCGCACGAGGTCTTTGACCATCTGGCGGGCCGGGCCGAGATACTTGCGCGGGTCAAATTCACTGGGCTTTTCCGCGAACACCTTGCGGATGCCAGCGGTCATGGCCATGCGCAGGTCGGGTCGATGTTCACCTTGGTGCAACCCACCCGACGGGCAATCTCAATGTCGCCCTCGGGCCCGCACTTGGTGTCGGGCTTGTTGCCGCCTTACTTGTTGATCTGGTCGGCGAGATACTGCGGCACGCTGGAAGCACCGTGCAACACGAGCGGATAATCGCCCAGATTGGCATCCATCAAGGCCTTCTTGATGAGCTTCAAACGTTCGAGGTCCAAGTGCTGTTCGCCCTTGAACTTATACGCGCCGTGGCTGTTGCCGATGGCGATGGCGAGCGAATCGCAGCCGGTTTCCTTGACGAATTTAACGGCTTCCTCGGGATTGGTGTAGTGGCCGCTCATGGAGTGCGCGCCGCCTTCTTCACCTTCGTCGAACTGTGCGCCGACGAGGTGGCCGAGTTCGGATTCCACAGAGCAGTTGTGCTTGTGGGCGTATTCCACGACCTTGCGGGTGATCTCGGCATTCTTCTCGAACGGCTCGTGCGAGGCGTCAATCATCACGCTGGTAAACCCTTCATCAATGCACTCCTTGCACAGCTCGAAGGTGTCGCCATGATCCAGATGGACC
>CAIYZC010000645.1 GCA_903930565.1 uncultured Pedosphaera sp.
CCTGCGAACTAACGAGGTAAGGGCGGCGATTGCTAATGGTCGAAAAGTTCTGGCGGAGTTCAAAATATTTCCTCCACCGGAGGAATCTGTCGAAGGACTGGACTGGAAATACTCCGGCTTGAATAAAGGCGATGGATTCAGCTCTCCTGAACAGTATTTTGGGCTGGTATTTACCAATGGGGCCGGATGGCTAAGCACGGATGGCAAATTGTTCTGCTACCTGGCGGCGGATCGACCCCAAAATGAGCGGGAATCAATCGGGAGTTCAAAGCAGGCTGATCGTTATTTCGGTAGGATTGCATATGATTGGCACACGCTGGCCCGTGATTTGGAGGCAGTGATGTGTCGTCGATTTGGCTATTCTCCTGCGGATTTCTCTAAACTTAAAGTGGTGCCCCGGTTTAGTCCAAGCGTGGTCGGCGGGATGGGTGAAGGCTACTTGGTGGTTCTATGGAACGACCCCAACACGCCGGTACCGCAGTACCCCGGGAATCCGCCAGAAACATACTTGGAGGCGAGTTTTGATCTGTTGCGGGGTTCCGTAAAGACCATCGCTATTCAGGGGGGCACTTGGCGGGAGCGTTTTATCAAGTCCCAAGACAAATTATAATGGGGCTTCCGTTTCAAGTTCGCTTTCGCCCCATCAAATTTGTGATCCTCGACACCAACACCTTCTTGAGTATCGGCTTGGCGCTGATCACCAACTTTGGAAACCTGGTTCATGTGCCACCGGAACTGGTGCCAAGGGCAACTTCCGATCTTCAGCACTGCGTGGTGGGTGGTCCGCGCTCCCCGTTCGACCTGCATGTGGTTCACCAGCGCGGCACCCTGTTTTGGATAGAGGATGGGGCGGTGATCGGCTACCGCGGTCCAGGCTCCTTTTTTGCCGCGCAGGACATTGATCACTTGAACCAATACCGTGGCAGAGCACGCCTTTCCACCAACGAGGTGGTTGAACTGGCGGAGAAGACGGTGCGGGCACTCCTGAAGGCCGGAGATACCATTACCAACAGTCGGCCACAGATTCAGTTAGGGGGCCAATTTCGGGACGGGGAGAATGTTCCGTTTTATCGCGTCAACTGGCCGGGGAAGGGCATGTTTGGCTATGTCGCGCAAATTGAAGTGGATGCCCGCAATGGCACCATCCCCGCCTTGTGGATCGGGGGAGACCAGTTTCGCGATCCGGCTTATGCGGCCGAAATCAGCAACCGCGTGTGGCACGCAGAACCTGCCGTCCCGGTACAAAGGAGCTTTCCTCAGCCGCTCCCGGAGGCGCTTCCTTGGACGACGAATCAGGTTGTTCGAGCGTTGGCAAACAGGGGTCGCGTCTTGGCGGCATTCAATGTCCCCTTGGAACCCACGGAGGGCCTCCCCGGTGTGGCTTGGGAAGCATCTTATAGTTTACCGGGAGCGGAATATAGGCTTGCGGAACGATTTTGCTTTCTTCAGTTCACCAACGGAGCCCAGCTAACCTGCTCCGCTTCCCTTGTTTTCGGCTATGCGTCCGCGGATTTTTGGCATGCTGACCTGCCATCCAATGACCCTGTGAACAAACAGTATTACACCAGCGTCGCTTACGATTGGGAGAAGCTCGCGTTGGA
Organism: uncultured Pedosphaera sp.; assembly: GCA_903930565.1. GTDB lineage: Bacteria > Verrucomicrobiota > Verrucomicrobiia > Limisphaerales > Pedosphaeraceae > CAIXFN01. The sequence goes on from CAIYZC010000645.1 coordinate 1,602, forward strand.
CTTTGAGCAACTTCTTTGCCGAAGGTTCGGGTTTGTGCCCCGTGATTTTGCCGACATGGCGCGCGTTACCGAGGTACCCCCCGGACGAGTTGGCGAGACCGGTTTGTCTTATGCCGGGGTTCTTTGGGTTTTGAAGCACCCGCCAGAGACGATGTTTCCTGGCAATCCACCGAGTGTTTGGTTGTTCGTTAGTTTCGATTTGCGGACCGGACTGATTAAAAGCTTCCATTTTCGTAGAAAGGAATGGCGGGAACGCTTTATGAAAGCCCAGGAGAAACTCTAGGGGCGGGGAGCTTTCCCTCACCGGTCTCAAAAGAATCTTGCGTCGGCTATGCTCGACACCAACACTTTCCTGAGCATCAGCTTCGCGCTGATCACCAATTTCAGCAACGTGCTTCATGTGCCACCGGAGGCGGTGCCAAAGTCAACCTCCGATCTTCAGCATTCCGTGGTGGGCGGACTGGGATCGCCTTTCGACCTGCATTGTGTCCATACGCGGGGCACGCTGTTTTGGATTGAGGACGGGGCGGTAGTCGGTTATCGGAGCCCGGGCTCCTTCTTCAACGTGCAAAACTTGGAGCTGCTTGATTACTTCCGCGGCCCGGCCCGATTCTCGACCAACGAAGTCGTGGCCCTTGCGGAAAAGACCGCGCGTCGACTTGTGAAGCACGGGGAGCCGTTTACCAATGGCGCCCCGCAACTCCTACCTGCCGGGCATTTTCGCGATGGGGAGCAAATCCCCTTTTATCGCGTGAATTGGCCGGGCGACGGCCTGTTCGGCTATGTGGCCCAAATCGAAGTTGACGCGCGGGACGGCTCCATTCCGGCCTTGTGGGTGGGCGGACCGCAATTTCGTGATTTGCCTTACCTAGTGTGCTGTTTGTTAAATAGATGTACTTAATGGCTTCGCCTCCGATTGCACCAAGGCGGCCCGGGCCTTGGTAATTTTAGCGAGGATTTCCGCCCCCTCCTTGCGCCACACATACGGTTTGGGTTCGAGATTGCGGGCCGCCAAATAGGCTTCAATCGCCGATTGCAATTCTCGCACTCCTGTAAAGCTCCCGTCTTTGAGCGCATCCTCACTCAAATCACGGAAGAATCGTTCCACCAAATTCATCCACGAACTCCCCGTCGGCGTGAAGTGCAGCACCATTCGATCGCCCCCCAGTTGCTTGCGCGCGCGGGCATTGCGCCAGCGCAGCCAACGGCGCACTTTGGGCGTCTTGTGCGTGCTGTAATTGTCCAAAATCAAATGCAAGGTACGATCCGCCGGCGTCTCACGGTCCAATTGTTTGAGGAAGGCCAACCACTCCTTCTGGGTATGCCGCGGGGCCGTTTGCGACAGGATTTTGCCGTCCAGGTAATTCAAGGCCGCAAACAGGGTGAGCGTGCCATGGCGGATATAATCGTGGGTGCGGGTTTGGATGTGCCCCAGGCCCAGCGGCAGGCCGGGTTGGGTGCGCTCCAAGGCTTGGCATTGGCTCTTTTCGTCGCAACACAACACCAGCGCCTTGTCCGGCGGATTGAGGTAGAGGCCGATCACGTCCCAGAACTTGGTCTCAAAGTGACGGTCTGTTGACACTTTGAAGGTGCGGGTCAGATGCGGTTTGAGGTCGTTGAGGCGCCAGAGTTTATGTACCGTGGACCCGGAGACACCGGTGGCTTTGGCCATGCGGCGCACACTCCAGCGTTGGTAGCCCGGCGGGGGCTGCGTGGCCAAAGTGAGCACGCGGGCCTGCACCTCCGGGGCGAGGCGGGGCTTGCGGCCACGGCCTTTGGCGTCGGCCAAGCCGACCGGGCCTGCTTGGCGGAAGCGCTGGCACCACTTGATGACGATGCGCCGTTGGACCCCTTGGGCGGCGGCCACGGCGGCTTGGGATAGCCCGTCGGCGCACCCCAGAATGATCCGGGCGCGCAAGGCGGTGCGCTGGGGCGTGGTGGGCCGATTGGCCCATTCCGTAAGGGTTTGGCGTTGTTCAACGGTTAATGACAGCGGCTTGATCGGGCGCGACATGCGGGGAGAGTATGCGCCCGAGTGGATTATGTCCACTCAATTAGAAAACAGCACACTAGCCGAAATCAGCAACCGGGTTTGGCGGGCCGATCCGCCCGCGGCCCGGAAGCTGGCTGCGGTCACCCGGCCCCCCGGATCGTGGGCTTTGGGCACCAACGAAGCCGCACAAGCCCTGGCCAATGCTCGGCTGGTTCTGGCCCGGTTCAAATTGCAACCGGGCCCTGGCGAAGATTTGTCGGGAATCAATTGGCAGGGATCGGGTGGCGCCCCTGGGGCCGGGTTCCAGCTTCGCACCAATTTCTGTTTTATGTATTTTACCAATGGGGCCCGAATTTACAGTGCCAAGGGCAGGCTGTTTTCTTATGAGTCCGCCGACGGCTGGAATTACGGAAGCGGTACGCCTGAAGCAGTGCGCCAACGCTATTATGGCAGAATCGCCTATCACTGGAAGCTGCTCGCCCGCGACTTCGAGTCGGTTTTGTGCCGGGACTTTGGCTTCACAGAGCGGGAAATCAGCGGTTTGGTGCGCCTGGCTCAACGTCCCGGTGCGCCCTTTGGTGAAACCGGGGATGCCTGTGCCGAAGTGATCTGGGCAGCCCGGAATTCCCCGCAATCGGAGTATCATGCTTATGTTCCCGACCCCTCGTTGTTGGTATATTTTGATTTGTTGACCGGCACGATCAAGTCATTTACGTTTCGCAATGATTGGCGTGACCGCTTCATGAAGGCGCAAAGCAGGCTGTAGCGGCGACGGACTGGCGCGCCCAAACAGATATGCTCGACACCAACGCCCTCCTCAGCATCAGCTTCGCGCTGATCGCGAATTTTGCCAGCGTGGTACAGATCCCGCCGGATTCAGTTCCCGCCGGCACCGCGGATTTGCAGCGGCTCGTCGTGGGCAGCCCGCGCTCGCCGATCGACGTGCATTGTGTCCATCGGCGCGCCACTCTGTTTTGGATCGAGGATGGGGCGGTGATCGGCTACCGCAGCCCGGGATCTTTCTGGGCCGTGCAAGAGCTGGAACAGCTCACCAATTTTCATGGCGTGGCCACGTTGTCCACCAACGAGGTCTTGGCGCTGGCGGAAAGGACCGCCCGCGGC
>CAIYZC010000646.1 GCA_903930565.1 uncultured Pedosphaera sp.
CGCCCGGCTCCTCGATCAACCCCTCCTCGATCTGGCCTCCGCCCTGGCCGAACCTGATCCCGCCGTTCCTGAACCGGACCCCGACGCCCAACTGGACCTGCTCCTCCGCGCCGCCAACACCCTGACCCAACTCCAACGCGGCGACGCCGCCCGCGACCAACTCCGCGCCCAAGTCGCCGTGTTCGAGGCCAAAGAGGAGGAGGGCCTCGAGGACCGGTTCATCGCTTACGCCCAGCGCCAAGAGATCAAAACCGTGTTCCGCGGCCCGCCCCTGAGCCGGGAGGCGAAGTACCTGTTCACCTGGCAACAACTGGAGGGGGATTACATATATGACCGGGAACAGGGCAAGATTGTGCATGTCCAGGACGCGTGGATGAACGCGCGACGGATTTACGCGGAGAGTTTTGAGTTTCCGTGGGACGGCCCGGCCGAGCCACCCAAAATGCCGTGGATTCCGATGCCGTGGGAGGACGACTGGCCGGCCTACGCCGCCGGCCGCGTCGCCGAACTCCGCGCCCGGAACCTGGAAGTGCCCGAATCGTTGATCACCCCGTCCGTCAAGGGACCGGACGCCTACCTTTCCACCGCCCCGCCCGCGGAAGTCGTGCTAATGGAATCCGAACCGTCGGCGCCCGACGAATCGCTGGTGGCTTCGTGGCCACCGCCGCGGCCGCCCCGCACGGCGGAAACCGGGACGAATTCCAACGCGGATCGCCCCGGCACGTCCGGACCCAACCCAGTGGAAGCCGAATCGAGCTCGAATCCTCCGGAAGCCGCGCCGCGCCGGCGCTCCCGCCGTGAACCCCGTCCCCGCCTGCGCCCGCCCCCGGCCGGCGCGCACCAACCGCCCGGCTCCCCCCCGCCGCCGGATGCCGCCATCCCCCCGCCAATTGCCTGATTGGATCGGGCCGTTTCCAACCCCTTGACTCCCGTCTTTCCGAATTGCGTAGAGGGAGACGGTGGGGATGCGCGATCGCGGGCGCGCCGTTTCAAACGGCATCCCTCCAGCCATCAAAAATCATGTTCTTCATGTCAATCATGTCAAAAACCACTCTTCTCCGCGTCTCCGCGTCTCCGCGCGAGCCTCCCGTCCCCAGCCATACGCACCCACCGAAGGCCCGACGGGCATTTTCCCACAAAGAAGCGGCCAAAACCATACCCGCACAACCCGCGCCATCGGTTCCCGGTCATCCGTCCACGCGCCAGCGTTGTGGAGTGCGGAATGCAGTTCCGCTCGATCGGACGAGCCGTCATCCACCACCAAAAAAACCCAGATCGGATAACCGCTCTGTTCCTGTCGTCCGGTGCCCTTACCGCCAACCCTACGCACCCACCGAAGGCCAGGCACCCGCCCCAACCCCAAAAATCATGTCCATCATGTGAATCATGTCGAAAACCCTCCCATCCCCTTGGCCCCCCTTCGCGGCTTCGCGGCTTCGCGCGAGATTCCAATCCTCAATCCTACGCACCCACCGAAGGCCAAACAGGCATTCGCCCCAAAGCAAAAGCGGCCACAACCACACCCAACCCAGCGCGCCATCCGTTCCCGGACATCCGCCTGCGCGCCAGCGTTGTGGAG
>CAIYZC010000647.1 GCA_903930565.1 uncultured Pedosphaera sp.
CTGGCCTTGTTCCGGGTCGAGGGGGTGTTGCAAGCGCCGCGCGGCTGGTTGCGGGCCCTCTGGCCCGGGGAAACCACGCCGCAATTCCTCAATGGGCTGACCTCCCTGCTCAACGCCTTGTTGTGGGGCCTCGGGTGGCGGTTGCTTCGGCGGCTCCAGCAGGGGCCGGCGCCGTCGGCGCACTGAGCGCCGCCCCGGCGGGTCGCCAAACTTGGCGCTTGGCTCGACAAACCCGGCCCGGGATGGCACAATGGGACTGGTGAACTTGGAAAAACTGAACCGGTTGCGGGACTTGCTGCGCTCGTACGGCTCCTGCCTGGTGGCGTATTCGGGCGGGGTGGACTCGGTTTTTCTCGCGCACGTCGCGCGGGAAGTGCTGGGGGAACGCTCGTTGGCCGCCATCGCGGATTCGCCCAGCCTGCCGCGCCGCGAGTTGGCGGAGGCCCTGGCCGTGGCCCGGGAGTTTGCCATCCCCGTCCAAGTGGTCCGCACCCGGGAGTTCGACAACCCCGCCTACCTCGCGAACCCCGCCAACCGCTGCTATTTCTGCAAGCACGAGTTGTTCACGGAACTGGCGCCGCTGGCCCGGAGCGGTGGCTTCGCGGTGCTGGCCTACGGCGAGAACGCCAGTGATGTCGGGGACCACCGGCCGGGCGGATTGGCGGCGGCGGAATTCGCCGTGCGCGCGCCGCTCAAGGAAGCGGGGTTGACCAAGGCCGACATTCGCGCCTTCTCGGCGCTTTTGGGACTGCCCACGGCGGACAAACCCCAAATGGCGTGCCTCAGCTCCCGGATTCCTTATGGCGAGGCGGTGTCCCCGGAAAAACTGGCCATGATCGAGGGGGCGGAGAATGTGCTGCGGGATTTGGGTTTTTACGATTTGCGGGTGCGGCATCACGAGTTGAAGCTGGGCCAACTGGCCCGGATTGAGGTGGGCCCGGCGGAGCTGGTCCGGTTTCTGACCGGGGAAACCGCGGGGCAAGTCGCCGCCGCCCTGCGCGCCTTGGGTTATCAACACGTGACTCTGGATTTGCAAGGGTACCGCCGGGGCAGCACCAACGAAGGTTTGGCCGCGGTCACCGCGCCCCCGGCGACCGGGGCGGAGGCCGAGACCGGGCGGGACGCTTCGATCATCGCCGCCGCCACCGCCGTGGCGGCCGCCGGTTGACTTCCGCCCGGCCGCCCGCCGCAACTTTTTGGCGGTGCCGGTGATAGTATGTTCAGTATTTAGCTATGGCTCAATTTGCTTACAAAGCCCGCACGCGCGCCGGCAAACCGGTTGCGGATGTGCTCGAAGCCCCCGACCGCGCCGCGGCGTTGGTGCAAATTGAGCGCCTGGGCCTGTTCCCCCTCAAGGTGGAGACCGCCAAGGGCAACGCCGCCGCCGCCGCCGCCAAGGAGGATGAGAAAGCCAAAGCCCCCAAGAGTGACTTCTCCGCGGTTTTGCCCCGCCCCATCCGCGAGTACCTCAACCGCCCCCGGCGGCCGAAACTTCAGGAATTGGCGACATTCACCCAGCAATTGGCCAATTTGCTCAAGTCCGGCATGCCGTTGACGGTGGCGTTGAACAGCATGACGCATTTGCAGTCGAAAGGCATCCCCGCGCATGTCACCAAGGAATTGAAGCAGGACGTCATGGAGGGCAAGGGCCTTTCCGAGGCCATGGCCAAGCAGCCGGTGATCTTCTCCAATCTGTACGTGAACATGGTCCGCGCGGGCGAGCAGAGCGGCGCCCTGGTGGAGGTGCTCCGGCGGTTGGCCGACCATTTCGAGAAGTTTGCCCAGGTGCAATCCAAGTTCAGTTCCGCCCTGATCTATCCGGCCTTCGTCGCCGGCGTCGGCGTTTTGATCATGTTCTTTTTCATGACCAAAATGCTGCCGAC
>CAIYZC010000648.1 GCA_903930565.1 uncultured Pedosphaera sp.
CCTTCCCTCGAAGCCTCGGAAAAGGATTTCAAGGGCGGCCACCAACCCACCCTGCGCGAGGCGCTGGCGGTGCACCGCGAGAATGCGCTTTGTTCCTCCTGCCATTCCCGCATGGATCCCCTGGGCTTGGGCATGGAGAATTTCAACGCCCTGGGCATGTGGCGGGAAAAGGAACGCGGCCAGACGATCGATCCCGCCGGCACGTTGGTTTCCGGCGAAACCTTCAGCGGCATCCAGGAGCTCAAACACGTGCTGGCCAGCACCCACAAACTGGAGTTTTACCGCTGCCTCACGCAGAAACTGCTCACCTACGCCATCGGGCGCGGGCCGGAGTACTACGATGTCGAAAGCACCGACCAGATTGTCCGGCGCTTGGAAAAGGAAAACGGCCGGTTCAGCGCCCTGTTGATGGGCGTGATCGAATCGGCGCCGTTCCAAGCGCAACGCACCCACTCGACCGCCACGTTCGCCGACGGGGCGGAACCGACCGCCGCCCCCCAACTCGTCAACCGTTGATACCCTTATGCTGATCCGCTCCTCCACCGTTCCTTCCCGCGACCCCGCCGCCGAACGCCGGGCCAGTTTAAGCCGTCGGCGGTTCCTCCGCGGCCTGGGCGTTTGCATGGCCCTGCCGGCCTTGGAATCCTTCGCCCCCGCCCGCCTGCTCGGCGCGGCGGCCGGCGCCGCCGCGGGCGCCGCGCCCGTCCGCATGGCCTTTTTGCAAGTGCCGAACGGCACGATTCCGGGCAGTTGGTGGCCGCAAGGGGAGGCTGGCAAGGACTTCGCCCTCTCGCCCACCCTCGAACCGCTCGCGAAAATCCGCCACGAACTTCAAGTCATCAAAGGCTTGGACGACCTCAGCGCCAACGCGGGCGCCGATGGCGGTGGGGACCATGCCCGCGCCGGAGCAACGTTCCTTACCGGCGTGCGCATTAAGAAAACCTCCGGGGCGGACATCCACGCCGGGGTATCCATCGACCAGTTGGTGGCCCAAAAGATCGGCCATCTGACGCGTTTCCCCTCTTTGGAGATGAGCTGCGACGCGGTGCGCAAGGCCGGCGATTGCGATTCCGGCTATTCCTGCGCCTACGAATACAACATGGCTTGGCGCTCCGCCACGCAGCCCGTCACACCCGAACCCAATCCGCGCTTAGTCTTCGAGCGCCTCTTCGGCGCGGGCGCCCCCGCCGAGCGCGTCCGGAACCTCCAGCGCCGCCAGGCCCAGCAACATTCCATCCTCGATTTCGTCATGGAGGACACCGCCGCGCTGGAAGCCAAAATGAACGGCCGCGACCGCCAGAAGCTGGACCAATACCTGACCAGCGTGCGGGAGATCGAACAACGCATCGAGCGCGCCGAAAAAATGCCCGTCGCCAACCCGGGGATGACCGCCCCGGCCGGCATTCCGGGCAATTACGGCGACCACATGCAATTGATGTTCGACATGTTGCTCCTGGCGTTTCAGACCGATTCCACCCGCATCGCCACGCTCCTGCTGGCGGGCGAAGGCAGCAACCGCACCTTTAGCGAGGCGGGCATCACCGAAGGCCACCACAACCTGAGCCACCATCGCAATGAGGAATCCAACATTGCCAAGGTCGCCAAGATCGATTTATGGTACACGCAGCAACTGGCCAAATTCCTCGAAAAGATGGAAGCCACGAAAGACGTGGACGGCCAATCGCTCTTGCATAACTCCATGATCCTCTACGGCTCCGGCAACGCCGATGGCAACCGCCACACCCATTTCGACCTGCCCATCATTGTGGCGGGCTCGGGGCGCGGCGCGTTCCCCACCGGCCGCTATGTCAAAGTGGACGCCGTCCCGCTCACCAACCTCTTCCTGACCATGGCCGACCACATGGGCGCGGCGGGGTTGGAACGGCATGGCGACTCCACCGGCCGTTTCAAAGCCTAAGCACCACCCCCTTGAATCCCCTCCCCCTGCCCCGCCTCGGCCTGGCTTGCGCCCTCGCGGCCCTGGCCTTTTACCCCCACCCAACTTTCGCCCAAAATGGCGGCCGCCCCCAGGGGCCGGATCGCTACCGCCAGTACGCGCTTACCCGCGAGGGGGACGCCACCCGCGGCGCACGGTTGTTCGCGGACGAACAGAAACTCGCCTGCGCCAAGTGCCACTCGGTGGATGGCAAGGGCGGCAAGGCCGGCCCCGACCTCTACGCGGCCGGCGACAAGTTCGCCCGCAAGGAGTTGATCGAGGCCATCCTGCAGCCCTCCGCCACCATCGCCGTCGGTTACACCACCACGGTCGTCGCCACCAAGTCCGGCGCCGAGTACACCGGCATCGTCAAGCGCACCAGTCCGGCGGGAGTGGAAATCATGGGCGCCGATGGCCAGCTCGTCAGCATCCCCGCCGCGGATATTCAGGAACAACACGGATCGCCGATTTCCCTCATGCCCGAGGGCTTGCAGGCGGGCCTGAGCCAGGCGGAATTCACCGACCTCATTGATTACCTCGCCACCCTCCGCCAGCCCGAGAGCGCTCTCTCCGCCAATCGCGGCATGCCCCCGGTGATCCCCGAACTGGCCCACCCGGCACCGGCCCAGCCTTGGCTGGCCAAGGCCCTCACCCTTCCCCGCGGCCGTGCCGAGGCCGGTCTGACCGACCTCCACCAAATCCCCGGCGACCCCAACCGTTTCTTGGTCCTCCACCAAAAGGGCATCATCTGGCTCGTCGAAAAGAACGCCGCGGGCGGCGAAGACGTCAGTGTGTTCAGCGACCTGACCGGCGAGGTGTTCAGCGAGCGCGGTCCGAACGGGCTCCTCGGCGTCACCTTCCATCCCGCCTTCCGCCAGAACCGCAAGTACTACCTCAAATACCAAATCCTGGAAAACG
>CAIYZC010000649.1 GCA_903930565.1 uncultured Pedosphaera sp.
CGACGGGATGCCCTTGGTCTGGGCTTCCCGGTTCCTGGGCAACCCCCTGCCGGAACGCGTCACCGGCTCCGACATTGTCCCTCAGTTGCTGGCGGAGGCGGAGCGGCGCGGTTGGCGGGTCTTTTTTCTGGGCGGGGCGGCGGACAGCGTCGCCCGCGCCGCCGCCAACACGCGGTTGCGGCATCCGCAAATTCAAATTGTGGGGGAGTACTCCCCCCCGTTCAAACCCCTGCTGGAAATGGACCATGAGGACATCCTCCGGCGGATCCAGGCGGCCCGGCCGCACTTGCTGCTCGTGGCGTTTGGGTGTCCCAAGCAGGAGAAATGGATTCGGATGAACTTTGAGCGCGCCGGAGTGCCCTTGAGCATCGGAGTGGGCGCGACCATCGATTTCCTGGCCGGGGCCGTGCGGCGCGCCCCGCGGTGGATGCAACGCATCGGGGCGGAATGGATCTTCCGCCTCCTGCAGGAACCCCGCCGATTGTTCCGCCGCTATCTGGTGGATCTCGTGGTCTTCAGCCGCGCCGTGCTGCGCCAATGGTGGGAGGTGCGGGCGGGCCGCCGCGCCGCCCGCTCGCGGAGCGCCGTGGTCACCACTCAGTCGGAGGGTCCGGGTCGCGCCCAGATTTTGGAGATCGTCGGGCGCTTGGACGCGGCCGCGACGCGACGGTATGACGAACTTTGGCCGCAACTGGCCGCGGAGGGCGGGCATGTGCTGCTCAACCTGGCCGGCGTGACCTTTTTGGACAGCACCGGGGCCGGGTTGTTGGTGCGTTTGCGCAAACTGTTGCGCGAGCGCGACCGGATGGTCGTGTTGGTGGCGCCGTCGCCGCCGGTACTGCGGGTGCTGACTATGCTGCGCTTTCAGGATTTCTTCCCCGTGGCCGCCGATCCCGCGGCCGGTTTCGCTTTGGTGCAGGCCCGCCAGGAGGAGATCAATGTCGTCCCCACCCTGCAGCCCGATGGCTTGGTGGACCAGTTGGCCTGGCAGGGCGACATTATCGCCGCCCGGGAGGAGGCGGTATGGACGGTGACGCACCGGCAAATGGATTGCTCCCAAGCCCGGGGGGCGGAGGTCGTGATCAACCTGGCCGCGGTGCGGTTCATCGACAGCACTGGGGTGCGGGTGATGCTGCGGGCCCGCAAGGAGGCCCGCCGCCGCGGATTGGTGCTCAAGTTCACGGCGCCTTCGCCCGCGGTCACGAACGTCCTGCGTATTCTGCGCCTGGAAAGCCACCTCCTCAACGGATAAGCCCTTATGCGCATCGCCATCTCCACTTCCGTCATCCAACGCGGCAAATCCGGCGTGGGCCAGTATGTGCTGGCCTTGGTCCGCGCGTTGCTCGCCGCGCCGGGGGATTGTCAATTCGTGCTCTTCGTGCTGGCGGAGGACCTGCCCTTGTTCGACTTCGTCGCGGGCCGGGCGGAGCTGGTCACCGTGGCTGAACACCATCGCCCGGCCCTGGGAAACCTGGCCTGGCATCACCTGCGCCTGCCGGGGTTGTTGCGCCGGCACCGCATCGACGTGTTGCATGTGCCCAGCTACCGCCGGCTCCTGCCGTTCACCCCCTGCGCCCGGGTCGCCACCATCCACGACTTGGCCCCGTTCCACGTGCGCGGCAAGTATGATTTCGCGCGGATGTTTTACGGCCGGGTGGTGGTTAAACATTTTGCCCGCCGCCAAGACGCCGTCATCGCCATCAGCACCAATACAGCCCGTGACATCGAACAGTTTTTTGGTCTGCCACTGGAGCGCCAACGGGTGATTCTCAACGGCATCGATCACGCCCGGTTCAACCCCGGCCCGGCCGGCTTGGCCAAGGCCTTGGCGGAACGCCGCTGGCAGTTGAACGCACCGTTTTTCCTGTTCGTCTCCCGTTTGGAGCACCCGGCCAAGAACCATGTCCGACTGATCACGGCCTTCGAGCAGTTCAAAGCCGCCACCGGGTCCAACTGGCTCCTGGCGCTCGGGGGGAGTGATTGGCATGGCGCCGAATTCGTGCGCGCCGCCGCCGCACGTTCGCCCGTGGCGGCGGATATCCGATTCCTGGGTTTTGTCGAGGATTCCGTCCTGCCGGATTTATACCGCGCCGCGGACGCAATGGTGTATCCTTCCTTGTTCGAAGGCTTCGGCCTGCCCCCGGCCGAGGCCATGGCGTGCGGCTGCCCCGTGCTGAGCTCGGCGCGCGGTTCGCTGGCGGAAGTGGTGGGGGCGGCCGCGGACCTCATCGAACCCGAGGACTGCGCCAGTATTGCTGCGGGTTTGGCACGGATGGCAGCCGACCCGGAGCACCGCGCACGTTTGCGCGCCGCGGGCTTGGTGAACGCCCGGCGCTTTGACTGGCATGTCAATGCCCGGCAGGTCCGGGAGGTCTATGCCGCCGCGCTGGCCAAGCATCGGCGCGGGAGGTAGCTCGGCGGCAGCCCTTTTTCGCCTGATTACAGCCCCTTGGCACACG
>CAIYZC010000650.1 GCA_903930565.1 uncultured Pedosphaera sp.
CCGCCTTGTCCGCCGGCGGGCCGGCAGGGCGAGGGTTTGCAACTCCATAATGCCATGTTTGGCGGACCACGGCGCCAATAGTCGCCGCGCCGGGCGCGCGCGGCGCCCGGGCGGACGCGACCCCACGCCATCAGGGACCGCGGCAGCCGTGCCCAGCTTGACCACGAAGGAATGGCTCACCGGCTCCGATGGCGCGGCCGGCAACGATTTTGTCCCCGGGTCGGGAAATCCCGCCCGGGCGGAATTCAGCACCCGGGCCACGGTTCCCAAATACACGTCGAGGTCGAACGGCTTTTGCAGCGTGGCGTCCGGCCGCAGCCAAGGCGAGCGGTTCAATTCCTCAATGGGCGGGGTGGCGCTGACGAGAATGGCCGGTAGGAGCATGCGGGCGGCCCGGAGCAGCGCCAACAATTCCAACCCCGTGGTTCGGGGCATTTGGTGGTCGGTGATGAGCAGATCGTAACTCGCGGCTTGGAGCGCCTGCCACGCGGCGGTCCCGTCCGCCGCGGTGTCCACGCCGTAACCGCAGCGGCGCAGGCAGTGTTTGCTCAACCGTAACACATCGTCGTCGTCGTCCACCAACAAGATCCGGGCCGGGACGGCGGAATCGGCGCGGGGGGCCGGGCGACAGAGTGCGGTGTCGGCGGTGGTGGTGGCTTCGCTCATGCGGGCAATGGTAGGTCCGAAACGCGAAACTTCCACGACGGCAATACCCGTGGGGGAAATCCCCCAGGCCGTCGCTCGTTGGGGAACTGCGGGTGCCCGAAGGCTTCCCGGGCAAAGACGCTTCTCCCCCCGACCGGAGCATGTTGACGGTCGGCGGGGCGATTGGCGAGCCGAACGACTCAGGGCGAGATGCGAATCCGGTAGAATCCGGCGGGTTGCGGCATCCCGGTCGCATTGGTGGCGGTGATACTGCCGCCCGTTCCCATAAACGTTTGCCCATCGAGCCAGACCGGGTTGGCGAGCGAATCCTTGAATTGCAGGGTGTAGGACTGGCCGCTGACGGTCGGGAAGGTCAACCGGAACGATCCCGCCACCATTTGGGGCAGGCTGATCAAGGGCGCGGGGGTCTGGGCCAGCGGCGGCGTGACCGGTCCGAGGCAATTGGCGGCGGCCGAAACGGTCCGCCCCTGGCAAAGGTCCATCCCCACGGCCATGACCGTGTTGGTGGTCGTGAAGGTGACCGACGCGTTGGTCATGTAAGTCAGCACACTGTTGGTGGCAAACAGGGTGGTGGTATTCGTGCCAAAGGTGGTGACGGTGTTGGTCTGCGTGGCCACCCCGCCGGTGCGGATAAAGTAGAACAGGTTGGCTCCGAAGCTCAAGTCCGTGGCGGTGAAGGTCAGGGCCGTGGCGTTCGTGCCGACACTGAACCGATCCGTCACGGCGGCGGTGCTCAATCCGGTGACGAAAATGGTGCCAAAGGTCGTGGTGGAGTTCGGACCCCGGCGCAAATAATAAAAATTATTCGGCCCGTAGCCCGGCGCGGCGAGCGGCGTGAAGACCAGGGCGATGATGTTCGTGCCCACCGTGAACCGATCGGTGACGGTTCCGGGCAGCGCCGGGTTGATGGTCCCAAACGTGGAGAGACCATTCGCATCATGACGGACGTAATAGAACAGGTTCGCCCCGTAACCCAGGTCGGTGGCGGTGAAGGTCAGGGTGTCGAAATTATAGCCGACGACGAAATGGTCCGTGGTGACGCCAACCACCCCCCCGGGGGTGATACTTCCGAAGGTCGAAAGGCCAGTGGCGTCATGGGTGAGATAATAGAACAGCAGGGGCCCGTAACCGAGGTCGCCGGCCGCATAGGTCAAACCATCGAAAGTCCGATTGTCGGTGACAAAGCGGTCGGCGGTACTGGCCGTGCTGGCGGTGATGGTGTCGAAATGGGACAAGCCGTTGGTGTCCTGGCGCATGGCGTAGAGGTCGGTGGCGCCATAACCGTGGTCCTCGCCCGCATAGGTCAGGCCCGTGAACGTGGTGCCGATCGGGAAGCGATCCACCACGGTTTGCGCGACCGAATCAATGGTGCCGAGTTCGCGGGCGACCGTCGCGTTGGTGGTGATGGTCGTGGTGGTATTGGTGGTGATCACGACACTGATATTCGTCGTGATCATTTCCGTGAGATTGGTCAAAATCATGAAGTTGGTCATCATGGGGTAGCCACCGACCGCAACGTAACTACCGGCGAAAGGCACCGAAGCCCCCGGGGCCAAACTAAAGGGAGCGAGCAGGAGGGTGGGTTTGCCGGTTTGAGAGGTGAAGACCAGCACATTCGTGAGGGTGATATTGCCGGAATTGCCCACCGTGCCGCTGAACTCCACCACCGTGCCGGCCGTGAGCGCCCCGGACGGGCACGTTTCCGTGATGGTAATGCCCGGAGTGGTGACCAGCAGGCAGGTGGCGGAAGCCGTGTTGGTCACGGCGTTGCCGGTGTTGGCATCATTGGCGGAAGCGGTGAGGGTATCGACCGCGATGCAGGTGTTCAAAGGAACTTGGTAGCCGGCCATGAAGGCCACGCCCGCCCCGGGGGCGAGGCTGATCGGCCCCAACACGCGGGTTTGCGGCGCGGGTTGGTTGTCCACCACAAACACGTTGGTCAGGGTGACATTGCCGGTGTTCGTGACGGTGCCCGTGAAGACCAGGGTGCCCCCGGGGGCAACGGGCAAGGCCGGGCAGAGTTTCGTCACGGCGAGACCCGG
>CAIYZC010000651.1 GCA_903930565.1 uncultured Pedosphaera sp.
CAGGCCAAGACGTATTACGGCGGCGGGGAGTGGTACACGCTGGACTTGGATTACGACCGCATCGCGGGGATTTTGGGCGCGGCCAACTACACGGGTTACGTTTCGCTGGAATTCGAGGGGAAGGAGGATCCCAACGTGGCGGTGCCCAAGAGCATCGCGCGGCTGCGGCAGGCGTTTGGGCAGGCGTGAGGCCGCCGCGGCCGCTTGCCGCGCGGCGCATTCCCGATTAGCGTTGCCCCATGCTTGGAAACCAACCGGCCGCGCCGCCGCCGAAGCCCTCGTCCGCCCCGAATGCCTGGCGTTGGCCGGCCGTGGTGGTGCTGGTCACGGCGCTCGGTTTGGCCGCACTGCTCTCGGCGCTGCGCGGTTGCCGGGAGACCCCGGGGGATCTCGTGCATGCCGGCGGCACCGAGGCCACCCGGGTGCTGCATGCCGCAGGCGAGGAGGCGGGGGCCGCGCTGGCACGCTTTCGCCAAGGCACCATCACTACCACTTTTACCGAAGCGCTGCCCACCCTGTCCCGCGACCCCGGGGGGCGCCTGGACCTCGGCGCCTTGACCGTCACGGAGACCATCTCCCGTTCCGACCAGCGCACCACCGCCTGGGGCTGGGTGGATCTGGGCACGACCGTGGCGGAAATCCGCGTGCCGGCGACCTACCGGTACTACCTCCGCCTGCGGGACGCCTGGCAATTGGACGTGACGTCCAACATATGCGTGGTGCGCGCCCCGGCCATCCACGCGTCCCTGCCCCCGGCGATCAACACGGCGGCCTTGGAGAAACACTCCTCGAGCGGCTGGGCGCGCTTTAATGCCGCCGAGCAACTGGCGGCGTTGGAGCAAGATTTGACCCCCATCCTGGTCCGTTACGCGGACGACCCGCGGCACCAAGCGGCGGTGCGCGAGCAATGCCGGCGCACCGTCGCCGAATTCGTCCGGGATTGGCTCCTCCGCGAAAAGCAATGGCGCGACGACCGCTTCACCGCCGTGCAGGTCTACTTCCCGGACGAACCAACGCCGGGGCCCGTGCGGGGGGGGGAAGGTCGGTGAAGGCGGGGAGCGCGGTAAGCGCAGAGCGGACCGGAAGGCAACCACCCCGGTTTAGACTTGTCGCCGGCTGATTCGGTTCCCTTTGGCCCCGGCGATCGAATTTGGGCGCGACGAGCCCAAATTGCAGATGTCATGCCTTTTTCTTAACACGGCTTGGCTTTTGGCGCTTCGGCTCCTGCTCATCATGATCCGACGGGGCGCAAAGTTGGAAAAACTCATGCAGCTTGGCCTTTAAAAGTTCCTTGTCGGGCAGCAGGGTTTGATACTCCGCGACCGAGGTTGGGGAGAGCGCGCGGCTGAGGCAATACTCGACCACTTCGGCATCCTTGGTGGCGCAAAGCAGCAGACCAATGGCCGGGTTTTCGTGGGCCTTGCGGTGGTCGCGGTCGAGCGCCTCGAGGTAAAAGTTGAGTTTGCCCAGATCTTCGGGGCGAAACTCGCGAATCTTCAGCTCAAGGGCAACCAAGCAGTTCATGCTGCGGTGGAAAAACAACAAATCGAGCGCAAAATCCTGCCCGCCGACTTGGACCGGGTATTGGGAGCCAACAAAGCAGAAATCGCGCCCCAATTCCGTCATGAACCGGCCCAGATTCCGGAGCAGCGCGCCGTGCAGGTCCGCCTCCGAATACTCGGTCGGCATTCCAAGGAACTCCAGATTGTAAGCATCCTTGAAAAACTCCGCCGCCCGGGGCTGAAGTTTTCGCAAAGCGTTCGATAGTTTGGGCGGCGCGAGGACGGCTTTGGCAAAGAGCCCCGCCCGCAACTGCCGCTCCAGTTCGCGCTTGCCCCATCGCTCCCGGACTGCGCGGCGGAGGTAAAAATCCCTTTCGTCCTCCCGTTTGCACCCGCCCATCAAGATCAAATGGTGCGACCAAGGTAATTGTCGCACCAGTGGTGCGACTTTTTGCCGGCCGCGGTACAGGCCGTAAAACTGCCGCATGCGGAACAGGTTGGCCCTCGTGAAGCCCCGCAAACCTGGCTGCGCCCGGGCGAGGAAGCGGGCCAACTGATCAACTACGCCATCGCCCCATTCGGCGGCCTCCAACTTTTGACTGATGAATTCACCGACCCGCCAGTAAAGCGCGACGAGTTCGCTATTGACCGCCTGGTACGCCCGTTGGCGTGCCGAAAGAATGAGTTGCAAAAGATCGGCGAATGCACCTTCCACTTCCGGCCGGGTAGGCCGCGGTGGCAATTGTCGCGCCGCCTGGGCGACCATTGCGAGTCGGCTCTTTTTCACGCCCCAAATCCTTTCATGATTTCGCGGGACATGCCCCTGATCCCCGGCTCAAGTCCGAGGAAGTCGGAGCTGCTTTTAATGCTGGTGCCGCCTGCGAAGTCGGAGTTTAGGCCGTTTGCGGTCGACCATTGGCACCGGCGGTCTGACCAGGCCATTTTTCGATTTACGAATTGTTTGGTCATCACATGGTGTTTGAAAGCGATTGGTAGAATGCTCCGAAGCCAACTACTTTCCAGCAAAAACAAATGCCCTTGGAAAGCGCATCGCCGTCTCCGACCCGAAATCCCGGCTCCCCTTATAAATGGCGCAATTTTGATTAAATTCAAGGGCCTCCCAATCCTTCTCCCCATGCCGAAGATCCGCGTGTGGTTTGGCTTTCAAAATCCGTGCTTCGACCGGTTTCACCACGGGGGGGCAGTTGGAGGGATCGCAGGACCGTTTTCGGAAGCTGGCGCCGGGAGCGGCAAATCGCGCCGGCCCCGACCATCCCCCCAAGGCCGGCCGTTTGCGTCACGGGAGCGGGATGGCAGGGGTGCAAGGAAGCCACCCGCCAAGGTGCCCGCCTTTTGGGAGTGGATTGCCGGGTTGAAATACCCGGCGGATCGGTTAGACTCGCGGCATGAACGAACTAAAAACGGTGTCCGCGCCGCGTCCTCGATGACGCCTCGGCACCCGTTTTTGCGACCGCCCGCCCTTTTTCCATGAGCACCCTTCCCCATATCCCCGCCCTGCGCCGGGGCCGCCCGTACCAAAGCCTCGACCAAGCCAATTTGGTGGATCACCGCACCGGAACCCCGTTGGTGACCATCAGCCAAGTCAATGCCGGCATCGTCCGCAAGGACCTCGCCCGGATCGGGGAATCCCGCGCCGCCTTGCGCAAGTTCACCACGCGGCAGTTGATCGACATCAGCGCCAAGGCCGGCGAGTTCTTCCTGAACGGCACCCTGCCCCTCGGCGACCGGGGGCATATGCAGTCCGCCCAGGATTACATCCTGACGCTCTCCGCCACGAGCGGACTGCCGTACGTCATGGTGCGGCGCAACATGGCCAAGATCCACCACGCGCTCACCGATATGGCCACGGTGCTGAACGGCCTCACGCGCGGCTTGGATTTGGAGATTTTGGACCGCGGCTACGGCGTCCAGTCCGGCACGCCCATCAGCTATTACCCCACGGCCCAGGCGCTGGGCCTGGTCATGCCCAGCAACTCGCCGGCGGTGAATTCCCTTTGGCTCCCGGCCATCGCCCTGAAAATCCCGGTCATCATCAAGCCCGGCAAAGAGGAGCCTTGGACGCCGCTGCGGCTGATCCACGCCTTCATCGCGGCGGGCTGCCCGGCGGAAGCTTTTGGTTTTTATCCCACGGACCACGAAGGGGCCGGAGAAATCCTGAAGATGTGCGGGCGCGCCTTGATTTTCGGCGACAAGAGCACGACGGACCGTTACGCCAACAACCCGGCGATTCAAATCCACGGCCCCGGCTTCAGCAAAATCCTGCTGGGCGAGGACACCGTGGATCGCTGGCCGGAGTACCTGGACCTCATGGCCGGGTCCATCGCCGACAATGGCGGCCGCAGTTGCATCAACGCCTCCGCCATTGTGGTGCCCCGCCACGGCGCGGCCATCGCGGACGCTTTGGCACAAAAGCTCGGCCCCATCGCCCCGCTGCCCGCCGCGGATGAAAACGCCCGCCTTTCCGGCTTCGCAAACACCAAGATGGCCGATTACATCGACTCCGCGATCACCACCGACTTGGCGGTGCCCGGCGCGGAGGACGTCACGGCGAAATACCGCCAGGGACCGCGCAAGGTTATCTTCGAAGGCGGCGTTTATCTGCGGCCCACGATCATCCGCTGCGATTCCTTCGCGCATCCCCTGGCGAACCGCGAGTTCCTTTGCCCCTACGCCAGCGTGGTGGAGGTGCCCCAAGCGGAAATGCTGGACCGGATCGGCCCCTCGCTCGTCGTCACGGCGATCACGAAGGACCCCGGCTTCACCGAAAAGTTGCTGGCCTCGCCGCTGATTGAGCGCCTCAACCTCGGGCCGATTTCGACCATGAAGATTTCGTGGGACCAACCCCACGAGGGCAACATGTTCGAGTTCCTCTACAAGCGCCGGTCCATCGACCGCGCCGACTAACGCCACCACCCACTCCGCCGCCGCCCACCCCAACTGCACGCCATGTCCCGCGCCGAACGGTCCGCCGCTCCGGAAACCCCGTCCGCTCCGACGCCGGCCGCGTTGCCGTTTGATTTCCAGTGCCCGACCCGGCTCGTGTTCGGCCCGGGCGTCGCGGCGCGGGTGGGCGAACTCGCCCGGGGGATCGGCGCCCGCCGCGTGCTGCTGGTCACGGACCCCGGCATTGTCGCCGCCGGCCACGCCGCACGCATCACGGGCCACCTCACCGAAGCTGGTTTGCAGGTGACCGTGTTCGGCCGCGTGCGGGAAAACCCCAGCACGCTGGACGTGGCGGAATGCCTGGCGATGGCGCGCGCGGCGGAGGTGGACACCCTTGTGGGCCTGGGCGGCGGCAGCAGCATGGACACCGCCAAGGGCTGCAATTTCCTGCTCACCAACGGCGGCCGCATGCAGGATTATTGGGGGGTGGGCAAAGCGACGCAACCCATGCTGCCCCTGCTCGCGCTCCCGACGACGGCGGGCACCGGCAGCGAATGCCAGTCCTTCGCCCTGATCGCGGACGAGGCCACGCACCAGAAAATGGCCTGCGGCGACCCCAAGGCGTCGGCACGCGTCGCACTCCTGGACCCGGAACTCACCCTGTCCCAGCCGCCGCGGGTCACCGCCTGCACCGGCATCGACGCCCTGGCGCACGCGGTGGAAACCGCCGTCACGCGCAAACGTTCCGCGGTTTCGCTGCTCTATTCGCACGCGGCATTCAAGCTGGCGGTGGCGGCGTTCCCCCGCGTGCTGAGCCATCCCGGGGACGCCGCGGCCCGCGGCCGCATGCAACTCGGCGCGGCCTACGCGGGGCTGGCGATTGAGAACAGCATGCTGGGCGCCGCCCATTCCGCCGCCAACCCCCTCACGGCCCACTTCAACATCCCCCACGGCCAGGCCGTCGGCATGATGCTCCCCCACGTGGTGCGCTTCAACGGCGCGGACCCCGCGGCGCTGGCGGCCTACGCCGAGCTGGCCGTCGCCGCCGAACTCGTGCCGGCGGGCACGGAGGCCGCCGCGGCGCTGGAGGTATTGATCGGGCGATTGAACGCCTTGCTGCGGGTCGCCGGTTTCCCGGCTTCCCTAAACAACTGCGGCGTTCCTGCCGACGCGGTGACCGATTTGGCCGCCGAAGCCGCGCGGCAATGGACCGCGACCTTTAATCCCCGGACGATTGCGGCCCGGGATTTTGCGGGGTTGTACGAAGCGGCGATGGCGCGGGGTTGAGTCCAAGCACCGAGGCGCCTGTCACCACCGAAGGGGAGATTTCCCGCAGAGACGCAGAGACGCGGAGAGGATCGGAGGCGTTCTCCGGGGGTATTACGCGCCCACCCGCCACCGAAAACGACCTCCATGGGACCGCCGGCGGACCTTGACTTGATGCGGGTCCGAGGCCAGATTCTGCACAAGATGAAGATGATCACGGAAGAGCAAATGGTGGAGCGCTTCGGGGAATTCTCCCAGTTGGCCCACGACGGGCAGTCGATTCTCGTGACCCGCGGCGGCCAACCGTGGGTGGTCCTCTCCGCGCCGACGAACGTGCCCAAAGCGGCGGCCGCCGACACGGAGCAACCCATGCAGTGGCCGGATTTTGAAGCGCACTGGCGGAAGCATTTCCCAGTGCCACTCAGCGGCCCCACGGCCACGGAAATACTGGCCGAGGACAAAGAGGATCGGTTTTGAGGCCCTATTTCGACAGCGGCTTCCTGTTCTAACTGTACTGGCGGGAGTCCAACTCGGCGGCGGCCTGGCGACGCTTGCAAGATTTTGCCCCGCCGTTGCTCATTTCGCGTTTTAATGAAATAGAAATCGTGCAATCCGCGCGACGCAAAACTTGGTTGCGGGGAGCGGATGGTTTGCCGCAGATGACGGGCGAACAATTTGAAGCCGGAATGGCTTTATTTGAACAGGGTCTGCGCCGGGGGAGAATCATCCGCCAGCCACTGGATTACGAAGCGGTCTTTGACTGGGCGGGAGAACTCTCCCGGAGATTCGGCCACCTGCACCCGATCAAAACGGCTGATCTCCTGCACGTGGCCTTGTTGGAATTCGGCTTCGACCACTTGGTAACGGCGGATAAACAGCAGTACGAGTTTGCCCTGCGGGCGGGCTACAGTGCGGATTTGCTACCGCCCTGAACTTCGCCGGCAAACGAACGGCACGGCGGATTGGCAGCGAATCGTGGCGGCGACGCGATGGCTGGAAACGGCTTGCCACCAGCAGCTCCCACTTTTTCCCCAGCCCCGCTTCCGCGCCGCATCCGGACGCGCCCCGCACCGCTTGATTCGGCGCCGTTCCGTCCGTTCCCATTCATGTTCCATCATGTAATCATGTCGAAAGTGCGCTTCGTTCCCGCTCCCCAAGCTTGAGTTTCCATCCCGGTCGGATTAGCTTCGGCAACATGTCCACGCCCTTGTTTCGCCGCTGCTGCGCCGCCGCCCTGTGCTGCGCACTTCTCCAGCCATCCGCGCGGGTCTGGTCCGCGGAACCGTATCCCGACCGGTTTGTTTGGTTGTTCGGTTGGAATCTGGACCGGGACGCGGACGTGGCGGAGATGGAGCAGGTGCTCGTGCAGGGCGGGGCGCACGGGATCAACGGAGCGGTGCTCTCGACCGGCATGGACACGCTGTGCAAGCAATCGCCGGAGTACTTTGCGCGGCTCGCCAAACTGCAGGCGGCCTGCGAACGCAATCATATCGAGCTGATTCCGGCGGTTTTTTCCATCGGCTACGGCGGCGGGGTGCTGACGCATGACCGCAATCTGGCCGAGGGCCTGCCCGTGGTGGACGCCCCGATGGCGGTTCAAGGCGGGCAAGCGGTCTTCGCCGGCGGCGGAACGGCGGCATTGCGCAACGGGGGCTTTGAAGACTTCAAGGGCGACCGGATGGCGGGGTTCGGTTTTCACGACCAACCGGGGGAGGTGAGTTTCGCGGACACCACGGTGCGGCATGGCGGCCGGGCTTCGTTGCGCTTCGAGCATTTCACCGCCAATGAGCACGGCCACGGCCGGGTGATGCAGGAAATCCGGGTGCAACCGCACCGCTGCTACCGCGTCAAGGTGTGGGCGAAGACCGAGCAGCTCGAACCCGTGAACGCGTTCCGCATGATGGCCCTCGCGGGGGACCAGGAACTGGCGCCCCGGCAGTTCAATCTCGCCGCCACGGAGGATTGGCGCGAGATCAGTTGGTTGTTCAATTCGTTGGACCGGGAAAAAGTCCTCCTTTACGCGGGCATGTGGGGCGGCCGCTCGGGACGCTTGTGGTTGGACGATTGGAGGGTGGAAGAGGTCGGCCCGGTGAACCTGTTGCGCCGGCCCGGCACTCCGGTGACCGTGCGCAATGCCGCGGGAACCATGACCTACACCGAGGGCAAGGATTACGCCCCCTGGGAAAACCGCGGCTTCAGCCCGTGGCGCGACGACGGCGCCGCCCGGTCCCTGTCCATCCTGCCCGGCGGCAGGATCACCGAGGGCGAGACGTTGAAGGTGAGCTGGTATCATTCCCTCCTGGTCAACGATTCCCAAGTGACGGTGTGCATGGCCGAACCGGCGGTGGACGAGATTTTCGATCATGAGGCCAGGTTGCTGGCCGAAAAGGTGCATCCCCGCCGGGTGTTGTTGAACATGGACGAGGTGCGCATGGCGGGCACCTGCCGCGCGTGCACGGGCCGTGATCTGGGAGAATTACTCGGGGATTGCGTCACCCGACAAGCGCTGGCGATTCGACGTTATTCCCCCGGCGCGCGGATCTACGTCTGGTCCGACATGCTCGACCCGAATCACAACGCCCATCCGCACTATTACCTGGCCCAGGGGGATTTCACCGGTTCCTGGGATCACATCCCCAAAGATTTGGTCATTGCGGTGTGGGGCGGCGAACCCCGCGCCAAAAGTCTGGATTTCTTCGCCCAGCGCGGCTTCGCCACCCTGGCGGCGTGCTATTACGACGCCGATGATTTGAAGGAAGTCAGCGGTTGGTTGGACCTCGCCCACCACACGAAGGGCGTGCGTGGATTGATGTACACCCCGTGGCAGAAAAAGTACGCCCTGCTGCCGGCGTTCGGGGATTTGTTGGGCGGGAAGTAAAGATTGAGCGAGGCCACTTTATCCAGGCCCCACCGTCCGGCAGACCTTCACCACTGAATGGGCGATTCGCTTCGGGACTCAGGTTGCGGGACCGGATGGGCCGACGGCAATCCGGATGGCATTGCGAGGGCATAACATCTCCTGCGAGGGGATGTCGGTGGCAGGGTCGGCTCGCTCAACCGTGACGCGCCGTGTTGTCGAGTCGACCGGAGAGGGCGGAGACGACGTTTTGCAGGAGGATAAAGAGGAGCAGCAGCAGACCCACCACGATGACGGTCCACCAGGAATTCAGGTTTTGGTAGGTGATGAGGGTTTGGATCAGCCCCAGGATCAGTACGCCCATTCCGGTGCCGGCCACAAAACCCACACCGCCACTCAACAGGGTGCCACCGATCACCACGGCGGCGATGGCTTCCAACTCTTTGCCGACGCAGGCGGCGGGATCGCCGTTCTGGGTGGTGAAGGTGTAAACGACCCCGGCGAGCGCGGAGCAAAAGCCGCCGATGGTGTAGGTGGCAATCTTGGTCCGGGCGACGGGCAAGCCCATGAGACGGGCGGAGGTTTCGTCGCCGCCCAAAGCGTAGATGTTCCGGCCCAGCCGGGTGTAGTGGGCGAGGACCAGGGCGACCAAGAATAACGCGACAAAGCAAGTGGCCGCGAACGGCCAACTCACCCGCGAATCCAATTGGAGGGCGAGGGAGTGGTTGATGCCTTCGGCGTAAAAGGGATGGTGGATGCCCAAATTGTCCGGCCGCACGACAAAGGCGAGGCCGCGGGCCAGGAACATGCCGGCCAGGGTTACTAGAAAGGGCGGGAGCTCAAAGCGCTGGATCAGGGCGCCCATGCCCGCGCCAAAGCCGGTGCCCAGCAGCAACGCCAGGCTGATGGCCAGCAGGGGAGCCACGTGATGCTCCTCCACCAGCGTGGCGATCAAAATACTGGTGAAGCCGATCACGGCGCCCACGGAAAGGTCAATGCCGCCCGACAGGATCACGAAGGTCGCGCCAATGGCCGCCACGCCGAGGACGGCGTTGCCACCGAAAAGATTGACCAGCACCCGCAACGAAAAGAAGTTCGGGAACAGGCAGCCGCCGGTCACATACAGGACCGCCAGCACCACGCCCGTGGCGACCAAGGGGATGTATTGGGAGTTGAGGCGGGGGGGCTTCATGACGGGGAGGCGCGGCGGAAGGCCGCCAGGCGCCGGCGGAAGGCGGGCGATTGCAGCAGGCACACGGCAATGATCGCCAGGGCCTTCGGCACCGGGGCGACATCGGATTTGACGTTCCAAGCGTACATCGTGGTGGTGAGGGTGCGGATAAACAACGCGCCCACCACGGTGCCTAAAAGCGAAAAACGGCCGCCGGTGAGGGCCGTGCCGCCCACGACCACGGCGAGGATCGCGTCCAATTCAAGGGTGAGGCCGATTTTGTTGGCGTCCACGCTTTTGATGTTCGAAGTGTCGATCAACCCGGCCAGCCCGGCGCAGAAGCCGGAGAAGGCGTACACCACAAACTTCACCGTGCGGGTACTGACGCCCGCGAACTCGCTGGCGCGGGGGTTGTCGCCGACGGATTCGATGAACAGGCCCAAGGCCGTCCGCCGCGTGAGCAGCGCGGTGAGGCCCAGCAGGGCCAGACTGAGGAGCACGGGAAACGGCAGGCCGAGGAGATGCCCGTTGCCGACGAACACCAACCGCGCGTCCTCGAAATAGATTTGCTGTCCGTTGGTGAGCAGTTGCGCGATGCCGCGGCCGCCGACCATGAGCACCAGGGTGGCCACCAAGGGTTGCACCCGCAGCCAAGTGACCAAAAAGCCGTTCCAACAGCCCGCCAGCGTGCCCACCGCCAAGGACGCCAGGATCAGCGCCGGGAAGGAAAAGCCCGGGCGGAGGATCAATTGCGCCGCCACGGTGCCCGCGATGGCCATGACCGCGCCCACGGACAAATCAACGCCTCCGGTCGCAATCACCAGGGTCATGCCCAGGCCTAGAATCACCACCGGCGAACCGCGGTTGATGATATCGACCAGGCTGCCGTACAAGTGGCCGTTCCGCAGTTCCAAGTGGAAGAACCCGGGCGTGAAGGTCAAGTTGAAGAGCAGCAACAGGGCTAGGCCGGCCACGGGCCATTCCAGCCCGGACCACCACCGCACCGGTCGGTTTTGGAAGCGTTCAGGGCGCATGGCTCGCTCCGGCGATGGTTTGCAAAATGCCCTCCTCGGTCAGGGCCGGGCCGGTCAATTCCCCGACCTGCACGCGGTCGCGCAGCACGACCACCCGTCGGCATCCCCGCACGACCTCTTCGAGTTCCGAACTGATGAACAGGATCGCCAGCCCCTTGGCCCGCAGCGATTGCACGAGCTTTTCGATCTCCGCCTTCGCGCCCACGTCGATGCCCCGGGTCGGTTCGTCCAAAATCAACAAGCGCGGCTGGAGCGCCAGCCAGCGGGCGAGCAGGACTTTCTGTTGGTTGCCGCCGCTCAGATTCATCACCGCCTGCTCGGGTCCCGGCGTGCTGATGCCGAGCAACTGGATGAACTCGTCAGCCAGGGCCAGTTGGCGCGCGCGCGGCAGGGGCCGCAGCAAACCTTCCCGCGCCTGGAGCGCCAGAATGATGTTCTCGCGCACCGAGAGGTGCGGAATAATGCCCTCGAGCTTGCGATTCTCCGAGGTGAAGGCCAGCCCCTCGCGGATCGCCTGGCGCGGGGAATGCACCTTGATCGGCCGGCCGCCAAGCCGCATCTCGCCGGTGCGGGCGCGTTCAATGCCGAAAATCAACCGGGCGGTCTCGGTGCGGCCGGAGCCGAGCAGGCCGGCCAACCCCATCACTTCGCCCGCGCGCAGCGAAAAGTCCACCGGCCCGACCAAGCCGGGACGGCCAAAGTTGCGCAATTCCAGCAGCACTTCGCCGGTGGGTTCCCCCACCCCGGCGACGGCGCGCGGCGCGGCGGCCACGGCCGACCAATCGCGCCCGACCATGCGGCTCACCAACTCCATGCGGGGCAGCTTCGCGGTTTCATATTCGCCCACCAAGCGACCGTCGCGCAGGACCGTGATGCGGTCGGCGATGGCGTAAACCTGGTCGAGAAAATGCGTGACCATCACGATGCCCAGGCCCTCGGCCCGCAGCTTGCGGAGGACTTGGAACAACTCCCCCACTTCCCGGGCGTCGAGGCTGGAGGTCGGCTCATCGAGGATGAGCAGGCGGGCGGAAACATCCAGCGCCCGCGCCAGGGCGGTGAGCTGTTGAATGGCGATGGAATAAGACGACAGCGGACGGCGCACATCGATGCGCAAATCAACCCGCGCCAGCGCCGCCACGGCCCGGCGGGTCATGCCCGCCCAATCCACGAAGCCGAACCGGGTCGGTTGCCGGCCCAGGCAAATGTTTTCCGCCACCGACAGGTGCGGAATGAGGTTCACCTCCTGGTAAACCGTGCTGATGCCGACCGCCTCCGCTTCCTTCGTGGAGGCCGGTCGAATCACCGCGCCCCCCAGCCGGAAGGTGCCGCCATCGGGCGCATAAACGCCCGTGAGCACCTTGATCAACGTGCTCTTCCCGGCGCCGTTTTCGCCCATGAGGGCGTGGACTTCGCCGCGGCGGACGGTGAAATCCACCCCTTCCAGCGCCTTGACCCCGGGGAAGCTTTTCGTCAGGCCGCGAATCTCCAGCAGCGGAGCGGAGGCGTCAGAGGCCATGCCAAGTGGAGACGGACATCGCGGGGCGGCAGTTGTTAGTACTTGCGGTTCGGCAAGGCTTCCTTGGCCTGCGATTGCTCGTACACCGATTCCATCACGCCCGTGCGCTTGGGCAAAGTCTTCTTGGCGAGCAACGCCTCCACGGCGTCAAACAGTTGCGGCCCGATCAGGGGATTGCACTCCACGGTGCAGTTCAGCTTGCCGTCGGCCATGGCTTGAAACGCGCCGCGCACGCCGTCGATGGACACCACCACGATGTCCTTGCCGGGCTTGAGACCGGCTTCCTCGATGGCCTGGATGGCGCCGAGGGCCATGTCGTCGTTATGGGCGTAAAGAGCGGTGATCTGCTTGGCTTCGGGGCTCTTGAGGAACGCTTCCATGACTTCCTTGCCCTTGGTGCGGTTGAAATCGCCGCTCTGGGACTTGATGATTTTCATGCCGGGATTCTTTGCGAGCACTTCCTCGAAGCCCTTCTTGCGGTCGATGGCGGGCGCGGCGCCGGGCGTGCCGACCAATTCCGCGATCACGGCCTTGCCGCCCGTGGCCTTGGCGAGCCATTCCCCGGCGCGGTGGCCTTCCTCGATGAAATCAGAACCGATGAAGGTCGCATACAAAGTGTCGTCCTTGGCGTCCACCGCGCGGTCGGTCAGAACGACGGGGATGCCGGCCTTCTTGATTTCCTGCAGCACCGGCTCCCAGCCGGAAACGATCACCGGCGAAAAGGCGATCACATCCACGCCCTGGGCGATGAAGGAGCGCAGGGCGTTGATCTGGTTTTCCTGTTTGCCCTGGGCGTCGGAGAACAGCAATTTGATCCCGCGCTTTTTGGCTTCGGATTGGATGGACTCCGTGTTGGCCGTGCGCCAACCGCTTTCGGCGCCGATCTGGGAGAAGCCCACGACGATCTGCTTCTTCTTGGCCCCGCCGCCGGCCTCGGCCGCGGCGCCGCCGGGCGTCTTCGCCGGTTCCTCACCGCAGGACGCCAGGAACAAACCGCACGCCGCCAGCGCCAGCCAACGGCCGCCGCGCCCCAAGAGTCCCGCTCCGAGTTGTTTCATCGTCAAAAAGGTTTTCATAAAGTCATTCAATCAGTCATCGATCCCGGCCGCCCGGCGAATCCCGTCCCGCGTGCCAACGCCGCCACTAAGTGGCCGGGTGCGTGCACAAAACAGTAGGGTAATCCCGGAACGTGGCCAAATCCTTTTTCCGTGCGGCCCCCAAGCACCAAAACGCCGGGTTGGGGAGCACCTGTCAATCGACGGCTTTCCATGTGAAGCATTCCCCGCCTTTGCGGGCGGGCCGGGGGCTGGTGGCGGTGGCGGTAACGCGCCCAGGAGTGTTGGGTTGGGTCGCGAGGTAGCGGTGGTTTTGCAGGGAGAGGAAGGTCGCATCGCCGCGCAGGAGGTTGATCCATTGGAAGGACTCGGCAGCGGTGGGCTTTTGGCCGGCCAAATCCTTGATCCGCACGCCGTCCTCGGCGACGGAGACAAAGGCACCGGTTGCCGCCTGGAACGCCACGCGGCCCAAACCCAGGTCGACGACGCGGAAGCGCGTGCTTGGATTGGCGGCGGAGGCCTCAGCGGGGAGGTTGATGAGCGCCATGGTTCCGGCATCGCCGGCCAGGACGGTGCCATCGGCACCGCTGGTGAGGCGGATGGTTTGGCCGACGGGTATGCTGCGCTCCAACCCGCGGGCCCGGGGTTCAACGACGGTGTAGTTGTCGAAATCAGCGTACCCGCCGGTTTGACCCGTGGTGTTGAAATTGAAGAGGGCGGGGCGCACCCCTTGGAAGGTGCGCAGTTGAAAGGTCATCGGGAAAGGTTTGCCCAAGGCGGTAAACTGGCGGCCGTCGGCGCTCCAACTGAAAACCGCCTGATCGGTGTCGAAGTCGCACGCGACCCGCAACCAGAGATGGGCGGGGGGATTGGTGGCGCCCACCGTCGGCGTGGGGGCGGGAGGCGCGGGGGCACCGCGGCGCCCGCCGCCGCCGCCGGGAGATTCCAACATTTGAAGCGTGGTCTCCCCGTCAGTTTTGACCACGCCGATCCAAGCGTACGGGGAACTCAGCAGGGCCAAACCCGCAGTGTCCCCCGGGAGCAGGCCGGTGGTGTCCAACTCCACCGTCATGATCGATTCCGGCCCGGGAGGACGCTGGCAAAGGCTGTTGCGGGCGGAATAAAAGTTGGTGGCGGGCAGGGAATGGAGCCGCAACACCCCGGGCTTTTCCGAGAGCGACCACTTGGCGTCATCGGGGGCGTGGTTCCACTGCCAGAGGGGATTGAGCCGGGGACCGTCGAAATTGTCGTCGTGGATGAAAGCGGGTTGCGGGGCTTGGGAGTGGCCGGTGTTGGGTTTCACCCAAGTGTTGGGCGCCTTGCGGGGATTGCCCGAGAGGCCGATGAGCGGGAATCCTTCGGACCAAGTGACGGGCACGAGGGCGACCATGCGGCCGGCGCTGCCATGGTCGGACATGATGATGCTCCACCAATCGCCCGCGGGGGTGTCCACGATGCCGCCTTGGTGCAGCGTCAGGCCCCGGTCGCCCGGCTGGGCGCGTTGCGGGGTGACGGTGGTGACACCCAGCGACTCGCCCTGGACCATGCGCTCCACTGTCCAGGGGCCGTCGATGGAATCGGCGGTGGCCACCATTTGATCAACGGTGCCGCCCGGAATGGCCGAGACGTCCACGTATTTGCCCTTCACTTTGTACAAATGGTGACCTTCACCCATGCGGCCAACCAGTTGATGCCGCGCGCCCGGAATGAAGGACCGGAGATCCGGCGCAAGTTCGTCGATGGGGTAAGGGCTGCCGCCCCCGGAGATGACATAGACCTTGCCGTCATCATCAAACAACACCGACAGATCGTGCCGGCCGGGCAACTGGTTCATTTCCCAAGGGCCGCTGATGGAGCGCGACCGAAACACCAACAGGCCCGCGCCGTTGACATTGGAAAAGAGGTAGAAAACGCCGTCGTGATACCGCAGACAGGGCGCCCAAATGCCCCGGCCGTAGATGTTGCCGCCTTCGAGCCGAAAGGCCGGCCCGAGATCCAACCGATTCGTGCAGTAGCCCGCCAACTCCCAGTTCACCAAATCCCGGGAATGCATGAGCTGCACCGCCGGGTTCATGTGCATGGTGGTGCCGGCCAGGTAGTAATCCTCCCCCACGCGGATCACATCCGGATCTTCAAACTCCTCGTAGAACAGGGGATTCGAGTAGGTGCCGTTGCCGTTGTCGGCCGTCCAATGCCGGGCCGCCGCGCCGGACGCTCCGGAGATCTCCGGAGCGGCGGCGCGGGCCAGTTGCGGACCGAGGGCGAGCAGCGCCGCCAAGAGGCAGCGGGCGGGAAGGGAGGAGTTCATGATGATTCAACAGCCGCCGCCGGCCGGTCCGGGCCGATTTACTTCGTCCGCACTTTCAACACGGTGACCGAATAGGCCGGAAACTCGCGCGTGAACCGGGCGCCGAGGCCGGTGACCTTCTCGGTGTGGGGCACCACTTTGGTCGGCTCGGTGATGGAGTTGGTGTCATCCAAGCTGCCGCCGTGCAACACCTCCGCCTCGCCTTCGGTATTGATGTTGGCCGCCCCCTTGATCTCGACCTGGATGGCTTGCGGGGTGCCGGTGGCATTGACCACTTTCACAAAGATGATCCCTTGCTGGCGGTCGCGGGTGGCGTCGAAGAAAACCTCCCGGATTTGCTGGGCCGGCGAGGCGTTGCCGCCGCGGCCGCGGCGCACCCAATCGCGGGTGGGGATGTTTTGGGAATCCGTGGCGAGAATCTCATCGCCGTGCAGGTTGCTGAACATCTTCTGGGCGTAATAGGGCGGGGAGCCGTAGCTGTTCAGCGCGTCATAGCCGATCAGGTCCGAAGCCCATTGCATGGAGCGGTTCTGGCCGGTGAGCCGGCTCACGTTGACGAACACCGGGGCGTAGCACTCCATGAGCAGAATGTCGGAATTTCGTTCCATGCCGGTCATCCAGGCGGCGTCGCCCAGCGCGCCGGCCAGGTTCGGGGTGGGCGTGCCCACCCGGGTGGCCCATTCACCGCAAAAGATTTTGGTGGCGTTCGTGCGGGAGTATTTGTCGTAGTCGAGCGCGTGGGCCTGCATTTCCTCCTGCGAGCGGTAATAGTGTTCATCCACCAGGTCGGGCCGGCGGCCATGCACCTGGAGGTTCACCGGCTGCTCATAGCCCACGGAGGAAATGAGCTGCAACTGCGGGTACTTGGCCCGGATCGCGTCGTGAATTTGCGCGTAGCGCGCTTCGTAGCTGCCGCTCTTGTCGAACCAATCCTCGTTCCCGATTTCGACGTAGGTCATGGCGAAGGGCAGCGGATGGCCGTCCTGGGCGCGGCGGGCGCCCCACTTCGTGCTGGTGTCGCCGATGACGTACTCAATCTCATCCAGGGCGTCCTGCACGTACGGCTCCAAACCGGGGCCGGCCTCAACATACTTTTTGTCCAAGGTGTAACCGGCAAAAACGGCCAACAGCGGCTCCATGTGCAAGTCCTCGCACCACTCCAGAAACTCCAGGAAGCCGAAACCGTCCGTGGACCAATAACCCCACGGGCTGCGGTGGCCTGGGCGCTCGGTGACGTCACCGATCGTCTCCTTCCAATTAAAGCGTTCGCTCAATTTGTTGCCCTCCAAATAATTGCCGCCGGGAAACCGCAGGAACGCGGGCTTCATGTCGGCGAGCAATTGCATGATGTCCGGGCGGGTGCCATTGGGCCGGCGGTTGTAGGTCGGCGGAAACAACGAGACGTTCTGCAACCAAATCGTGCCGGGCTGGGTGGTCCGGAGGACGAAACGATTTTCCTTCGAAGGCGCCACGGCGCCGGTCTTCAACGGCACTTCAAACTTTTGCCACTGGCCGGAGAGCGGCGCGCTCCAACCGGAGGCAAAGACGGTCTTGCCGTCCTCGCTCTCAATGACCAATTCCACCGAGCCGGCGAACCCTTCGGCCCGGGCGTAAAACGAGGCCTGATAGGTGGTGTTGGGTCGCACCGGAATCCCCCAGTAACCGCCATTGGCGATGCCCGCCGGGGCTTCCTTGGTCGCCTTGGACGCGTCCAACTTCAGGCTGACATTCAACGCGGCCGTCAGCGGCTGGTTGCTGTCGATCATCAGGGTCGCGTCCCCGACATTGGTCCAAAACACGGGATTCTGCAGGTTCGACTTGAAGGTGCGGTTGCGGATCAATTCCCCGTAAATGCCGCCCTCATACGAGAAGTTGATCTCCTCGGTCATCAAGCCGTAGAGCTTGGGGCTGACCATGCCGGTCACCTTTCCGGCGTCGATCTTGAGGACCGGCGGGCCGGTGGGCGCGGCCGGGGCCGCCGCCGTGGTCGCCGCTTGCGGAATGAGCTCGATGGCGTTGATTTCAGGATTTTCCACCTGGCTCTTGAAGGCGATGCGGAATTCCCCGTTGGTCACTTCCACGGGCACGCTTTCCACGTAGGCGCGATTGGCGCCGCCGGCCTCGACCCAAATATCGAAATCTTTGAATTCACGGCCGTGCACCGTGTAGGAGAACACCCGTTGCCCGGGGCCGGTGATGCCCTCAAACGTTTCGGCAAAATACAGCTTGGCCAAGTACTTGCCATTGGGGACCTTGGTGGCGAAGGCTTCCATGGAGTAATGCTCGTTGAGGAACATGCCCGGATCCTTGGTGTTGGCGATGGCGGTGCCGGGGGCGCGACTGACCGTGGCGCCGCCTTGGAAACCCTGCTCCGCCAGCCAAACATTGCCGCTGGAATCCTTGAAGGGCGTGTTCTGCCCGGCTTTGATGCGGATGGTTTGGGCGACGGGCGCCGACGCTGCGGCCGGGGCCGCCGAAGCGGTGGCCGCCGCGGCTTGGGGAAGGATCTCGATGGCGTTGATTTCCGGGTTCTGGACCTGGGTTTTAAAGGCGATGCGGAATTCCCCGTCGGTCACTTCCACCGGCACACTTTCAATGTAGGCGCGGTTGGCGCCGCCGGCCTTGACCCAAATATCGAAATCTTTGAATTCACGGCCCTGCACGGTGTAGGAAAACACGCGCTGCCCCGGACCGGTGATGCCGTCAAACGTTTCCGCGAAATAGAGTTTGGCGAGGTATTTTCCGTTCGGGATTTTCGCCGCGAAGGACTCCATGGAATAGTGCTCATTGAGGAAGAGGCCGGGATCCTTGGTGTTGGCGATGGCCGTGGAAGCGTCACGGCTGATGACCTCGCCGCCTTTGAAGCCTTGTTCCGCCAGCCAAACATTGCCGCTGGAATCCTTGAAGGGCGTGCTTTGTCCGGCCTTGATGCGGAGGATGGCCGGGGCCGCAACGGCGGCGGCAACCGGCGCGGCCGGAGCAACCGCCACGGGCGCGGTGCGCTCCCGTTTGGCGGTGAACTCCTGCTTGCCGAAAGTGCCAACATCGCGGGTGAGTTGCAGTTCCTCGCCCCCCGCGAAGATTTTGCCCGTGTAGCTGATGCGCACCTCGTTCCCCTGGATGCTCAGCATTTCCACAAAGGAGACGGTGTCGCCGTCCACTTTGCCTTCCGTTAGTTCCGCCTCCCGCTTCTGGTCATTGACTTCGGAGGCGGCCTTGCCGGTCAATTTCGCGCCGTCCTGTTTGAGGGTGTAGCGATATTTCTGGAGGCCGATGCGGGATTCGAATTCGGCTTGCCACTGGCCGCTGACGTCGGCCGCGCGGGCGGCCAGCGACCAGGCGATGAGGGTGAGGGTGAGGAATAGGGTTTTCATGTTGTGGGTCGGATCGAAAGCATAAGTTGGTCGGGCGGGCAAAGCTCAGGGGTTGGGCGCACTCAGGCTAATGGTGTAACCGTTACTAATCGGCTCCCCTTCGGCATCCAGGATGCGCGCGCAAAAATCGGTGGCGCCGCCGCCGTTGACCACGGCGCAGCGGATGACATTGGCGCCCTTTTTGAGCGTCACGCGCGGAGAGACGCCGTCGTCCACCACGGTCTGCCGGTCGCCGTAGATGCCGATCACCTCGCGGCCGTTGACCCACCAGATGGAGGATGCGTTCGAGCCAATGGCCAGGCGCACGTTGGGCATCTCCCGAGGACAATTGATGACCGTGACGCCCCAGAACAAGACGTTCGAGGTGGGTTTGCCGAGGGCGTAGGCGAAGTGATAGAGGTTGACGTTGTATTCCCTAGTGTCCACGGCGTGCCAGGCCAACTCCTTGCCCTGGACCATCACCTTGTCACCCTCGGCAGGGAGGACGGACAATTGGTTCGTGAAGTATTCAGCTTTCACGGTCGCCCGCACCGCGCTGTCGGTCAGCAGACCGTTGACCGGGATCGGCTCCAACAGGGACCAGCGCTGAATGAAGCCGGCGGCACCGGGCGCCTTCTCGGGGGTGGCCGGACGGGTGAGGCTGGCGGCGGGAGGGCGCGGCGTGGCCACGGGGTCGGCGGCGGACGCCAGCCAGACGGGGCCGACCAGACTGGCGAGCAACACCGGGAAACGGTGGGAAAGGAATTTCATGGCAGCAAGGGGATTGGGTTCGCGGGACGCAAAGAGATCAGAGCGCTTTGAGGCGCCAGCGTTGTTTGTCCCCGGCGGCATTGAATTTGCCCAGGGTGGCGAAGCTGGCGCCGATGGCGGAAAGCGCGGGTGG
>CAIYZC010000652.1 GCA_903930565.1 uncultured Pedosphaera sp.
CGGCGGGCGCGGAGTTCCTCGATCGCGATCCCTAGGAGGCTGACGACGGTGGCTTGGTCGATGGTCCCTTTGCGCAAAATTTGGTATTCGGGAACCGGGCGCGGGTCGGGGACTGCGGGGGGGGCGGGGACCCCCTCCCCCCCCCTGGTCGAGGACTCTCCGTCTCGGGGGGCCTGGGGGGCGGGATCGGGGAGGGGGGGTGGGGTGGTCACCGTGGGGGATTCGCCGGTGGGGGCTACAGAGTCGGCGACGGAAGCAGGGTTGGGGCTCATTGTTGGGGGATTTGGAGGGGTGCGGTTGATTGCGAATCAATTGTTACCGAACTTTCGACGGTGATGGCCTCGAGGACCTTGTCCCAGGCGGCTTGATTGAGGCCGGGCGCGCTGGTGGATTCGATGATGCTGGTCGGATCGCCGAGGAGGAGCGCCCTTTTGTCGGAAAGAATGCCAACCACAACCGGTAGATCGTGGGTGGTCACGTCGCCTGCTTCGAGTCGTTCAAGGAGTAGGTCGGTGCCTTGCTCAATACCCTGCCCGAGCTTGGCGGCCATGCGTTTTTTATATGGCTCCATTTTGCCGGCCTTCTCCAATCTATCGACGAGCGCGGCAACCGTGTTGCGCCCAACCCCGTAGAGCTTGGCTACCCGGCGCTGAGATAGGCCCGAACACAAGCGCATGCAAATCTCATCCCGCAATGCCTGCCGGCGGTCCAAGGTGCTGCCGGTGTGCTTGTTCGTGGCGCGGTCCTGCTCAATAGATAACAGCTCACTACCCAGGTCGACTTCATCAAAAAGGGCGGACTGTTGGGGCGGCTTCAAGCTAACTACTGTTAGCGGTGAAACGGCGGGAAGGGGGTTGGAATCCATATAAAAACGGGGCGGTCCAGACGTGTGGACTAAGCGGCCAGCTTCCTCCGTAACTCGCCTTCCGTGCGGGCGGCGATAGGTTCCAAGTCGGGGGCAAAGAGTCGGTTGTTCGACTCAAAAAACCGGATACCGCTGACCGGGATCCGGGAGTCGGCGTCGACCTTCAACACGCCATCACCAAAGGCGCCGGCAATGATCTTGTCGCGGATGGTCTTGGGCGCGAAGTCCAAGAGAATGGCGAGTTGTGCCACAGAATAGTAACGTTCAACGGCGATGCTCATACCTTAAAAAACGGGCGGTTTTTGCGTGAAATGCCGCCGGCCGCAACGCTGGCACTGCAAGCGCTCCTCGAGGTCGACGGGATCGCGGACGAGTTGGCCGGAGTTAATCGCATGGCAATGGGAGCAAACCTGGTAGCCGCATTCACAGCACGCCAGGATTGAGACCGTTACCGGGAGCGGTGCGGGTGGCGGGCGGTGGATGGGGCTGCCGTTCATGTTGGGCGGCGGAGTTGGAGTTTACCCTGGGCGAAGGCGCGGCGCCGGGCGCCAGCCAAATCCCCCAGCCGGTACCGCGGCGCGGGCGGCTGAAGCCAAAAGTTGAGCGCGAGGCGAAGCAGGCTCATAAGATTAGCAGCCAACACTATGCGGCGGCGGGGTGGGCGCGGTGCGCGACTTGGCGAGTTGCCCGTGAAACCAAGCCATGCGGACCGCCTCATATGTCCATTCCTGCATTGCCTGATGCTGTTCGGGGCTGAGCCCCATTTCGTTCATGCGGAGCTGCGCGGCCGCGATCACAAAGTCCAGGCACGCTTCGCGACTCTCGCGCAGTTTCGCCTGCTGGTGGCGGCTCGGTTCGAGCCG
>CAIYZC010000653.1 GCA_903930565.1 uncultured Pedosphaera sp.
AACGAGATCACCGGCGACGCGGAAGGCGTTGAAGCGATTTGCGTCAAACGGTTCAGGTAATCGTATGTCTTGGTCGTCGTCATCCGCGTGGCACCGTTGTTCTGCAAGACAATTTGGCTTACCAACGGCGAATTGGCAAGGAAAGAATACGTCGCGGAATTTGTTCCGTCGGAGATCGTGCCCATCCGGGACGCCGCATCGTAATTGTTGGTCGCGATGGATTGGCGGACTCCGCCGTACAAGGTGACCAAATTTGTCCGGCGCAGGAGCGCATCGTAGCCATTCGTCACCGCTTACGACCGCGTGCAAGGCTTCGCCGATTCCCAACTGATCAACTACACGCTGGAAAGGATTCCAGAGTCAGAACACAAAGCCGATGCGCCCCAAGATCGCGTCCAATTGTTTTTCTCCACCCATGACGTGACCGTCTCCGGCCGGCGGCTGCGGGATTTTCTCCGGCTCCTCCGCGACGGCAAAGTCGCCGCCGTCAATACCGGCAATGCTCGTTACGTCAACCTGCGCAATGATCTGCCGTTTGTGGCTGAGATAAAAGTTGCCCAGGTCAAAGTCCAAGAATGAAGTGAAGCTTCAATCACCTTTTTCGTAGGTGAGGCGCACAACTTTACCCGTCGCAATGTCCTTGCCTTCCCAAAGCGTCACAGGTGTTCCTACCGAAAGTTTCGGAAGCACGAGTTCAGGGCTTAAAAATTGGATCGGCACTTCGTACGTACCACCAAGTTCGAGTGTTTGATCCGTGATAAGAAAGCGGCAATCGAACGCTTCCCCTGCCACAAAAAGCGGACACCCAAACCGGTGCTTTTTCATTACAATAGCACCTTGCCGTCCGCCTTCAGCGGTCGTTTTGAATCGTACTTCGATAGTTGCGTCTGGTTTCATGACAGGCCTTATGGGTGGCGAGGAATCGGCATGCTGGGGAGCACCTCCGGCGTCAATCCTGGCAAACGATTGTTCGGTATCACCCAAGCCGGAATTCCACGATCAACGGTGGCTTGCAAGCCAGATCTCCTGGATTTTCGATTTTCTTTTAATGAGGAGCTCTAAAAGCGTGTCATTAAAAAGGGTTATTTTTGCTTTATGCATCCTTGGTTTCGTTTACTACCCCGCCAATGTGGGTATCCCGTTCCCGCGGCCTCCGAACTTGGCCCTGGACCGCACTTCCCACGCGGACGTCACGTCCGACCATTTCCCGGTCCCGGAACCGACCTCGTCGTTGGCATCATTGCCGTGGATGCAGCGGCTGCCTAGGATTAAAGTGCCCGTCTGGTGCCGCCTCACATTTCCACAGGCGGGAATGTGGCAAATCGCTGGGTATGCGGGGAGGCGTCGAGCCGGTCGGCCCCGGCCGTTTCGAGTGTTCATCCGAGTCTGCCGTCATCGTCTGGCGTTGCATTGTTTTGCTCTACCGAGACTTCCACACCTTCCCGCTGCCCTCAAGGACGAAGTCGTGATTTGCCCCCGTTCGGAACCACGCCAAATCTTCGCCCCGGCGCGATTTGAAATTCACGGGCTCACGGCTTTTCGCCCGCCCCGTCCGCAGCCGCCCCGGGCTTTCGTGGCGCCGGGTATTTCCAATGCCTTTTCCGCGTTTGCGCTTTCCCCGGACGCGGGGGCGGCGGTAGGCTCCGGGGTATGAACTGGTTTACCAGCCGAACGGGCGTCCCGGGCAAACGCGGACGCGGTGCAATGTTCTCCTTCGCCTTGGGGTTGGCGGGCGTCCTCGGGTTCGGCGGCGGGCCGGGGCTCCACGCCCAACCAAGGCCCGCCACGGGACCGGCCGCGGATTATGTCCGGGCCAATTATACCAAGCACGAATACCGGGTGCCCATGCGCGACGGCACCAAGCTCTTCACCGTGGTGTATCAACCCAAGGACCGGACCAAAACCTACCCCATCATCATGCAGCGGACGCCCTATTCCGTGGGGCCCTATGGAGTGGACAATTACCGGGCCATGATCGGGCCGTCGGAAGGCTTCGCGAAAGAGGGGTTCATCGTGGTTTATCAGGATGTGCGCGGCCGGGCGATGTCGGAGGGCACGTTCATTGACGAGACGCCCCACAAGCCCACTCTCGCCGGCCCAAAGGATTTCGACGAGAGCACCGACACCTACGACACGATCGATTGGTTGGTGAAAACGGTGCCCCGCAACAACGGTCGCGTGGGCATTTGGGGCATTTCGTACCCCGGCTTTTACGCCGCATACAGCTTGATCCATGCGCACCCGGCCCTCAAGGCCGCTTCGCCCCAGGCGCCCATGGGCGATGTGGGCAACGGTGACGATTGCTACCATAACGGCGCCTTTTTCCTCGCGGCCAACTTCGGCTTCTTCAGCGGCTTCAAGCCCCGCGGCCCCTTGCCCGTGCGCCCGGGCCAGGCGGGGACGACCGGCGAGCACTTCGAAATGGGCACGCCGGACGCCTACGACTTCTACCTCCGTCTCGGGCCGCTGGCCAACGCGGATGAAAAGTTCATCCACCACGAAAACGAGTATTGGACGGATATCATCCGGCACCCCGTGTACAATGAGTTTTGGGCTTCCCGCGCCCTGGGGCCGCATCTGAAGAACATCAAACCGGCGGTTCTTTTCGTGGGCGGTTGGTACGACGCCGAGGACTTGGCCGGGCCGCTCAAACTGTTCCGGGCCGTCGAACGCGACGGCCACGCCCCGGCCAACACCCTGGTCATGGGGCCCTGGCCGCACGGCGGTTGGTCCCGGGGGGACGGCGACAAATTGGGCAACCTGCCGTTCGCCTCGAAAACCGGGGAATTTTTCCGCGAACATATTGAACTTCCGTTCTTTCTCCACCACCTCAAGCAAAAGGGCGAGGGCTTGAAGCTCGCGGGCGACGACGAAGTGCCGAAAGCTTGGCTTTACGAAACCGGCACCGGGGAATGGAAGCGCTTCGCGGCGTGGCCGCCCAAGGAAGCGCAGCATCGCTCGCTGCATTTGAGTGCGGGCGGCAAGCTGTCCTTCCGCGCGCCGACGACGGAACCGGAGGAATTCGACGAATACGTGAGCGATCCCGCTCATCCGGTGCCGGTGATGGGGGAAATCGGCGCCGGCATGCCGGGGGATTACATGACCCACGACCAACGCTTTGCCGCCCGGCGCACCGATGTGCTGACCTACCAAACCGAACCTTTGGAGGAGGATCTGACCATTGCCGGCCCGATCACGCCGGTCCTGCGAGTGGCCACGTCCGGGACGGATTCGGATTTCGACGTGAAGCTGATTGATGTTTACCCGGACGATTACGCGGAAACCGACGCCCTGCCCCCGGGGGTGCATTTGGCCGGCTACCAACAACTGGTCCGCGGCGAACCGTTCCGGGGCAAATACCGCAACAGCCTTGCCAAACCGGAGCCGTTCCAACCCAACGAACCCGCGCGGATCGAATTTGCGATGCCCGATGTGCTCCACACCTTCCGCGCCGGGCACCGGATCATGGTGCAAATCCAAAGCAGTTGGTTCCCCCTCACCGACCGGAATCCGCAACAGTTTCTGGACATTCCCAGCGCCAAAGCCACCGATTTCAAAAAGGCCACGGAGCGGGTTTATCATGGCGGCACGGCCGGCAGCCGGCTGGAAGTCCTCGTGCTGAAGTGATTTTGGCACCGCGGCGGCCAAAATTGGTGAATTTTCCGGCCGGTCGCTTGATTTTTGCGCCGCAATCGCTTAGTATACTGCACGTAAGAACTATTTAACCAGCGGTGGACCGCTCCACCGTGGCAACGGTACGCAAACATTATGATCCAATCGACTTGTCAGGACCGCGAACACCGCCCGGAAGATTCCATTTTCACCCGGCGCCAGTTCTTGAATCGCTTGGGCATGGGGTTTGGCGGCCTCAGCCTCACCAGCTTGGTGGGCATGGGGTTGCTGTCGCCGCCCGACGCCCGGGCGGATAAATTCTCGCCCTTCGCCCCCAAGGCGCCGCATTTCCCCGCCAAAGCCAAGCGGGTCATCCATATCTTTGCCGCCGGCGCCCCCTCCCATATTGATACTTGGGATCCGAAGCCCGGGATGGCGCGCTACAACGAGCAGCCGATGCCCGAGGACAAGAACGGCACGGTGTTCGCCTCCCCCTTCAAGTTCAACCGCATGGGCCAATGCGGCACCCCGGTCAGCGAAGTGTTCCCGCTCGTGGGCCAGCATGTCGATGATCTGGCGGTGATTCGTTCGATGTACACCGACATCCCCGACCACGCCGCGGCCAGTCTGATGATGAACACCGGGTCCATCCGCCTGCCGAAACCCAGCGTGGGCTCGTGGGTGACGTACGGCTTGGGCAGCGAAAACCAAAATCTGCCGGCGTTCATCGCCCTCTCCCCCGGCGGCGTTTCCGCCCAGGATTTGCGTTCGGCCTTCCTCCCGGGCGCCTACCAAGGAACCTCGGTCAACACCCAGAACACGACGATCGAGAAGCTGATCGAGAACATCAAAAACAAGTACACCTCCCTGCCGGAGCAGCGCCAGCAATTGGACCTGCTCCATCAACTCAACGAGGTGCACAGCCAAAACCTGCGCAAAGACGCCCAGTTGGAAGCGCGGCTCCAGGCTTACGAACTGGCTTACCAAATGCAGATGGAAGCCACGGACGCCTTCGACATCAGCAAGGAATCCCAGGAAACCCGCGCCCTCTACGGTGACAACACCCAGGCGGGCCGCCAAATGCTCATCGCCCGCCGCCTTTTGGAAAAGGGCGTTCGCTTCGTGCAAGTCTGGCACGGCGGTTGGGATCACCATAGCAACCTCCGCGACGCCATGACGCGGACCGCGGCGGACATCGACAAACCCCTGGCCGCGCTGCTCACGGATTTGAAGCGCAAGGACATGTTGAAGGACACGCTGGTGATCTGGGGCGGCGAATTCGGCCGCTCCCCCACTGCGGACGGCAATATGGCCGGGGGCAACCCGGGCCGGACGCACAACAACAAAGCGTTCAGCATGTGGCTCGCCGGCGGGGGGATCAAGGGCGGCATCACCCATGGCGCCACGGACGAATTCGGCGGCAAAGCCATCGAAGACAAGGTCCATATTCATGACCTGCACGCCACCATCCTCCGCGTGCTGGGCTTCGACCACGAAAAACTCACCTACCGCTACA
This sequence comes from uncultured Pedosphaera sp., assembly GCA_903930565.1. Taxonomy (GTDB): domain Bacteria; phylum Verrucomicrobiota; class Verrucomicrobiia; order Limisphaerales; family Pedosphaeraceae; genus CAIXFN01. Next base: position 5,129 of record CAIYZC010000653.1, read on the forward strand.
ATGGCCGCGATTTCCGCCTCACGGATGTTTACGGCAACGTGGTGAAGGGGATTCTGGCCTAAGCCGCCCCTCCGGCGGTGCTCCCAATTGGGCGGCCGGCCGTTGGCCCGCCGCCCAATTGGGGTGCCACCGGAGGCAGGCGACACCGCGCCGCGCAAGCTTTCCTGATGGTCCTTTGGCAATTGAAAAACGGCCCCGTTGAGGCCCGTGAACTGCAAACTATGTCATCCCAAGATACTGGCAGTGCCCCGCTCCCCGTGACCGCGTTCTCCTTGCGCCCGACCGCGCGCGCGGCCACCGTGGCCGCATCGTGTCTCGCCCTCGGTTGGCTGGGGGTTTTGTCCGCCCCCGCCCAGGACATGAACATGATGATGAAGATGGGCGGGGGCACGCCCGAGCAATTGAGCTTTTTCGAGCAAAAGATCCGGCCGGTCCTTTCGGAGCATTGCTACAAGTGCCACGCGCAGGACAGTGACAAGGTTCGCGGCGGCCTGCTGTTGGACACGCGCGCGGCCTTGCTCAAGGGCGGCGACACCGGGCCGGGCCTGATCCCGGGTGACCCGGACAAGAGCCTCCTCATCAAAGCCGTCCGCTACAAGGACAAGGACCTGCAGATGCCGCCGAACGACCGGCAACTGCCCGCCAACATCATCGCCGACCTCGAAACGTGGGTGAAAATGGGCGCGCCCGATCCCCGGACCAACGCCGTGGTGAAGGGCGGCAAGGAATACAAGGTGGACGTGGCGCAGGCCAAGAAGCATTGGTCGTTTCAACCCGTGGTGAAACCCACGGTTCCCGAACCGGCGGACCCCGATCATTGGGTCCACACGGAAGTGGACAAGTTCATTTTGGCGGCCATGACGCCCAAGGGCCTGACGCCCTCCCGGCGCACCGACAAGATCACCCTGCTGCGCCGCGCCACGTTCGACCTCATCGGCCTGCCGCCCAGCCCGAAGGAAGTCGAAGAATTCATGGCGGACAACTCCCCGGACGCTTTCGCCAAGCTGGTGGACCGCCTCCTCGCCTCGCCGCATTACGGTGAGCGTTGGGGCCGGCATTGGCTGGATGTCGCACATTACGGCGACACCAAGGGCATCCAGGGCAACCAGCGGGACGACCGGTATCCTTATTCCTTTGTCTACCGCGACTGGGTGGTGAAGGCGTTGAATGATGATTTGCCCTACGACCAGTTCCTGCTGCAACAGATCGCGGCGGACAAATTGCCCACGGCCGGTGACAAACACACCTGGGCGGCGATGGGTTTCCTCACGCTGGGCAACCGGATGAACGACACGATCGACGACCGCTTGGACATTGTCGGCAAAGGCACGATGGCCCTGTCGGTGGTGTGCGCCCGGTGCCACGATCACAAGTTCGATCCCATCCCCCAAAAGGATTATTACGCCCTCCACGGCGTTTTCGCCAGCAGCCACGAACCTGGCGAAGAACCACTGGTGGAACTGCCCGCCAACAAGGCGCTCTACCAGACGTTTCAGAGCGAATTCAAGGCCCGCAAGGCCAAAATCGACACCTTCCGCGGCGAATCCGCCGCCGCTCTCAAGGCGGAGATGCTGGGCAAGATTTCCACCTACATGGTGACCTTGGTGGAGTTCCACCGCCAAACCAACAACGTCTCCCGCGATGCTTTCGTCACCCGGCACAATCTGCTCCCCCAGGTGGCCGCGTCTTGGGACGACAATTTGCGCAATTGGCAGAACAATCCAAACCATCCGATTTTCGGCCCGTGGTTCGCCTTTGCGAAACTCCCGGAAGCTTCCTTTGCCGCCAAGGCCCCCGCCCTGGCCGCCAAGTACTTCGCCAACAGCGACAAGGCGCATCCGGTCAATCCGTTGATCGCCAAGATGTTCGCCACCGCCCCCACCACGCTCGGTCAGGTGGCGGGCCGCTATTCGTCGGTGATCACGGACGTGGAAACCCGGTGGCACGAGGCCATCGCCGACTGGGAATCCAAGCACCGCGGGGTGCCCAACGCGCCCCCCACCCCGCCCGGCCTGGCCGATGCGGGCCAGGAGGAGGTCCGGCGCATGATGTACGCGGGCGGTTCGCCGCTCGCCGTGGATGGCGGACGGGTCAACCAATACATCGACCGCGACAATAAGCTCCGCGGCAAGCTGGGCGATTTGGAACGTTCGCTCGAAGACTTGGTCATTTCCCATCCCGGCTCCCCCCTGCGCGCGCCGGCTTTGGAGGACAACGGCAACCCGCAAAACTCCGCCATTCTGATCAAGGGCAATTCCGGCAACCGTGGCCCCACCGTGGAGCGCCACTTCCTCTCGATCCTCGCCGGGGACAGCCCCGCGACCTTCAAGAACGGCAGCGGCCGCTTGGAACTCGCCCAGGCGATCGCGAACAAGGACAATCCCCTCACCGCGCGCGTCATTGTGAACCGCGTGTGGCTGCACCATTTCAATGAAGGCTTGGTTCGCTCGGCCGATGATTTCGGTCTGCGCGGGGATAAACCCTCCCACCCCGAGCTCCTGGATTACCTGGCCTCCCGCTTCGTCGAGGAAGGTTGGTCCATCAAGAAATTGCACCGTTGGATGATGCTCTCCAGCGTGTACCAACAAAGCAGCGAGGAAGTGCCCCGCTACGAGCAAATCGACCCGGACAACCGCTGGCTCTGGCGCATGAACCGCCGGCGCTTGGATTTTGAAGCCCTCCGGGACACCATCCTGGCCATCGGCGGAGATCTCGACCTCACCGTGGGCGGCCGGCCCGTCCGCTTGGATTCCGAGCCCTACTCCCAACGCCGCACCATCTACGGCTTCATTGATCGGAAGAATGTGCCGAGCATGTTTGCCGCGTTTGACTTCGCCAATCCGGACCTGACCACCGGCAAGCGCGAAAGCACCGTCGTGCCGCAGCAGGCCCTGTTCATGATGAACAGCCAGTTGGTCGTTGAACAGGCCCGCAACGTCCTCCGCCGGGTGGATGTCAAAGCCCGCCCCGATTTTGAATCGCGGCTCACGCTGCTGTATCAGTTGATCTACCAACGCCGGCCCACGGATGTGGAAATGAACCTGGCCCGCAATTTCATGAAAACCTCCGCCACCACGGAGTGGCAGACCGCGCCGAAGGAAGCTTGGTCCTACGGCTACGGCAATTTCGACCCGGCGACCCGCCGCACCAAATTGTTTGTCCCCATGGTGACTTACAACAACGGCAATTGGCAGCCGGATTCCCGGATCAACGATGAACGTCTCCGCGGCCTTTATCTTGGGGTGAACGGCGGCATGCCCGGCCGGCTTTTCGCGGTGATCCGCCGCTGGACCGCCCCCCGCGATGGCGTCCTGAGCATCGAGAGCAGCCTCACCCACAACTCCAAGGAAGGCGACGGCGTCCACGGCCGCATCATTTCCAGCCGGCTGGGGGAACTCGCCACGGCCAACGTGCAGGCCGGCGAAGCCCCCTTCAACCTGCCCCGCGTCCAGGTCAAAATCGGCGACACCATCGACTTCATGACCGATGACCGCGAAACCCCACAGGGCGATTATTTCACGTGGCCCGTGAAGCTCCGCATGTTGCCCGGCGCCGGCGCCACGGCGGAATCCATCTCGGCGTGGGACAGTGAGCGTGACTTCTCCGGCGAACAAACCCGCCGCCTCAATGTCTGGGAGAAATTCGCCCAAGTCCTGATGGAAACCAACGAACTGACGTTCGTCAACTGACCGTGGGATCGCGCCACCGCTCCCGGCAGCCCGCGGGCGTGGCGCCCCGATCCCGCAGGGTCCGCAGGCTCAGCGCGGCGTGGCGTTTCGCCAGCCGCACGCCGTGTTCATCCGTGAGCAGCGGGGTGTGGCGGAACGCGGGCGGCGTCAGGCCCAGCGCGCGGTAAACCAACAGTTGGCGCGCGGTGGAGAGGAGCAGGTCGGCCCCGCGCACCACTTCCGTAATCCGCATCGCGGCGTCGTCCACCACGACCGCCAGTTGGTAGGCGGGCACGCCGTCGTGTCGCCACACGACAAAGTCCCCGAAATCCCGGCCCGCCGTGTATTCCCGCAGGCCGCACGCCCCGTCCGCAAATCCCACCACCTCTCCGTCGGGCACGCGGAACCGCCAATTCACCCCGGGGCCGGGCGGAGCCGCCGATGGGGTCATTCCGGGCCGGGGACGGCAGGTTCCGGGATACACCGGTTCCTCCTCGCCCGCGTGGGGCGCGCCCAGGGCCTGCTGGATGTCCCGCCGCGAACAGGAGCAGGGATACACCGCCCCCCGGGCGCGCAATTCGGCAAAGGCGGCCAGGTAAAAATCCCGCCGTTCGCTCTGACGGTACGGGCCGTATCGCCCCCCGCAATCCGGCCCTTCATCCCAGCGCAGGCCGAACCACTGTAAGTCCTCCAACGCCGCCGCCGCAAATTCGGGCCGCACCCGGGCCGCGTCCAAATCCTCGTCCCGCAGGACCAGGGTGCCGCCCGCCGCCCGGGCGCACGCTTGCGCGATCCAAAACGTGCGGGCGTGACCCAAATGCAGGTGGCCGGTGGGGGACGGGGCCAGACGTCCCCGGTACGGCGCGGCGGCGGTGGCCATGACTCAGAAAGGTTCGGTCGGATGGGCGGTCAGCCATTCCTCCAACCCCGGCAGGGGGAAGCTGAGGCACCGCTGGATTTTGGCGCAGTTCAGGGAGGTATCCGGCGAACGCGGCGCGCCCTGGTAATCCCGCAGCGACCCCGGCTCCCGCCGGGCATTCAACTCCGGTCGGCGCGCGGCCACAATGCGGCCGATCTCCCAGCGGGACAGCCGCCGGCTGCCCGCGAGGTGGTACAACCCCGGCGCCCCGGCGGCGAGGAGTTCCCAAAGCGCCCGCGCCGTCACCGCCGCCGGCAAGGGACAACGAAACTCGTCGGTAAAGAGGCTCAGCGTGCGCCCGGCGCGCCAGGCGTTGGCCATTTCCTCGTTGAACCCGCGGTCGCCGGTGGGCGAAACCCCGCCGTTCAGCGAGGTCCGGACAACAAAATGCCGGGGATTGGCGAGCACGATTTCCTCGGCGGCCACTTTGGTTTCGGCGTACACGCTCAGCGGATGGACGGCGGCATGCTCATCGTAGTTGCCGGTCCGCCCGTCAAAGACCATGTCCGTGGACAGCAGCAGGAAGGGAATCTCCGCCGCCAACCCGGCGAGAACCGCCGTGACCTCCACATTCAAGCGCCGGGCCAACGGTGGATTTTCCTGGCACGCCACGCTCTTGCTGAGGGCGGCGCAATGAATGACGGCGGCCGGGCGGTCGGCGCGAAACGCAGCGCTTACCGCGGCCGCGTCGGTGAGGTTTAAGTGCTCCCGGGTCAGCGCCCGTACGGGGGTGCCGGGCGGGGCGGAGCGGGCTACGTAACCGCCAATCAGGCCGCCGGCACCGGTGATCCAAACAGTTTGAGCCATTTCGACAAGCGCCGGCGCGCAGCCCTTGGTCAACTGTCCAGCAGGCGTTCGGTCAGCCCGCCGTAGGCATCAATCCGCCGGTCCCGAAAGAAGGGCCAGTGCGTACGGGTCACATCCACCTTCTGCAAATCCACCGGCACCAGCAAGGTTTCCTCCCGGTCCACGGAGGCCTTGGCCAGGATTTGACCGGAGGTGCCCGCCACGAAACTTTGGCCCCAGAATTCCAAGCCGTCGCCGCCGATCGGCTGTTCCAAGCCGATCCGGTTGACGGAGGCCACGAAGCAGCCGTTGGCGACGGCGTGGCTGCGCTGGATCAACTCCCACGCGCCGTGCTGGTTCACTCCGTACTCGGCCTTTTCCTTGGGTTGCCAGCCGATGGCGGTCGGATAAAACAGAATCTCGGCCCCGGCCATGGCCGTGAGGCGGGCCGCCTCGGGATACCATTGATCCCAACACACCAGCACGCCGATCTTGCCGAACCGCGTCGGCCAGGCCTTGAAACCGCGGTCGCCCGGCGTGAAGTAGAACTTCTCGTAAAAGAACGGATCATCCGGAATGTGCATCTTCCGGTAAATTCCCAGCAGTTCGCCGTCGGCATCGATGATCACCGCCGTGTTGTGGTACACGCCCGCGGCGCGCTTCTCGAACAACGAGGCGATCACCACCACGCCGCGCCGGCGCGCGAGCTTCTGGAAGGCCGCGGTGCTCGGGCCGGGAATCGGCTCGGCCAGTTCGAAATACTTGTGGTCCTCGCACTGGCAGAAATACTGCGACCGGAAGAGCTCCTGGGTGCAGATGATTTGCGCGCCATCCCGCGCGGCGCGGTCGGCCGCCGCCAGGGTGCGGTGTAGGTTTTCCGCCGGATCGGCCCCGCAGGCCGTTTGCAGCAGACCGAGGGTGACGACCGGGGAGGCTGGGGAGCGCCGGGGCATGGGGTTCAGGATTTGTTGCCGATCACCACGGTGTGTTCCAGGGGCTGCGTGCCGCCCTTCGGCGTCGTCCAATCCTGCGGGCCGGTTTGGCCGAATAATTCCCGGATGAAACGCCCGAGGGTTTCATTCGTGGGGCCGTAGCCCTGATGGTAAATGTAGTGTTCGAGCGCGTAGAGCAGCTCGTCCGCGGAGGAGTAACGTTTGCTCAAATCCCGCGCGAGCGTCCGTTGCAGGATTTCATTGAGCGTGTCGTCCACCCGGGGGTCCAGGGTGCGGAAGTCGGGAATCGGATGCCGGATGACCCGCTGGCGGGACTCCTCGGTGGAGGCGCCTTTGAACAGATTGTACCCCAGCAGCAGGTGCGCGAGCACGATGCCGGTGGAAAAAATGTCGGAACGGCGGTCGGTGATTTTGAAATCGGCCTGTTCGGGGCTCATGTAGTCCGCCTTGCCGGCGACCACTTCGCCCTCGTTGTCCTGCAGCAGGCCCAGCGCCTTGGCGATGCCGAAGTCGGTCAGCTTCACATCCCCTTCGAACGCGATCATGATGTTTTTGGGGCTGACATCCCGGTGGACGATCCCCAGGTGGCGACCATCCTTGTCGGTTTTGGCATGGGCGTAGGCGAGCCCGCGGGCCACCCGGCTGGTGATGAACACGGCCAGTTCGCGCGGCAGCACCCGGCGTTTGTCGCTCATTTGCTGGGTGAATTGCTCCAAATTCACCCCGCGGATCAGCTCCATGGCGATGAAGAACACCCCGTTGGTCTCCCCGAGATGGTAGGTTTGGACAATGTTGGTGTGGATCAAATCCGACACCAATTTCGCCTCGCCGATGAAATTGTCGATGAATTGGCGCTGGTCGGCGTAGTTTTGGCGGATGATTTTGATGGCGATCCGCTTGACGAACTGGCGGGCGCCGTGCTGTTCCGCCTCGTACACCACCCCCATGCCGCCTTCAAAGATCTTGCGGACAATCTCATACCGGAATTCGGTTTCTATGGTGAACAACGACATCGTGGGAAAAAATGGGGGGCGGAGGGTCCAAAGTCAAGCCTGCATTGCGCAAACGCCGGCCGCCTCGCAAAAGGCCAATAAATTCCGCGATTTTCTGCTTGCGCCGGCGCGCTGCCGGGCTTTAATAGCCGCCAGTCAAACGACTGATAATAACCAAACTGAACCACAACGAATTATGGCTAAAGCATTGTCCAAGTCCCAAGTCGCGGCCGCGGTCGCTGAAAAGAGCGGTATCACCAAGAAGCAGGCCGCGGAAATCCTCGATATCATCGCCGCCCTGGCCTACAAGAACGCGAAAAACACCTTCACCCTGCCCGGTTTGGGCAAATTGGTGCTCGTGAGCCGCAAGGCCCGCGTCGGCCGCAACCCCGCCACCGGCGCCTCCATCAACATCCCCGCCAAGCGCGTCGTGAAGTTCCGCGTCGCCAAGGCCGCGAAGGACGCCATCCTCGGCACCAAGTAAGCCACCGCTTGCTTTCCAGGGCACCCCGCGCGATCGGGGTGCCCTTTTTTTATGAAAATCGCCATTGTCGGTTGCGGCGCGCTCGGCAGTTATTACGGCGCCGCCCTGCTGGGAGCCGGGGCGGAGGTGCATTTCCTGCTGCGCTCGGACCTCGCGGTCGTCCGCCGCGAAGGGGTGCGCATCCTCACGGCGGAGGGTGAAATCCGGCGGCATCCCCAGACCGCGGCCACCCCGGAGGAAATCGGGGTTTGCGATCTGGTGGTCATCGCCCTCAAGACCACCGCGAACGACCAATTCCGCGTCCTGCTACCCCCGTTGATCGGGCCCGCCACCCGCCTCCTAACCCTCCAAAACGGTTTGGGGAATGAGGCGGCTTTGGCCGCTCAATTCGGTGCGGAACGGGTGCTCGGCGGCCTGTGCTTTGTCTGCCTCAACCGCATCGCCCCCGGCGTCATCCACCACCTGGCCCACGGACTCATCGTTTTGGGTGAATTCGGCCGCCCCGCCACGCCGGCGACCCACGATCTGGCCGCGCTCTTCCGCCGCGGCGGCATCCCCTGCCGGGTCACCGAGAACCTCGCCGCCGCCCATTGGGAAAAACTGGTGTGGAACATCCCGTTCAACGGCCTCGGTGTGGCCGGTGCCGCCGGTTATCCCGCCCTCGAAGCGGGCCGCGTGGACCCGGCCGCCCCGCTGATTCCCTGCCTCGCCACCGACGCGCTGCTCGGCGACGCCCGCTGGGAAGCCGCCGTTCGCGCCTTGATGCATGAAGTGCTGGCGGCCGCGCAAGCCCTGGGTCTCCCCTTGGACGCCGGCATCGCGGAAAACCAGATCACCCGGACCCGTGAAATGGGCCGCTACCTGGCCTCCACGCTGCTGGATTTTCAAAATGGCCGCCCCCTTGAGTTGGAATCGCTCTTTCGGGAACCTTGGCGGCAGGCCCAAGCGGCCGGGGTGCCCACCCCCTGGCTGACGCGGCTCTGCGGGGTGTTGGGGGACTTGGATTCCCGGCGCTTGCCAGCCGGCGGTGCCTCGTCTTAGTTTAGCGGTGTTTGATGACAACGAATTCTGTGAGTTTACCCGACGCCCGGCCGGTGCGCGTGCGCTTTGCACCCAGTCCCACCGGTTTCCTGCACATTGGCGGGGCGCGCACCGCCCTCTTCAATTGGCTCTACGCCCGCCATACCGGCGGCACGTTCCTCCTGCGCATTGAGGACACCGACGCCGCCCGCAACTCCCAGGAAGCCGTCGAGGTCATCCTCACCGGCCTGCGCTGGCTGGGCTTGGATTGGGATGAAGGTCCCCTCACCGGCGACGCCTCCGCGCCGGGCAAAGGCGCCGTCGGCCCTTATTTTCAAAGCCAGCGCGGCGACCGTTACCGCGAACGCGTGGCTTGGTTGGTGGCCAACGGCCATGCCTACGAGCACGAGGGCGCCATCCGCTTCCGGATGCCCCGCGACCCCATCGTCATCCCCGATCTGGTCGTGGGCAAAGTGACCCGGGAACTCACCGATCGCGAAAAGCTGGAGCCGGACTTCGTCATCGTGCGTTCCGATGGCCAACCCGTCTTCCACCTGGTCAACGTGGTGGACGACTTGGACATGGGCATCACCCACGTCATTCGCGGCGAGGACCACCTGAGCAACACCGCCAAACACATCGCCCTCTTTCGGGCTTTTGGCGTGGCGCCGCCGGAATACGCCCATATCCCGCTCATTCTCAACATCGATGGCAGCAAGATGAGCAAACGCGACAAAGGCGCGTCGCTGTTGAGTTACATCGAGGAAGGCTTCGCCCCCGAAGCCGTCGCCAACTACCTTTGCCTGCTCGGCTGGTCGCCCAAAGGCAACCGGGAGGTGGTGTCCTTGCCCGAGGTGGTTTCCCTCTTCGACCTCCCGCAAATCCTCCGGCACAACGCCCGCTTTGATCTCAAAAAGCTGCACTGGCTCAACGGCGAATACATCAAGACCATGTCCGGTGAGCGGTTTCATGAACTCGCGGTTCAGGCCCTGCAACGGATGGGCTTCAACACCGCCGCTTTCCCCGCGGCGTATGTGAAGGCCGCGGTCGAGACCGCCAAGCCCAAGGTGAAGCAGTTCACCGAAGTGCGCCACTTCGCCGCCTTTTATTTCCGGGACGAATTGGAATTCGACACCGCGGAACTCCGCACGGAACTGCTCGCCACCGACCGCGTGCTGCTCGGTCGCCTGCGCGCGGCCTTTGCCGCCGTGGCTGCTTGGGATGCCAAGAGTTCCGAGGCCGCGCTCAAAGCCGTCGCCACGGAGGCCGCCGTCAAAATCGGGCTCCTGGTCCACCCCCTTCGGTTGGCCGTTTCCGGCAGCCCCGTGGGCCCCAGCCTCTACCATGCCTTGGAAGTTCTGGGCCGCGAAAAGGTGCTCCAACGCCTCGACTGGGTGCTGAATCAAGCCCCGGCCTGAGGTCCGGCCAGGTCAGGGTTTTGCGGTGCGTGCCGGAAACTCCGGCCGCGCCAGAAACTCCACAAACCGGCTGGCGGGCAGGGCAAAGGTGATGGTCAACGACCGCGCGTTCGCCGCCGGGGTAAAGCCGTACATCGCCTGCAATCCGCTCCGGTCCGCATTCGCCGCGATTTCGCCGACCGGCCGCCCGGCATCATCCACGACGGCCACCAAGCGCAACCGCCGGGCCGGCGCGCCCGGGCTGAGCGCCGCCTCCACCGAAAGATTGACGCGGCCCGGCAACAAGGCGTAGTTCAAGTTGCCGGGCTGCGTGGATTTCTCGCCGGAAACCGCGATCAACTTGAGGCGACCGCCCGCCAGATTCGTGGTCCAGTTCAACAGCGTCGTGTTCGTGGCCGCGGGCAGCGGTACGCCGGCCAGAGTAACGCAATCCTCCGGAGCAAAATCGGTGGTGGGGGACAATTCCACCCGCCATTTCCAAGCGCTTTCCCCCGACCAAAGCGCCCCGGGCAGGATGATTTCGTTCAAATTGGTCCGTTCCTGGTCCAACATGAACTTAAAAGCGTCCCAAAGATTGCCCGTGGCATCCGACACCATCAGTGCCGCCACCGCCCAGTTCCCCGGATTTCCACCGCCGGTCCGCGCCAAGGAAAACGCCGCGCGGGTGCAGGCCGGTGGCCGGCCGCCAACGGCCGCGGACTCGCTGCGCAAACTGCGGAGCGTGACCTCCAAATCTCCGCTCTTTTGGGTGTTCGGCAACGGCTCCGCCCGCCACGTCGGATAATCCCGGAGCGCCGGATTGGGGATGGCAAACTCCGCCACGGTTTGCGGTTCGGCTCCGCCTTGCGCCGCCACCCGCAAACTCAATGCGCGGACCCGCCGGGGAAACATGGGCACACTCCATGCCTCCAGCGCCACCACGCCGCCCGAGCCGGTGAAGGATTTCATGCTGCCTTGGTTCCCGACCGCATCGAACCAATTGCCCGCCTCATCCCGAACCTGCAACCGCGGGGCGGTCAAAGAAGTCCGGCTCTTGAGCTGCCCGACCAGCGCCACCACCAAGTTGGTCTGCCCCGGCTCGCCCCCCAGCGTGATGCTGCCGCCCCCCGCCAGCCAACCCAACCGACTGCGCACCTGCGCCGGCACCAATGGAAACAACCGCCGCCGCCAACCCGCCACCCCCGCCACGGTCACCGTGGTGTTGGTGGTGAGGCTAACCGAAGCAATCGAAAGCGTGGAGCCATCCGGCAGCACTTGCAACCTCGGGCCGGCGGCCGGGAGGGCAAAAAGGAGCACCCCGTAAATGAAGACCAATCCGGCCGCCACCACGGCCGCCCAATACCATTTGCTGCGTGATTTCATCGCGTCGTTGATCCTGATCCCAAGGCATGGGATGTCTGAGTCATGGGAATTGAGCCGCTTGAGTGCGCGGCCAAGGAATCCAATTCGGGAGCGCTGAAAGCGCGGCCAAGCCCCAGCCCTGGGCAACGCCCAGGGGCAGGCCGGTTGCCAGACCAAGCCCTGCAAGGGCGGCCTAATCGTGGCGGGCGGGAAGCGTCCTGAATTTGGTCCTTGCGCGGATGCAAATTGGGATTGGGCCGCCCTTTCAGGGCTTGGAATGCATGCGGCATTTTCCCGGGGCGTTGCCCTAGGCTGGAGCTATGCCGCCCCGCCGGGGCTGCGGAAACGGCGGGTTCGCGGTCGCAGCTCAACCGCTCAGTTGCCGCCAGGATGGCGGGATAACTTCTGCGTCCAGCCCGCGCCGAATTTCGCTTCGGCCGCGCCACGCGGCCAAAACGGCAAACTTTCCATAAGTCCACGGCCGTGGGCCGCCGGTGCGCTTGAGATCGACATGTCACGCGCCGATTATTACTTCTCTTTCTCCTTTGCGGGAGGAAAATCCGGCCGCGCTTGAAATTCGAAGAACCGGCTGGCGGGGAGCGCAAAAGTGAACGACAACGACCGGGCGTTCGTTGCGGGCGTAAAGGCGTACATCACCTTCAATCCCAAGCGATCGGCGTTCTCGGTGATTTCCCCCACCCCGCGCCCGGCGTCATCCACGGCCGCCACGAGGCGGAGCCGGCGGGGCGCCCCCCCGGGCCGGAGCGTCGCCAGCACCGAAAGATTCCAAGAGCCGGGAACCACGGGATTCACGCGGTCCGGAAACACGCTGAAATTGATATTGGCGGGCGGCTGGGATTGCCCGCCCGAGAGGGCGATCAATTTGAGACTTCCCCCCGGCAAATTGGTCGTCCAGTACAGCGGCAGGGTGTTCGTGGGGGACGGCACGCTCACGCCGGACAGCGTCACCAGGTCCTCGGCCGCGAAATCGGTGGCGGGGGTCAATTCCAAGCGCAATCTCCAAGCGCTTTCCCCCGGCCACAGTGCTCCCGGCAGCAGGATTTCGTTGAGATTGGTCCTTTGCCCGTCCCAGGGCTTGAAGGTAAACGCCACCCACTGGTTTCCCGTCGCGTCGGCGACCACCAGCGAGGCCGCCTCCCAGACGCCTGGCGCACCGCCCTCCGTCCGCGCCAAGGAAAAGCCGGCGCGGGTGACCGTCGGTGCTCCGACACCGGCGGGGGCATAATCGGAGATCAAACTGCGCAACGTCACCCGCAGGTTTCCGTTTGTCTGGGTGGTCGGCAAGGGCTCCGCGCGCCACTGCGGATAATCTCGAAAGGCTGGATTCGGAACGGTGAACTCGGCCACCTTTTGCGGCCCCTCCACCCCGGGCCCCACGATCCGGAGACTCAGTTGGCGGCCCCGCCGGGGAAACATTGGCAGTCGCCAAGCCTCCAACGCCACCACGCCGCCTTTGGCGCCGGAGGATTTCATGCCATTATAGCTTCCGACCGCCCCCCACCAATTACCTTCGTCATCCGCGATCAACAGCCGGGGGGGCGAGGACAGGGATTCCGCGCCCTTGAGCCGCCCCACCATGGCCACCATCAAATTGGTTTCTCCCGGTTCCCCCACCAGCTTGAGGCTGCCGCCCCCCGCCTGCCAACCCAACCGGCTGCGCACCCGCGCCGGCACCAACGGAAACAACCGCCGCTGCCAGCCCTTCATCCCCGCCACGCTGACCGTGGTGTTCGTGCTGAAGGTGACCGACGCCAACGAAAGGGTGGAGCCATCCGGCAGCACCTGCAAAGTCGGTCCCGCCTCCGGCAGCACCAGCAGCAAGCCGCCGTAAGTGATCACCAACCCAGCCAGGACGACCGCCACCCAAAACCACTTTCCGCGCAATTTCATGGCTTCAGGATTTCTGATTACGGGACACGTCAACCAAGCTCCTGAGGGCCGGCGGAGCCGGCTGCCATCGCCCCAGCGAGACCGCACACACGGCTGTCCTCCATCGAACCGCGCGCATGGGCGCGACCAAAGTGACCCGTTCGCGAGCGCTGAAAGCGCGGCCAAGCTGTAGCCCCGGGCAACGCCCCATAACCGCTAACGTGTATTGCCTACATGCGTGACTTAGGAGAATTTGGCATGCATTGCGCATGGTTATTTGGATGCCTCCTGAGCTGGAAGTGCGGGCGAAACCGCGAAGCCCTCCGCCCGCAAGAAAATAACCGAAAGCAACCCGGAGGGTGCTCCTAATCCCAAAGGGATTGAGCCCTCCAGACCAGGGTTGCGACGGAGGAGCTACCCTGGGTCCAGGTGCCAAATATCCGCAACCCTGAAAGGGTTGAGCCGGTTGGCCATTGGCACGTCCGAACCACGGCGGCGCCACCCTGGGCTGGGGGACACAACCCCGTCGGGGTGTAAACGATGGTCGCTTGGTCTCGGCAAATTGCCTGCATACGGCCTGCGAGACCGGGAAACGCTTAATCAAGTTAGCGCTTATGGGGCAACGCCCGAGGGCGGAAAGTACGCCAGACCAAGCCCTGAAAGCGCGAGCTAATCGTGGGCGACGGGAAACGTCCGGAATGTCGTCACCGTGCGGCTTCATGCTGCGGGCCGCATTTCCCCCCGTTTAAGCCAATCCCTTCAGCAGCCCCGTGCTGTCGCCGAAATGCTCGATGGGCGCGCGCATCCGCTCTAACATGGACAAATACAGATTGTTCATCGGCACCCGGCCGTCCAGTTTGAGATGGCGCCCGGTTTGGATCGTGCCCCCGCCCCGACCGGCCAGCAGGACCGGCAAGTTGTCATGGTTGTGCGCGTCGCCGTCGGAAATGCCGCTGCCGTAGACAATCATGCAATTGTCCAGCAACGTCCCCTCCCCTTCCTTTACGGCCTTGAGCCGCTCCAGGAAATACGCGAACTGGGTCGTGTGAAACCGGTTGATCTTGGCCAGCTTGGCCTTCTTCTCCTCCTTGCCGCCATGGTGCGACAGTTCGTGGTGCTCCTCCGGCACGCCCACCGTCGGATAGGTACGATTGCTGCCGTCATGCGCCACTAGGAACGTCGAAATGCGCGTGATGTCGCTCTGAAACGCCAGCACCTGCAGGTCGTACATCAGGCGGATATGCTGCTCGAAACTGTAGTCCTTGGGGATGTGCTGGTCGCCCATGGGCACCTTGACCAGGTAATTGGCGCTTTGGGCCACCCGGTTTTCGATGTCCCGGATGGCGGTCAGGTATTCGTCGAGCTTGCGCCGGTCGGTGGTCCCCAAGTTGGCTTGCAAGCCGCGCGCATCCTCCAGCACGGCATCCAGCACGCTCTTGTCGTACAATTCGCGTTTGGCCCGCGCCTCCTTGGTTTCTTTGCGGTTGGCGCCGGCGAACAAACGGTCGAAGGCCTGCTTCGGATCGGGTTCGGGATTGAGGGGCTGGTTTTCCGAGCGCCAGGCGATGTTAAACTGGTAAACGCAGGCGTAACCGGAATCGCATTCCCCGGACCGGCGGCCCTGATCGCAGGTCAATTCGAGGGAGGGCAGGCGCGTTTCGTGACCAATCCGGTTGGCCGCTATCTGGTCCACCGAAATCCCCACTTTGATGTCCGCCCCCGCCGTTTTCCGCGCCTGGCAACCGGTCAGAAACGTGGCCGAAGCCCGGGCGTGATCCCCCGCCCCGTCGCCGTTGGCCTCGGCATGCTTTTGCGCCAGGCCGGTGATGACCATCAAATCCTTTTGGTGCGCCCGCAAGGGCTCGAGAATCTGCGCGAGTTCGTAATTTTCCCCCGTTCCCTTGGGGGTCCAATTGGCCATGTCATGCCCGTTGGGCAGATAAACGAACGCCATGCGGGTGGGACCGCCCGGTTTGCCGCGGGTCGCCGCGTCCCCGGCCGCCGCCGCCAGTGCCGAAACGGAGGGGGCCATGGCTTCGAGCATCGGCAGGGCGATCGCCGTGCCCAAACCGCGCAGGAACCGTCGCCTGGGAATGTGCCAGTTTTTGCTCATAAACGTTGTTCGTCGCGCCGCATCGACTGCTGGACGAATCTAAACCCCCGGCTATTCAAGCGCAAGGCGCGACCCCCGACCAAGTTTCGCCTTGCGCGGCGGGTGCCTTTGGCCGAAGTTAATTGCGTAATCAGTTGCATGACGCGACCCAGCCTAGTCATTTTGGTGCCGGCGTACAACGAGGAAGGCCGTATCACGCCCACCTTGGTGAAATATGCCACGTACTTTCGCGAACATTACCAAGGTGAATTCAAAATCCTGGTGGTCCTTAACGGCTGTCGGGACCGCACCTTGGACGTGGTCCAAGGCGTCGCGCGGGACTTTCCCGAAATCACTTGGACGGTCATCGAAGCCCCCGTGGGCAAAGGCGGCGCGCTGATCGAAGGCTTGCGCCTCGCCCCCGACGCGGAGCTCATTGGCTACACGGATGCCGACGGCTCCACCGACGCCGCCTCCTTCTTTCAACTGGCGGAGCGCTGTCGGAGCACCGATTGTGTGATCGGCTCCCGCCGGGTGACGGGTTCCGTGATCCATCAACTCCAGCCCAGCCAGCGCCTGCTGGCCAGCCGGGTCTTTCACATCATCGTCGAGCTGCTCTTCGGCATGCGGATCCAGGACACCCAATGCGGAGCCAAGGTCATGCGCATGGCGGCGGTGCGCCAAATCCATTCCACGCTGAATATCGCGGACATGGCGTTCGACATCAATTTGCTCTACTCCCTCAAGCGCGCCGGCTTCCGCATTGTGGAAGCGCCGGTGGCGTGGACGGATCATCTCGGGTCCACGGTGCGGTATTTCCGCACGTCGCTCGTCATGTTCCTCTCGATTGTCCGCGTGCGGATCATCTATTCGCCGTTCTATTTCGTGCTCAAGCTCCTGCGGCCCTTGGAAACCATGGTGTACCGGGCCTTGCGTAATCCCCCACCCCGCCCGCCCAGCAAGCCGGAAATCGACCGTGCCGACGCGGTCCGGCGGGCGGCGGCCATCCGCTGATTCCGCTCCCGGCGGCACCGCGGCACCGAGTTTATGCGCCTGCCTTACTTCCAAGTGGATGTCTTCACCCCCCGCACTTTCGGGGGGAATGCCGCCGGGGTCTGCCCCTTGCGGGAATGGCTGCCGACCGGGGTGATGCAGACCATCGCGGCGGAAAACAACCTGGCGGAAACCGCGTTTTATGTGCCCGCGGCGGACGGGTTTGAGCTGCGCTGGTTTACGCCGACCATGGAAATAGACCTGTGCGGCCACGCCACGATCGCGCCCGCTTTGGTGCTGTTCCAGGAATACGGCTTGCCGGAGGACGCAGTGCGCTTCCACACCCGGAGCGGCCTGCTCACCGCCGCCCGTCGGGAGGGTTTCATCGAATTGGATTTTCCCGCCCGTCCGGGGGCGCCCTGCCCGGTCCCGCCACCCGCCCTGGCCGACGGTTTGGGCCGGACACCCGTCGCCGTGTTCAAGGCCCGGGATTATTTGGCGGTCTTTTCCTCCGCCGAAGCGGTCGCCGCCTTGCGCCCCGATTTCCGGGTTTTGGCCGAAGTGGATTGCCTCGGCGTGATCGCCACCGCCCCCGGCGCCGAACCGGGCACGGATTTTGTCTCGCGTTTCTTCGCCCCGCGGGCCGGCGTGGACGAGGACCCCGCCACGGGGTCAAGCCATTGCACGTTGATCCCGTATTGGGCCGGGCGTCTGGACCGGACCAAAATGTTCGCCCGTCAACTCTCGCGTCGCGGCGGGGAAATCCATTGCGAATTCCGCGGTGAACGCGTCGGCATCGGCGGGGCCGCGGTGGTTTACTCCCGCGGTGAATTGACCCTGCCCGGCTAGTCGAGATCACCGCCGCCGGTCACTCAGCGGAAAACCGGCAACGCGCACCGAAACCCAATATCGTTGTAAGCAGTCGTCGGCGTGTAGGTTTGCCGAAACGCCGTGCGGCATTGCGCGGCGTACGCATTCCAAAACCCCCCGCGCAGCACCCGGTAGGTGCCGGTGGCGGGACCCCGCGGATCGGTGCCCCCGGCATACGGTTTGGCATACCAATCCCAACACCATTGCCCCATCTGGCCGGCCATATCGTGCAGCCCGTAACCATTCGGCGCAAACGTTCCCCCCGGCACCGTGGCCAACAAGGACCCTCCGCCTTGGTTGACGGCGATGGGGTTGTAGCCGTCCGGCCCTTGGTCGTAATTGTACATCGCGGGCGCGCCAAAATAGTTCGCCAGGTTTTGGTTGATGATGTTGCCCCAGGGAAAACGTTGCCCGGCCAGCCCGCCGCGCGCGGCCTTCTCCCATTCCGCCTCGGTGGGCAACCGGTAGCCGGCGAGCGCCCAGTTCGGGTACACGGTCACGCCGGCTTCCAAGTTCGTATAAACCTTCGTCAGTGCCGCGTCCGTGTAGTAAACCGGCGGCAGACCGGCCTTCTGTGAACGGGCGTTGCACCATTTCACGCAGTCATACCAATCCACCGCCTCCACCGGGTGGTTCGCCGCCTCCGCCCCGCCCGGGTAGGCGAAGCCGTAGCCGTGGTTCGTGGCCCAAAAATACACCGATTGCCACAGGCTCAACGTGACGTTGTCGGTGTCCAAATAGAACGCCGAAATCGTGGCCGTCACATTGGTGGCGTCAAAGATATCCGTGTCCCCGTTGACATTGCCCATCATAAACGCCCCCGCCGGCACCAGCCGCATCCCCGCGGGGACCGCGGCCAGCGCCACGGAGTTGAGGTTGCTCAATCCATTCCCGTTCCCGAAAAACGTCGAATTGGTCAGGACCAGGTTGCTGAGGGTCAAGCCGCCGACCAGATTGCTGGCCAACGCCGCATTGCCGCCGTTGAGGTTCGTGGCCATTTGCCAGGTCACGGGGTCCAATTGGTTTGCCGTCAGCCCCGTCAACCGCGCCAACGGCACCGTCCCAGAAGCCAAATTCGTCGCATTCAAACCGGTGATATTGCCCCCGTCCCCGCCCAAGGTGCCGACTAGAAGGTTCGCCGGGTTCCCCAGCGCCACCGGATTGGGGTACGCGCCCGCCAACGTGCCGCCCGCCAGGACCCCGGTAATCTGCGAGCCGGCCACCGTCCCGCTCACCGCTCCGGCGGTGTTGGCAAACACGGCATAGGGCACCGGCAGGATGGGTTGCAGCGGCGACAAGGGCGTGAACGCGCCCACGCCATTGGTACGCACCCCGATGGCCAGCCACGTGGCGTTCCCGGCGAAGACCGCGCCGAAATCCAGCCGC
>CAIYZC010000654.1 GCA_903930565.1 uncultured Pedosphaera sp.
CCGCGATCACCAAGCGGCGGTTCTTCCCGAACCTCCAACGCGTGAAAGCGCTGGTGGACGGCGAAGTGCGCTATATCCGCGTGACGGCGAACGCCATCAAGCAGGGCTTGGTGGTTAAGGCCCCGCGCCGGACTTGGAAGAAGCCCGAAGCGAAAGCGGCCACCCCGGCCAAGGCGACCACTTCGGCCAAGGGTTGATGGGTGCGGCGGCCGCGCCCCGCGGCGCGGCACGCTTCGGACCGGTGAATTTAAGGATGGCTCCCCACTTGGGAGTCATCCTTTTTATTTGCCCTTGAGCCGATGCATCGTCGCCCGCTTGACCTCGCGGTCCGATTCCCGGGTCTTGAGGTCTTCGCGTTTGTCGAATTCCACCTTTCCCTTGCCGACGGCGAGGGTCACTTTGACCTTGCCGTTTTTCCAATAAAGGGAAAGCGGGAAGAGGGCGTTGCCTTTCACGGCGCCGAGACCGCCTAGTTTGCGGATTTCGGATTTGTGCAGGAGGAGCTTGCGGACGGACTTCGGGGTGTGGTTCTGGCGGTTGCCGAAGGTGTATTCGTCGATGTGGGCGTTGTGAAGGAACACCTCGTCCTTTTCGACCCGGGCGAAAGCGTCGGACAACTGGCCGCGGCCGGCGCGGAGGGATTTGACCTCGGTGCCGTGGAGGACGATGCCCGCCTCAAAGGTTTCCAGGATATGATAATCCCGGCGCGCTTTGGAATTGGTCAGGATTTCGGCCATGGGAGGCGGGGCGCCGGGGCGGCGGGGGCGGACGCCCGGCGATTAATGCTTCTTCTTCTTCTTCGGGCCGACGGGTTTTTCCGTTTCGGCCTGTTCGGGGAGTTCCCAGCCCATTTTGTCTTCGATAATCTCCGTGAGGGCGATGTCGGCGGAGCCGAGGCCGGTCACGTCCATGATGAGGGGGCGGCTGGAGGCGCCCCCGCCGCTGCTCAGTTGGCGCACGCGACGGGACACGAGGTTGATCAGAACGTTGGGATTGCCAACCTTCTCCAAAGCTTTCTTGCAGAGTTCAGCGTTCAAGTTATTAAAAAGTTTTAACCCGAGCCGGGCAGGATAGCCGGAAGGCCGGGGAAGACAAGCGTTTTTTTGCATTCGGCGCTTGCCATGGGGGCGGCGATTAATAAAATCCACCCCCATGCGACGCGCCCCCGCCGGATTATCCGCCGAGCCGCCCGGCCCTGAAGTCTTTGACTTGGCCGGGTTCCTGGCCACCCGTACCGCCGCCGTGAACACGGCCCTGGCGGGCTTCTTGCCCCGGCCGGCGGCCAAGCCTGCGACGATCCATCGGTCGATGCACTATTCCTTGTTCGCCGGGGGCAAGCGGATGCGGCCGGCGGTGTGCCTGGCGGCCGCCCTCGCCTGCGGGGGGGACGAGGCCGAGGCCATGCCGTTGGCCTGCGCCGTGGAGTGCATCCACACCTACTCGCTGATCCACGATGATTTGCCCGCGATGGATAATGACGACTACCGGCGCGGCAAACTGACCAACCACAAGGTGTTTGGCGAAGGCGTGGCGGTGCTGGCGGGCGATGCCCTCCTCACCCAGGCGTTCGAGATCGTCGCGCAGGCGAGCGGTTGGCGCCGCTACGGCCACCGGGAGTTGGTCTTGGAGCTGGCCCGGGCCTCCGGTTCGCGGCAACTCATCGCGGGGCAGGTGGCCGATTTGGAAGGCGAGGGCAAGGCGATTTCCGCGGCGCAGCTCAAATACATTCACGAGCGCAAGACTTCGGCCCTGCTGGAGTGTTCGGTGCGGCTCGGCGGCATGAGCGCGAATTGCACCCCCGTCCAATTGGCGGCGTTGACCGATTTTGGTTACCATGTCGGCCTGGCGTTCCAGATCATCGACGACATTCTGGATGTCACCCAGACCAGCGAGCAACTGGGCAAGACCGCCGGCAAGGACACCGCCGCGCAAAAGGCCACTTATCCCGCCATCATCGGCTTGGACCAATCGCGCCGGATTGCCGCCCGGTTGACCAGCCGGGCTTACGCCGCCCTGACCCCCTTCGGCGCCCGCGGCGCCGCCCTGCGGGCCCTGGCCGGTTATTTGCTGGAGCGGCAAAAGTAACCGTCCCCGGGCCGCCTCCGCCACCCGCCCCTGCGCCGGCCGACCCGGCCATTGGGCGCTTGCGCCCGCCCGGAAATCCCCTACCTTAAACTCCTTATGGACCAACTGTTAAAGATACTGCAGATGAACGCGCTGGAATCGCGCGAGAACATCGCGCGGATGTTGGATGTTCCGCCCGCCGAGGTGGGCGCCCGGATCGCCGACTTCGAAGCGCGGGGCATCATCCGCGGCTACCAGGCCATCCTGAACGAAGACCAATTGAACCTGGACCGGGTGACGGCAGTGATCGAGGTCAAGGTGGCCCCGCAGCGCGAGGGCGGGTTCGACACCATCGCGGGACGGATCGCCCGGTTTCCCGAGGTGCAATCCGCCTACCTCATGAGCGGAACCTATGATTTGCTCCTCTTCGTGGCCGGGGCCAACCTCCGTGAGGTGGCGTCCTTTGTGAGTGAGCGGCTTTCGCCCTTGGAGGGCGTGCTTTCGACCTCGACGCACTTCATGCTGAAGACCTACAAACGCTTGGGAATCTTGATGCAACCGGAAAACACCGATGAACGACTTACCATCACTCCGTAACCGGCTCAATACCGTCGTGCGGGACATCCCGCGCTCCGGCATCCGCGAGTTCTTTGACATCGTGACGACGATGAAGGGGGTCTTGAGCCTGGGCATCGGCGAGCCGGACTTTGACACCCCCTGGCACGTTCGCGAGGCCACGGTGTTCGCCTTGGAGCGCGGGGCCACGCATTATTCGAGCAACCTGGGTTATCTGGACTTGCGCAAGGCGCTGGCCGGGTATGCGCGAAAAAATTTCGGGGCGGAGTACAATCCCGAGACGGAAGTGCTGGTGACCGTGGGCGTCAGCGAGGCGCTGGACCTCGCGCTGCGGGCGCTGATCAACCCCGGGGACGAGGTCTTGTACCATGAGCCCTGCTACGTGTCCTACCGCGCCACCATCCTGTTTGCGCACGGTGTGCCCGTCGAGGTGGTGACGCGCGCCGAGGACGGCTTTCGGCTGACGCGGGAGATGTTGGAAGCGCGGGTCACCCCCCGCACGAAGGTGCTGATGCTGAATTTTCCCAACAACCCCACGGGGGCGGTGATGGGGCGGGAAGATTTGGAAGCGATCGCCGCCTTCGCCCGGGAACGGGATTTGCTGGTGATCACCGATGAGATCTACGCGGAGCTCACGCACGACGGGGCGCACACCAGCGTGGTGAGCCTGCCCGGAATGCGCGAGCGGACGATTTTGCTGCACGGATTCAGCAAGGCCTGGGCGATGACCGGGTTCCGGCTGGGCTATGCCTGCGGGCCCGCCGACTTGGTGGAGGGGATGATGAAGATCCACCAGTACACCATGTTGTGCGCCTCTTCCCTGAGTCAGAAGGCGGCTCTGGAAGCGCTGTCGCATCCGGGGCCGGAGTTGGGCCAAATGCTGGATGAGTACCGGCGGCGGCGGAATTTTCTCGCGGCGTCCTTCGCGGAGATGGGGGTCGAATGCATCCGACCGCTGGGGGCGTTTTACGCCTTTCCCAGTGTGGTCAAGTACGGCTTGTCCTCGCGGGATTTCGCGCTGCAACTCCTGGC
>CAIYZC010000655.1 GCA_903930565.1 uncultured Pedosphaera sp.
AAAATCTACTGGTCAAGTTTGACCGAGGGGAGTAATACCTTCTCAGTCTGTGTCAACCCAATAAATAAAATGACCGCGAATATAACCACCACCAAGTCCAAACCGGCCAAATTGCAACCCGGTTACAGCCCCCGTCCGGCCGCCCGTCGCGTGGCGCGCTTCGACCCGATGGCTGCGGATCCTGCAACGCCCAGTCCAAGTGAAGTTTCCACTCAAAGTGCGAATCGCCTTCGAAACCGCCGTCGCTGAAGCGAGCAGCGTTCCCTAGATATACTCCCACCACCGCCGCCGTGCGGCGGCGGCGGCATGAAAAAGCTGATTCTCAACTGCGGTTACTCACCCGGTGACGTGGTGCTGCTGACGGCGGCGGTGCGGGATTTGCACCTCAGCTACCCGGGCAAATTTCTCACCGAGGTCCGCACCCGTTGCCCCGAATTGCTGGAGAATAATCCGCATCACACCCCGCTGGTGGACACCGACCCGGGCGTGGAGTACTTGGATTGTTCCTATCCGCTGATTGATCGCTGCAACGAAACCCCGCACCACTGCGTCCACGGGTTCATCCATTTTCTTAACGAGCGCCTGCAGCTCCGCATTCGGCCCACGGTTTTTCGCGGGGACATCCACCTCTCCGCGCAGGAAAAACTTTGGTTCTCGCAAATCCGGGAATTGGCGGGGATCGACCTTCCGTTTTGGATTGTCGCCGCCGGCGGCAAGCACGACGTGACCATCAAGTGGTGGGATTCCCGGCGTTACCAGGAGGTGGTCGATCACTTTCGCGGCCGGATTCAGTTCGTCCAGGTGGGGGAGTTCGGGCATCACCACCCGCGCTTGGACGGGGTGATCGATCTTCGGGGGCGGACCGACCTGCGGCAGTTGGTGCGCTTGGTCCACCATGCGCAGGGCGTATTGTGCTCGATCACCGCGCTCATGCACCTGGCGGCGGCGGTGGAGACGCGCCCGGAGGCCCCGCTTTTGCGTCCCTGCGTGGTGGTCGCCGGCGGGCGCGAGCCCGCCCACTGGGAGGCGTATCCCAACCATCAGTTTATCCACACCAACGGGGCGCTGCTTTGTTGTGCTAGCGGGGGTTGTTGGAAGGACCGCAGCCGGCCATTGCGGGATGGCGACGAACGCGATCGGCCCGGGCGGCGTTGCCAGAATTTGGCGGGCGAACTGCCGCGGTGCCTGGACCTGATCACTTCGGCGGAAGTGGCGCGGCGGATCGAACTTTATTTTGCCGGCGGCGCATTGCGATATCTCCGCCCCAGTGAACAAAAGGCGGCCGCGCGCGCCGTCGCCGCAACGGCGGCCAATCCCGACTTCGAGCACCAACCTTTGACGCTGAGCCGGGCCGGGATGGCCTGCGACGACTTTGTCCGCCGGCTGTCCGCCACCGGGCCGGAGTACTCCGGCCGCGGCATCGTCATCTGCGCCGGCGGGGTGCGCTATTTCGTCAATGCCTGGGTCGCGATCAACCAACTCCGGGCGCTCGGCTGCCGGTTGCCGGTCGAGGTTTGGCACTTGGGTCCGGAGGAAATGAGTCCCGAAATGGCCGCCTTGCTACGGCCCTTGGGGGTTACCTGCGTGGATGGTCTCAAAAAGCGCCGGCGGTCGCCGGTCCGTCGCTTGGGCGGGTGGGAACTCAAGCCGTACGCCATTTTGCACTCCGCGTTCCGGGAAGTGCTGTTTTTGGACGCGGACAACCTGCCATTGGTAGATCCGGAGTTTCTCTTCACCACTCCCGAGTACCTGGCCGCCGGGGCGGTGTTTTGGCCGGATTACCAGCGCGGCCGGGACCGCCGGGCGGCGGTGATCTGGCGGAGTTGCGGCCTGCGGCAGCCCGCGGGCGAGTTTGAAAGCGGGCAGATTGTCGTGGACAAGGCCCGCTGCTGGCGCGCC
>CAIYZC010000656.1 GCA_903930565.1 uncultured Pedosphaera sp.
CCGCCCCCGCGCCGTGGCGTCAAAGCGCGCCGTGTAATCCATCAAACCCGCCTGCCCCGTCACCGGCGCCGCCTTGCACAGGAAATAGGGGAACTCCATCTCCAAGTGGGCGGTTTTCGCATGCAGCTTCTGCTGCATGGCGTGCAAGATGTCCGGAATGTTCTCCACATGCACCATGTTGCCATGGGCGTTGAGCACCTCGATGAACCGGCTCATGTGCGTGCCCTTGAACTCCTTGGGCAGGTCCACATACATGCCGATCGTGGCCACCGTGTGCTGCTTCAGATGCGCCTTGTCCCGCACGAGGATCGGAAAGCGCAGTCCGCGCACCCCCACCTTGTCGATGCGCAACTCCCGGTGATCAGCTTCGTTCTGTTTGTCCTGCAATTCCGGCGGGGCTTTCGGTTTGGCTTTGGCGGTGGCTTTCGGCTTTGTCATGGTGTCGGCGCTCGGGCGGCGATTGCGCCGCTCCCGCCAGCATAACCCAGCCCCGGCATTTGGCAACCCCGCCCCTTGACAAGCCGGCGACGGCGAAGGATTTTTGGCGCGGCCGCTCACCCGGCCCCCCGGCTCCGGGGTTGCCCCAGTATTCGGCATGAAATCCTTTTGGCTCCTGCTCCTCGGTTGCCTGGTTTGGTTCGCTCCCCGTGCGGGCGGATTGGCCGCCGCCGCTCCACCACCCGCCGCCGCGCCCGACGCGGCCGTGTCCGCCCGCCAATCCCACCCCGTCCTCCGTTCCGCTACCACCGCCACCGCCGCCCCCCCGTCCGCCCCCGGGAACCCCCAGCCGCGGGGCGGCACCCAGGTCGTGGCCACCAATTTGGGAAAAGGCGATTGGATCTGGCAAATGCCCCAGACCATGACCCGGCTCGGAGTGTCCACCACCCAAGGGGTGATCAATTACGAAGCGGGTTTGGGGATGCAGTGGATCACGGTGAAATGCGGCGACGGCACCAACATTTGGAGCCAGTTTACCAGCAACCTGGTTGCGCAGGCGCACGCCGCCGGGTTGCGCATTTTCGGCTGGGCCTACGCGTACGGCTACAATCCAACCCAAGTGCGCGGCGAAATCGCCGTGGCCGTCAACGCTTTGAACCTCGGCGCCGACGGCTTCATCATTGACGCGGAGATCGAGTACGAGACGAATGCCGCCAACGCGACCTTGGCCGCCCAATACTGCCAAGGGATCCGCGCCGCCGCCCCGAACACCTTCCTGGCCTACGCCCCCTTCCCTTACATCCACTACCACTCCGGCTATCCCTATGCCGTGTTCGGATATTATTCCGACGCCGCCATGCCCCAGGATTATTGGGGAGCCTTCGGCATTTCCCCCGCACAAATGGTCACCGACATGGACACCGATTGGCGCAATTGGCAGAACGGGCTCACCGGCACCAACCGCAACGCGATCAAACCCATCGTCCCGCTCGCCCAATCCTACTCCCCGGTGACGGGCGCGCAAATCACCGCCTTCCTGGCCGCCCTCCAGGCCGACACCTCCCCCGCAGGTGTCGGCGGCTACCACGGCGTGAGCTTCTGGGACTGCCAATCCCGCAACGCGGACATGGACGCCGCGGTCGGCGCCGCCACCGTTGGCACCGGCGGTGCGCCCGTGATCCTCACCAACCCGGGCAACCGTTCCGTGGATGCGGGGTCGTCCGTGACCCTCACCGCCGGCGCCCAAGCCACCCCCACCCCGGCGCTCCAATGGCTGTTCAATGGCGCGGCCCTGCGGGCGGCCACCAACGCGAGCTTGGCCCTGACCAACGTTCAACCGGCGCAAACGGGCGCGTATGCCCTGGTGGCCTCCAACCTGCACGGCGCCGTGACCAGCGCGGTCGCGCAACTCACCGTCAACGCCACCCCCGCCCTCGTGACGGTCTGGAGGGATGATTTCGAGACCAACAGCGCTGCCAATTGGGTCCTCTACCAAGGCTCGGTCAATAACGTTCCCGATTACAACGTCGCCTGGGGTTACGATTACAGCACCAACACCTTCACCTTCAACGGCCTGCGGCAAACCACCCCCGTCGCCCCCGGCACCACCAACGGCACCCGGCTCGGCCTCCGGTTGGCCGTGAACAAAAGCGACAACGTCGCCGCCGACGCCGGCGTGAGCCTCTACCCGTTGAACCGCACCTTCACGGGGGATTACGTCCTCCGCTTCGATTTGTGGCTCAATTACAACGGCAACTCCGGGGGTGGCGTCGGCTCCACGGAATACGCCACCTTCGGCCTCAACCACACTGGCAACGGCGTGAATTGGGGCGCGGGCACGGTGGCTGCCAGTGACGGCCTCTGGTTCGCGCTGGATGGCGACGGCGGCGCGTTGAACGATTATTTGGCGTACGCCGGCAACCCGGCCGGCAACCCCGTTTCCTTGGCGTGGGCCGCCGGCGGTTTCGGGGCGAACGGCGCGGCCTCGCAGGATTCGCTGGATCCGTTTTTCCAATCGCTCTTCCCCTCCCCCGCCTATGAAACCGCCGGCGCGGCCGGCAAGCATTGGTTGCAAGGGGAAATCAGCCAAGTGGGCGGCCTCGTGACTTGGCGCCTGAACGGCACCGTCGTCGCCCAGCGCACCAACACCACCACCTTTACGAACGGCACCATCATGCTGGGTTTCATGGACCTCTTTCCCTCCATCGCCAATCCCGCCGCGGACAATTACGGCATTTTTGACAACGTGCGCGTCCTGATCCCCACCGCGGCCGCCGTTCCCCAAATCCGCCCCGCCGGCCTCGCGTCCGGGAACCGGCCCCAAATCGCGGTGGGCGGCTATTCCGGCGCCACCTATGTGGTCGAGAATTCCGCCGACCTCTCCCACTGGACCGCCGCGGCCACGTTCATCGCCGGCGCCAGCGCCACCAATCTCGTCCTCCCTCCGCTGCCCGGCGCCGCCCGGCAATTCTACCGCGTCCGCCTCGGCCCGTGAATCTCCGCCGCCGGTCCCAAAACCGGCGAACCGTCGCCCGCCGCAAAAAAGCGGGTTGACCCCTCCCCGCCCCGTTGCTAGTGTGCGCGCCCCATTGCGATGGGACCATATGCGACATACGATCTCGGTGCTGGTCGAAAACAAGTTTGGCGTGCTCACACGCGTGGCGGGGCTGTTCAGCGGCCGCGGCTACAATATTGACACGCTCAACGTCGGCCCCACGGCCGACCCCGCCACGTCCCGCATGACCATCGTCACCCGGGGCGACGACGCCACGCTCGACCAAATCGTCAAGCAGCTCAACAAGCTGGCCAACGTCCTCAAAGTGCAGGACTACGGCGCGGATGATTACATCGATCGCGAACTCGTCCTCGTCAAGGTGGCCGTGGACTCCAAGTCCCGCTCCGAGGTCATGCAGATCACCGACATCTTCCGCGGCAAAATCGTGGATGTGCTCCCCCAGAGCCTCACCATCGAGATCACCGGCAACGAGAGCAAGATCGGTAAATTCCTCGACCTCATGGCCGCCTTCGGCATCCTCGACCTCACCCGCACGGGCAAAGTCGCCCTGCCGCGCGAAAAAGTCACCGCGCCCAAGAATTTGGTGGAATAAATCAACACAACACATGCCTGCTAAAGTATATTCGGACAAGGACGCCGATTTGGGTGTCCTCAAAGACAAAACCCTCGCCGTGCTCGGCTTCGGCTCCCAAGGCCACGCCCACGCGCTGAACCTCAAGGAAAGCGGCCTCAATGTCATCATCGGCCTCTACGAGGGCAGCAAATCCATCCCCGTCGCCCAGGAACGCGGCTTCGAGGTCGTCTCCACCGCCGAAGCGGTGCGCCGGGCCGATGTCATCTTCGTGGCGCTGCCGGACACCAAACAGCCCGGCGCCTACGAGAAGGACATCGCCCCCAATCTGACCAAGGGCAAAACCCTTCTTTTCTCCCATGGCTTTTCAATCCATTTCAAGACCATCGTCCCGCCCGCGAACGTCGATGTGATCCTCGTCGCCCCCAAGGGCCCCGGCCACATCGTCCGCCGCCAGTTCACCGAGGGCAAGGGCGTCCCCGCCCTCATCGCCGTCTACCAGAACCCCAGCAAGAAGGCCAAGAAAGTCGCTCTCGCCTGGGCCAAGGGCGTCGGCGGCACCCGCGCGGGCGTCATCGAAACCACCTTCAAGGAAGAAACTGAAACCGACTTGTTCGGCGAACAAACCGTCCTCTGCGGTGGCGCCTCCGCCCTCGTTCAAGCGGGTTACGAAGTCCTCGTCGAAGCCGGTTACCAGCCCGAAATGGCCTACTTCGAGTGCCTCCATGAGCTCAAGCTCATCGTCGACCTCATGAACGAAGCCGGCATCAGCGGCATGCGCTTCTCGATCTCCGAGACCGCCAAGTGGGGCGATGTCAGCGTCGGGCCCAAAATCATCGACGCCGGCGTCAAGAAACGCATGCAAGCCGCCCTCAAGGACATCCAATCCGGCAAATTCGCCAAGGGCTGGATCGCCGAATACAAAGGCGGCTACAAGAAGTACAACGAATTGCTCCAGGCTGGCGAGAAGCACTCCATCGAAAAGGTGGGCGCCCGCCTCCGCTCCCTGATGCCTTGGATGCAGAAGCGCTCCGTCAAGGGGGCCCAAGCCTCCTACTAAGCCGATCCGGCCAACGAATTAACCGCACCCGCGCTCCCCTTAAAAAGGGGGCGCGGGTTTTGCTTTTACCCCCGCCGCCCGCCCTATCGCGGCCCATCGCTCCGCTCGGACCGGTGGGGGTCTATTTACCAGCCCGGTCCGAAACCCGGCGCGCGCTTACATCCCCATGATCTGGTAGCCGCAATCCACGTAGAGCACCTGTCCCGTGATCGCCGCCGCACCATCGGAAGCCAAAAACGTCCCCGTCGCCCCGAGTTCATCTGGCAGCACATTGCGCTTGAGCGGCGAGTGGGCCTCGTAGTGCTTGAGCATTTCCATGAACCCGGCGATGCCCCGCGCCGCCAGCGTGTTCACCGGTCCGGCGCTGATGCAGTTGACCCGGATCTTGCGCGGACCCAAATCGTAGGCCAAATAGCGCGTGCTGGATTCCAGCGCGGCCTTCGCCACCCCCATGACGTTGTAGTGCGGCACCACCTTCTCCGACCCATAGTAGGTCATGGCCACGATGCTGCCGCCCTCGGTCATCAGCGGCGCCGCGGCGCGGGCCAGGGCGATGAGGGAATACGCGCTCACATCATGCGCCACCCGGAACGCTTCCCGGCTCGTGTTCAAAAAGGCCCCTTCCAAAGCGTCTTTCGGCGCGAACGCGACCGAATGGAGCAGCAGGTGCAATTTCCCAAATTTGGCCCCCACTTCGGCAAACACCCGGGCGATATCCTCGTCCCGCGTCACGTCGCACGGCAACAGGAGCGTGTCCGGCCCGAAGGCGGCGACCAGTTCCTCCACGTTTTCCTTGAGCCGTTCCCCTTGGTAAGTAAACGCCAATTGCGCGCCCGCGCGGTGCCACGCCTGGGCGATGGCCCACGCGATGGAGCGTTTGTTGGCCACGCCGAACACGATCCCGATTTTTCCAGCAAGTTGCGACATAGGAGTAGATTAACTGCGTTGTTGCCCTGCCAACCTAGCCAACCCCCGCCTCCAAGGCAACAGTGAACGCCGCCCCCCGGCGGCTCCCCTCACCCGGCCAACACCCCGGGGATCACCCGGGCGTTGCCGGCGATCCCGGTCAGCCGTTCCGGGCGGCCGCGCACCGCGAATTCCAACTCGGCGTGCTTCAAACCCAGCGCCGTCAGGATCGTCGCGTGAAGGTTTTTGAAGGGACAGGGGTCCACCACCGCGGCCAGCCCGATTTCATCAGTGGCACCGATCCGCGCGCCGGCTTTCACGCCCCCGCCCGCCAGCCAAATCGTGAAGCCGGCGGAATTATGCTGGCGCCCCTCCGCGGCCTGCATCATCGGCGTGCGCCCGAATTCACTGGCGCACACCACCAGGGTCGTGTCCAGCAAGCCGCGCTGCTTCAAGTCCGCCAGCAAGGCGGCCATGGGTTGGTCGGTCCACCGGGCCCGCGCCACGTGGTTTTCCCGGAGTTTGGAATGGGCGTCCCAGCCATCCTTGTCCGGCATGTCGTAAAGTTGCACGAAACGGACGCCCCGCTCGACCAAGCGCCGGGCCAGCAGGCACTTGCGCCCGAAGGCGGCCGTGCGCGGATCGGCGTGCTCCAGCCCGTAACTCCGCCGCAGCGCGGGCCGTTCGGCGTCCACGTCGCCCACCTCCAGCGCCGCGGATTGCATCCGGTAGGCCAGTTCGTAGCTCGCGATGCGCGCGTCCAACTCGCTGTAACCCGGCCGGGCCGCCCGATGCCGGAGGTTCAGCTCCCGGACGAAATCCAGCGTCGCGCGTTGTCCCGGGGCCAAATCCGCGGGGGGGAGCAGATCCAGAAACGGAGCGCCCCGGTCGCGCAAACGGGTCGGCTGATAGGCCGCGGGCAGGAAGCCGTTGGAATAGTTCGCGGGACCGCCCAGCGGACCGGCTTCAAACAGCAGCACATAGCCCGGCAGGTTTTGATTCTCGCTCCCGAGGCCGTACGTGGTCCAAGAACCCAGGCTGGCCTGCCCGGGCCGGATATCGCCCGTGTGCAGTTGGTAACTGGCCGGGGCGTGGTTGTTGCTGTCCGCCTGCATCGAATGGATGAAACAAAGCTCGTCCACCTGTTGCGCGAGGTGCGGGAACAATTCGCTCACCCACATTCCGCTCCGCCCGTGCTGCCGCCAGGCAAAGGGGCTC
>CAIYZC010000657.1 GCA_903930565.1 uncultured Pedosphaera sp.
GACCGCGACAAACTACGGCAGGGCATTTTGGAAGACTTGGGCTGGGAACTCTATCGCATCTGGTCCACCGATTGGTGGCACGACACCGAGGCCGAAATGGGAAAGCTCCTAGCGCACTTGGCGTCGCTGCGGTCCGCCGCCGGCAACGCGGTCCAAGCGGAGGTCAAAGCCGCGAAGCGTGGCGCGTAAGGCGCCGGGAGAATTTCGGGAAACCCAACCCGCCGCCGACGGCTCAACGCCCCGCGTCCAAAGCCAAACCGGTGCCGGCGGGGGCTTCGCCGCGGCGCATTTGGAAGGGGACACTGTTGATCACGCCTTCAATGAGGGCCGGGAGGCGGTCGCCGTGGGTTTCCAGTTCCCGGACAAGTTGGTCCACGACGGGGCGGTCGTAGTATTCGAGGCCGCGGCCCAAAGCGTAGGTGAGGAGCTTGGTCGCCAGGCAGCGGCGGAATTCGGTGCGCTTTTTCTTGGCGAGGATTTCGGTGAGCTCCGCGGCGCCGGCGAATTTCTCCCCCGTGACCAGCCGCCCGGAGGGATCGATGGCAAAGTCGCCCTCCCGGGTGCGCCAGGCGCCGGTGGCGTCAAAGTTCTCCAAGCCGAAACCCAAGGGATCCATGCGGGCATGGCAACTGGCGCAACCGGGGTCCGCGCGGTGCTGCTCCATCTGCACCCGCAGGGAGCCGGTGAGGGCGCGGCCGTCGTTTTTCAAGGGCGGCACGTTCGGCGGCGGCGCGGGCGGCGGGGTGCCGAGCAGGTTTTCCAGCACCCATTTGCCCCGTTTCACGGGCGAGGTGCGGGTGGCGTTGGAGGTCAGCAGCAGGATGCTGCCCTGCGTGACCACGCCCCGGCGCGGCGTGTTGCGCAGGGAGACTTTTTGAAACTCCGACCCCGCCACCGGCGGCAGGCCGTAATACCGCGCCAGGCGGTCGTTCACAAAGGTGTAGTCGGCGTTCAGAAAATCCGTCACCGGCCGCCCGGAGTGCAGAATGTAAGCAAAGAAACGCGCCGTTTCCTCGCCGAGATCGCGGCGCACGTCCTCGTTGAAGCGGGGAAACAAACGGGCGTCGGGGGTGTAATCGGCCAGGCTGCGGGTTTGGAGCCATTGACCGGCAAAGTTCACCACCAGCGCTTCCGCCTTGGGCGAGGCCAACAGGCGGCGCACTTGGGCGGAGAGTTGCCGCCGCAGGAGCCCGCGGCCGGCCAGGTCGAGCAGTTCGTCATCCGGCAGGCTGCTCCAGAGGAAATAGGAGAGCCGGGAGGCCAGGGCGAATTCATCCACCGGCTGCACGGCGGCGGGGTTGTTCGGCTCGCGCTGCAACTCGCCCCGGAACAGGAAGTGGGGGGACACCAGGACCGCCTTGAACGCCAAGCGCAGGCCGGCGCGGAAATTGTCCCCCTGCCCCTCGGCCAAAGTGTATAACCGCGTCAACCGGTCCAATTCGGCGGGCGTCACCGGCCGGCGCCAGGCCCGGCGGGCGAATTGACCGATGATTTCCCGCGCGGCCTCCGTCATGGCGCCCGGAGTCGGCTCCACGGTGAAGATGCGGCGCAACGGCTCGGACAAAGGCGGCGGCACGGCGCCGGGGATCGCCCCCGCTTCGGTGGGCACGGCCGCGGCCAGCACCTTGTCCGCCGCGGCCAAATACTTCTCCATCAACAGCGGCGGCAAGGAGAGCACATCCCCGATGGTGTCGAAGCCGTAGCCCGAATCATCCACGGGAAAATCATCCGCCGGCCGGAAATCCACCCCGAGCAGGTCGCGCACGGTGAGGTTGTACTCCGCCCGGTTCAGGCGGCGGATCGTCACCCGGCCGGGATCGGGATGCGCGGGGTCGAAATGGAACAGCGTGTCCTC
>CAIYZC010000658.1 GCA_903930565.1 uncultured Pedosphaera sp.
GCTGCCTTCGGCGATGTTCTTGCCGCCGCTGCGCGCGGCCTGGACCATTTGGTCGTGCGTGCGCGAACGGGTGCCCACGAAGCGGTCGCAGCACGAGACCGTGGCGTCGTAGATCACCGTGGCCACTTGGTGGCTCCGCAACTGCCGGTAGCCCCCGCTCGGTCGCAAGCGCCGCGGGGCGGGGGGCTTGGCTCCGCCCGTGGGCCCACGGTTGGGCATTTGCTCTTGCGTGGCTTCGCCAGTGTGGCGCGTGGTTCCCGCCCAAGGCAAGCTGGGCTCGAGCAAAGGATCGGTGGGATCCGACCGATCCGACTGATCAGTCCGATTTTCCCCCTCCTCGCTTACGCCGCGGATTCGCGTTCGAGGGCGGCGAGGACTTCGGGGTCGCGGACATCGACCCAGCGGCCTTCGATCTTCATGCCGGCGATGGGGTGGTGGCCGGCTTGGAGGGCGCTGATGGCGTCGGTGAGCTCGTATTCGCCGCGGGGGGATTTTTCGAGTTTGGCGGTGTACTCGAAAATCGAGGGACGGAAGATATAGATGCCCGCGTTGTACCACGCGATGGCGCCGGCGGGGAGCCAGCCGTCACGGCGCAGTTCATCCAATTGGGCGGCGCTCGGTTTTTCGACCAGGCGTTTCAGGAGGAACTTTTCGTCAAAGAACACCAAGCCGCCCTTGGTCACGTCCTCGCTGCCGGTAACGGTGAGGACGCCGGAGAAGTAGTCCTCGTTGTAACGGTGGACCATGTGCTGGTAGGTCTCGGGCTTGACCAGAATGTCGCCGTAGGTGAGCAGGAAGGGCGAAGGGCCGACAAATTCGCGGGCGATTTCGGGGGCCTTGCCGGTGCCGTCCTGGACCAATTGGCGGCCATAGACGATGCGGACGTGCCACTTCGAGCCGTCGCCAAAATAGCTCTCGATGGTTTCGGCCTTGAAACCGGTGACGATAAAGATTTCCCGGATGCCCGCCCCGGCAATGCCGGTGATGATGTGTTCCAGAATGGGTTTGCCGTGCACGCGCAGCATCGGCTTCGGCAACTCGTTGGTGAGTTCCCGCATCCGTGTGCCTTTGCCCGCCGCCAGAATGACTGCTTTCATGGCGGGCATGGTGCCTGAAGCGGGCGGGGAAGAATATTAAAAATTGCTGCGCGCCCACCCGGCGGCCTGTTAGGGTCCCCGGGTGGATTTGACACCCGCGGACTACCGCCTCGTGCGGCTCGCCAATGGCACGCACAGCGTGCATTCGGTCGCCCATCGCGAAACATTTCATCCCGTCATCGGCCCGGTGGCGGAGGCGGAAGCGTTGTACGTGCGCCAATTACGCCTGCCGGAGCGGGTGAGCGCGCACCCCGCCGGCGCGGAATTCGTGGTCTGGGATGTCGGCCTGGGGGCGGCGGCGAACGTGCTCACGGTGCTCCGCGCGCTGCGCGCCGGGGCCACGGGGACGGCCCCGTTGCGCATCGTGAGTTTCGACCACACCCTGGAGCCCCTGCGGTTCGCCCGGCAACACGCGGAGGAATTGGGTTACTTCACCGGCTACGCCGCCGCCGTGGATGAGTTGTTGGCCAAGGGCAAGGTGGACTTTATCGATGGCGCCCGGCGGATCGTTTGGGATTTGCACCTGGGCGATTTCCCGGATTGGCTGGCCCGCCGGCGCGCGGGGGAAATTGACCCGGCACCGCCCGCACCGCACGCGATCCTGTTCGACGCCTTCTCCCCGGCCAAAAACCCGGCCATGTGGGCCCAACCGATTTTTGCGGGTTTGTTCGAATTATTGGAGCCGGGGCGGTCGTGCGCGCTGCCGACGTATTCGCGCAGCACGATGCTGCGGGTTTCGCTGTTGCTCGCCGGCTTCCGGGTGGGCGCGGGCCACGCGACCGGGGAGAAGGAGGAGACCACCATTGCCGCGAACGATCCGGCGTTGATCAGCGAACCGCTGGACGCGAAATGGCTCCAACGGGCGCGCAATTCGACCAGCGCGGAGCCGTTGTGGGAACCCGTTTACCGGCAGGCGCCGCTGGCGGAGGCCACGTGGGAGCGGCTCCGGCAACATCCGCAATTCGCAGCCGCCGCCCATGCGCTTTGACGACCAGTTTCAAAACCTCCTGACCGGGACCGAGCCGATCCTCGCGCTCGCCCCGATGCAGGATGTCACCGATTTGCCGTTCTGGAAGGTCATCGCGGCCTACGGTGGCGCGGATGTCTATTACACCGAGTATTTCCGCGTCCACCCGACTTCGCACCTGGAAAGCTGGATCGCCGACTCCATCACCATGAACCCGACGGGGCGACCGGTGGTGGCGCAAATGATTGGCAACGACATTCCATCCCTGGTGCGGACCGCCCGCGAGCTGCAGCGCTATCCCATTGTGGCGGTGGATCTGAACCTCGGCTGCCCCGCCCCGGTGGTGTACCGCAAATGCGCCGGCGGCGGCTTGTTACGCGAACCCCGCCGGGTGGACGCCATCCTGGGCGCCCTGCGGGAAGCGGTGAACGTGAAGTTCACGGTCAAGACCCGGATCGGGTTCGACTCCCCCGAAGTCTTCGAGGAACTCCTGCCCATCTTCGCCCGGCACCAGATCGACCTGCTAACCGTCCACGGGCGGACGGTCAAGGAGATGTACCGCTCCGAGGTGCACTACGACTACATCGCCCGCGCGGCGGCCGCCCTGCCCTGCCCCGTGCTCGCCAATGGCAATGTGTATTCGGCGGCCAAGGCGCGCGAGGTGTTGGCCATCACCGGCGCGGCC
>CAIYZC010000659.1 GCA_903930565.1 uncultured Pedosphaera sp.
CGCCGCATGTGGTTCGCCCCCCTGCGCCGCCCCGCCGCCGCCCCCGGCCATCAGCCCTTCCCAACCGCGGACGCCGGCGTCAGCGGAGTGGCCCGCTTCGGTTTCGCCGCCGCCACCCTCCTCCTCACCCCGTTCTTCCTACCCGCCGGCCTGGTGGTCGCCGCCCTGCACTCCATCTGCCCCCACAACCGCAAAGCCGCCCCCGCCGCCAACCCACCGCCCCCACCCCATGCGCACGGTCCGGATTGCGGTTGCGGGCACAAGCACTGAGCGACGTCGGCCGCGCCGACGCAGCAAATCCACACCTCAAGCAGGAGGAGACGACGTAAGGAGACTCTGACCTTTCCCATTCCTCGACCGCCACTGCCAGCCACCAGCCCCCGAGCAGAAACTCAGAGCCCCACCCCCGCCGGCAGCTTCGCCCCCGCCTCCCGCAACATTGCTTCCAACACCGCCGGACTCCGGGTGCCGATAAACCGGCGGCTCACCCGTCCCTGCGCATCCACCAAGACATTGGTCGGCAGCTCTCCGCCGTTGAACCGCGCACCAATTTCGCCAGCCGGGTCCAGCAGCACCGGGTAATTGATGCCGCGCGACTTCACCGCCCGCGCCACCTTTTCGCGCACTTCGGCCGTCTCGGCGGTGGTGGCGGCGGCATGACCACTCCCTTCATGCTCATGATCGTGATCGTGCTCTTCCGGTCGGCCGTCCAAACTGACGCCCAAAATCACCACCTGGTCGCCGAACCGCT
The DNA here is from genome assembly GCA_903930565.1 of uncultured Pedosphaera sp. Classification (GTDB taxonomy): domain Bacteria; phylum Verrucomicrobiota; class Verrucomicrobiia; order Limisphaerales; family Pedosphaeraceae; genus CAIXFN01. The sequence goes on from CAIYZC010000659.1 coordinate 752, forward strand.
TTTGCAGCGCCACCAAGTCCGGAATTTCCGTCACGCACGCGTTGCACCACGTCGCCCAAAAATTGATGAGCACCACCTTGCCCCGGTAATCCGCCAAGCGGACGGTTTGGCCGGCGGGCGTGGGCAGCGCGAAATCCGCCGCCATCGGACCCGTCCGTTCCCCGCCCGGGTCCGCCCCCAAGGCCGGCACGACGGCGTAATTGGTGCGGTGGGTGCTCCACCAATCCGCCCATTTGGCCAAACCCTCCCGCAATGCTTTTTCTTTCCCCGCATCCAACCGCCCGCTGCCGGGTTCCGAACCCTCCCCCAAAGCCGAATGCAGCCGCACTCCGGTGTCGAAATCCGTCCACGCCCGCAGCAAAGAGTCCGCCGACGCGGCCACCGTCGGATCCGGATCGCGAACCAAATCCATGACCACCGGCGTCAGATTCTTCACGTCCCCGCTCCCGACACCGCCGCGGCGCAAATGCTGCAAGCCCAACAATCGCCTTTGCGGATCCACATCGGTCAGTTGCCGACGCGCCAGTTCCGCCAGCTGCGGATCCCGGTTGGCGGCCAACGCCCCCAGCGCGATTTCCCGGACATCGGAATCCACATCCCGCGCCCCCGCCACCAACCAAGGCCGGATTTGCTCCATTTGCAAAGCGCCCCCGCGCGCTTGCTCAATGGCCTCCTGCAACGCCGCCAAGCGATGCGGCACGCGCCCGGTATTCCACAACTGGTCCAGCAACGCCCGCACATCCGCTGTCCCCCCGGCCAGTTCCCGCACCTGCCCGGCACTGGCCGTCTCCGAGCGCAACACCGCTTGGAGCAGGATTTGATGTCGCAGCCACGGCCCGAATTGCCAAGAACCAAGGGCGAGCAGTAGCGCCAAAGCCAACAACCAAGGAAGGCGGCGATGTTTTGATTTCGCGGGGGCGGTGGTCATAAAGTTGCCTCTCCGTTCAGGGTTGGGCCGCGGAAACCCGGCGGATCGTGGCCGGATCGGCGCGCAATTCCAACCATTCGCCATGCCGGGACAATTCCCCCGTGATGGCCACCGGTTCGGCGACATAGGCCAACACCGCTTGGTTTACCGGTTCACCTTGGGCGGAAACCAGGAGCACATAGAACACTCCCCCCTCCGCCGACCGCACCACCAACACGGGCGGCACCCCGCCGCTGATACACCGGATCGCGCAGGCGCGGTGCGGGGCGAGTTGGCCGGGGTTCATCACGCCGAGGAAGCATTTGCTGTCCACGATTTCGCCCACCAAGGTGTGCCGTCCCAAGGCAAATCCCGCGCCCGCGAAGTCAGGCCCGGTTCCGGCGGCCGGTGCGGCGTTCGTCGCCGCTCGCAGCGAATCCAAGACCACCTCCACCATGGTCTGACTGCGCCGGTAAATCAGCGTGCCCTGCAATTGCACCGCGTGCCCGTCCCACTTTTTTGCCAAGGCTTCGGGCAAACCGAATTTCCAAGGCGCGACCAGGTAATAGGTCGAATTCGTCTCGACGCCCGGCGCGGCCACGCCACCCGGCCGCGGCACCAACAAATGCGGATAGGGTCGGCTGACGAACACGCCGCTGAATGAACGGAGCCGGCCAAACTCGAACCCCCCGGGACCGATGGTGCGCTGCCCGAGGCTCAAAATTGCCCCCAACACCAAGGCGCTCCCGATCAGCCCGGCCACCACCCAACGCAGCCGCCGGCCCGTGGACGCCGGCGCGCGGTCCTGCCAGCCAATGTAAAATTCGTCACCGGGGGGCTTCATGGTTTACCTCCTTCCGGCCAGCGGGCCGGTTCCACCACGGTCCCCGGCGGATTGGGCCGGGGGTGGACCCAGACGCGCCCGCCACGGACCCGCACGTTAAACGTGGGCACGCGTTCCACAAACGGCGGCGGCGCCGCGCCGCTCTCCGGCTGGTATTGGTAGCCATGCCACGGACACGTCACGCAGCCGTACACGATCTTCCCCTCCCCCAGCGGTCCGTTTTGATGCTGGCACACATTGGAAATCGCCGACACCTTTCCCTCGTACCGGAAAATCGCCACCCGCTCGCCGGTCAGGCACACCACGCGTGCCCGCCCTTCGAGAATATCCGCCACCGGTCCGGCGTCCACATAGCCTTCCGCATCGACCGTGCCCGCCGCCGGCCGGTCCGCCGCGACCTCGCCCCGCCCCGCCCGCCAATGCAATCCGACCACCACCACGCCCCCCATCGCCAGCAACCCGGCGTAAATCGGATTCACCTCGGCCTGCAACACGCCGAAGCTCACATGCAAAACCAACAAACCGTAGGCGACGTAAACCAACATGTGGAGCGCCTTCCAAACCGGCGCGGTCAAGTTCGCCAGCCAAAAATCATGACTCGTCGCCGCCATCAGGAAGAGAATGACCAAAGCCGTGAAGCCCAGCGCCTGAAATGGCACGCCCACCATGGAGGGCGCCCAGCCACCACCGGTTAGAATCGTCACGAACGGGTTGGCGTCCCCGCCGACGTGGTAAGTAAGCACCACCAAGACCGCATGGGCCAGCGCCAGTACGAAAAGCGTGACCCCGGCATGACGCCGATTGTAAAGCAACGGCAGCAAGCCCCGATGCAACCGGCACAACGGCCCGATGCACAAAATCACGTGCAGCAGGATCAGCGCCGCCGTGCCAAACGCCCGCATCAGCAAAATCTCATCCGTCACCAAGGGAAAAAAGACCTTGTTCAGCACCTCGAAAAGAAACAGATAGAGAGTCACCCCCAAAACCAGGGCGCCATCGTAAAACCGCTTCTGCCGGTTCCACTGCACCGCCACGTAATTCCCACTCATGGTTTCGTCCCTCCCGCAGTGAAGGTTTTCGAGACGGCCAAGACCTTGTGGTCAACGAAGCCGTATAACAACAGCCGCCCCTGCGCACCCGCCACGTCCGCCGCCAGCGGCAGCACCGTGAGGTGCTCCCAAGCCAACGCCCCAAGCAAACGTGCTTCCTTGGGTAACTCAGCGGTTGCGCCGGCCTCGCCCGTTCCCGCCCCCGGCCACCAGTAAACCAGCACATCGGCCGGCGGCTGCGGCGCGTTGACAAAATATTCGCGTTGCGCCCCCAACACCAACGCCAAGCGCCGCCCCGGCGCGGTCTCCGCGAGCAACTCCACCCGCATGCCCACCCGGTCCGGGCCGTGCTGCGGAAACAGATCTACTTCGGACCAACGTTCCTCGGAAAATGCCGCAACTGAATCTTTCGCCCCCTCGGGCAACTCGGCCGTGAACGGCGTCGCTTGCCGCCCGGCCATGCCCACGAGCCAGCCCACCGGCAACACCACCAACAAGGCCAGGGTCATCCGCCGATGCCGGGTTCGCAGTTTCTGAATCATACTCCCCGGTCTCCCTTCCCAAGAGCAGCGTCGCGGTGCGCATTGTGTTCCGCCGCTGGTTCCCCGGTGCCCCGCCGCCAGCGCACTGCGAGCCAAGGCCACAGCGCCATCGCCCCGGGGATCACCAGCAACCGAAAGCCCCAGGAGCCATGCCGCGCCCGCTGATCCAACCGCCCCGCCCCCCACAGGCTGAAGGCAACGGCAAACAACAGGCCAACCGCCAGGTAAAGCCCCAAACCGGCCATGATGATGGTGGCGATAAGCGTTGGCATAATATTCAGTTCGACCGCACCCCAATTTGTCGGGCGGGCGGCGAATACCTTACACATTCCCGGCTCTGCGTCTCCGCTCTCGCAACTCTCCGCTACTTCTTCCCTTCGGCAGCCGACTCCCAACTCCCCCCCAGCGCCTTGATGAGCTGCACCATGGCCAGCCGCTTCTGCCCGGCCACGCGCGCCGCTTCGCGCCGCGTCCCCAAGGCCGCGCGCTCCGCGTCCACCACTTCCAAGTAGCTTGAAGCCCCTTCTTCATAGCGTGCCCGCGCCAAATAGGCCGCGCGCCGCGCCGCTGTCCAAGCGCGCCCCACCGTCTCGCCTTGGTTGGCCAGGAGGTGCAGATCCGTGAGTTGCTCCTGCACTTCCGCCAACGCGACGAGCACCAGTTGGCGGTAATTCGCCGTGGCTTCCTCCTGCGCCGCCCGCGCGCGTTGCGTCTCCGCCTTGCCCCGTCCGCCGGTAAAGAGCGGAATCGAGAGGCTCGGCCCCAGGGACCAGACCCGGCTGTCCCAATTGAACAAGGATTGCGCGTCCGCGCTGAGAAAGCCGCCGCTGCCGGTGAGTCGGAGCACGGGAAAATAAGCGGCCCGCGCCATGCCGATCCGCGCGTTGGCCGCGGCCACCGCGCGCTCGGCCGACGCCACGTCCGGCCGGCGCTCCAACAATTCCGCGGGCAGCCCCGGTGGCACCACCGGGGCTTCGTTGGTGTAATGCCCGCCATCCACAAAAGTGAATTCCGGCGCCGCGGCCCCGGTCAGAACCGCCAATGCGGCCTGCAGGGAATTCCGGTTCCGGTCCAGGGTCTGCAGATCGGATTCGGCGCTCTCCAGTTCGGTGTTGGCCCGCGCCAAGTCGAGCTCGGGCGCGCTCCCGGCGTCGAACCGCACTTGGATCAAGTCGCGGGCCTGCCGCCGCAGTTCCAAAGTCTCCCGCAAAATCCCGCGCACATTGTCCAAACTGCGCAGGGTGAAATACGTGTGCGCCACTTCCGCCTGCACACTCAAGCCGGCCGCGGCGAGATCCGATTGGCGCGCGGAGGCATCCGCCCGGGCGGCTTCAAATCCCCGTCGCACCCGGCCCCACAAATCCACCTCGTAACTCAAATCCAAGGGCATGTGGATGGCATTGACGGTCAGCGCCCCGAACGCGGGTTTCTGATTGGGTGAATACCGCTGCCGAGTGGCGTCGGGATCAAAAGAGAGCTTCGGAAAAAAGTCGGCCCGAGCCTCACGGGCGATCGCCCGCGCTTGGTTCACCCGCGCGAAGGCGGCGCGCAGGGATTGGTTGTTGGTCGTGGCCCGCTCCACGAGTCGGTTCAGGTCCTCGTCCCGAAATAATTCCCACCACGGACCTTTGGTTCGCATGTCCGCCGGCGCCGCCACCCGCCAAGGGGTGGCATCCCGATATTGCGCGGGAATCGCATTCGTCGGCCGCTGGTAATCCGGGCCTACGGTTAAAACGCCCGCCCGCACGGTCGCCGTCGTACCGCCGAGCACCAACGCGGCCAGCAACAGATGCACGATGCCAACCGGCGCCGCCGGCGGCCGCGGTCCGCCGACGGGGACGGCACTGGCGCGCCGACCGAAGGTCATCACCAACCGGTAAAACACCGGCGTGAGGAAGAGCCCGAAGAAGGTGACGCCGATCATGCCCGCGAACACCGCCACGCCCATGGCCTGGCGCATTTCGGACCCGGCGCCATGGCTGATCACCAAGGGAAAAACCCCGGCGATGAACGCGATACTGGTCATCAAAATGGGCCGCAACCGGAGCCGCGCCGCCTCGATGGCCGCTTCCACCGGGCTGTAGCCCTCGTCCTGTTTCACTTTCGCGAATTCCACGATCAAAATGGCGTTTTTGGCCGCCAAGCCCAACAGCACGATGAGCCCGATTTGGGTGAACACATTGTTCTCCCCGCCCTTGAGCATCACCCCCACCAAGGCGCTCAACAGCGTGAGGGGCACAATCAAGATGATCGCGATGGGCAGCCGGAAGCTCTCGTACTGCGCGGCCAGCACCAGGAACACCAGGAGCAGGCACAGCGGGAACACATAGATCGCCGTGTTACCCGCGAGGATTTGCTGGTAGGTCAATTCGGTCCATTCGAACCCCATGCCCGCGGGCAGGGTATCCTTGGCGAGTTGATTCATAATGGCTTGAGCTTGGTCGGAACTGTAGCCCGGCGCCGGGCTGCCATTGATCTCCGCGCTCAAGTAACCATTGTAATGCATCGCCCGGTCGGGACCGTAATTCTCCCGCACCTGCAAGACCGATCCCAACGCCACCATGTCCCCCTTGTCCGTGCGCGTTTTCAACCGCGAGATGTCTTCCGGCCGCCGCCGAAACTTTTCATCCGCCTGCGCGATCACCTGATAGGTGCGGCCGAACCGGTTGAAATCGTTGACATACAGGGAACCCAAATATATCTGCATCGTCTCAAACAACGAGGACAACGGCACGCCCTGGCTCAAAGCTTTGGGCCGGTCCACGTCCGCCTCCAACTGCGGCACATTGACCTGATAGCTGGAAAACGCCCCCGCCAGCCCCGGCGTTTGATTCGCCTTGGCGATCAGCGCCCACGTGGCCTTGTAGAGCTCCTCATACCCCAGGTCCGCCCGGTCTTCCACCTGCAAGCGGAACCCGCCGATTGTCCCCAACCCCTGCACCGGCGGGGGCGGGAAAATGGCGATGTAGGCCTCCTTGATATCGCCAAACTCCTTGGTCAACTGCGCCGCAATGGCGAACCCGGACATGTCGGGCCCGCGCCGCTCCTCGAACGGTTTGAGAGTCACAAAGACAATGCCCGAATTCGGACTCGCCACGAATCCGTTGATGCTCAAGCCCGGGAAAGCCACCGAGGAGGCGACGCCGGGATGCTTCAGCGCGATCTCGGACATGCGACGGATCACCGCGTCCGAACGGTCCAGCGAAGCGGCGTCCGGCAATTGCGCGAACGCGATCAGGTACTGCTTGTCCTGCGTCGGCACAAACGAGGTCGGGACATGCCCGAAGCTCCAGCCCGTCAAATACAACAAGCCAAGATACAGGATCAGGGCGATGACCGACTTCCGAATGGCCATCCGCACGCCCTTGCTGTAGCTGCCCGCCGCCCACGCAAAGAAGCGATTGAAGGGCCGAAAGAACCAGCCGAAGAGGACGTCCATGAGACGTGAAAGTCCGTCTTTGGGTTGGTCGTGGCCGCGCAACAGCAAGGCGCTCAACGCCGGTGACAAGGTGAGCGAATTGAACGCGCTGATCAGCGTGGAGATCGCGATGGTGATCGCGAACTGCTTGTAGAACTGCCCCGTCAACCCGCTGATGAACGCCGTCGGCACGAACACCGCCGCCAGCACCAAGGCGGTCGCGATAATCGGCCCCGTCACTTCCTTCATCGCCTGCACCGTAGCGTCGAACGGCGTCAATCCATTCGCGATATTGCGCTCCACGTTCTCCACCACCACGATCGCGTCGTCCACCACGATGCCGATCGCCAGCACCAAGCCGAACAAAGACAGGGCGTTGATCCCAAAGCCCAGGGCGTGCATCACCGCAAAGGTGCCGACCAGGGACACCGGCACCGCCGCGAGCGGAATGATTGAGGCCCGCCAGGTTTGCAGGAAGACGATCACCACGATGACCACCAACAGAATGGCCTCGAACAAGGTGTGCACCACGGCGTGGATCGAATCCCGCACGAACACCGTCGGATCATAGACAATTTCGTACGTCAGCCCGTCGGGGAAATTCGCGCTCAGTTCCTTCATCGTCGACCGGACATTGTCCGACAGTTCGATGGCGTTGCCGCCCGGCAGTTGGAAGATGGGCAGCGCCACCGCGGGATGGTTGTCCAAAAGGGAGCGCAGGGCGTACTCGGAGGCGCCCAGCTCCACCCGGGCCACATCGCGCAGGTACAACTTTTCGCCGTTCTTCCCGATCTTGACGATGATCGCCCCAAATTCCTCCTCGCTCACCAAACGCCCCTTCGCGTTGATTTGCAATTCAAACACCGAGGGGTTGGCCAGGGGCGGCCGACCGATGGCCCCCGCCGCCACCTGCACGTTTTGCTCGCGGATGGCCTTCACGATGTCCCCCGCCGTCAAATCGCGCGCGGCCGCCTTGCCGGGGTCAATCCACACCCGCATGGCGTAATCGCCCGCCCCGAAAATCTGCACACTGCCCACCCCCGGCAGGCGGGAGAGCACATCCTTGACTTGCAGGTTGGCGAAGTTGCGGATGTAAACTTCGTCATACCTCCCCGACTTGGAGATCAGATGCACCACCATGGTCAGATCCGAGGACGCCTTCACCGTGGTCACGCCGAGCCGGCGCACTTCCTCCGGCAGCTTGGGCAGCGCCTGCGAAACGCGGTTTTGCACCTCCACCTGCGCCTTGTCCACGTCCGTGCCCAGCTTGAAGGTCACGGTCAGCGTCATCGTGCCGTCGCTCGTGGCCTGGGAGAACATGTAGAGTGAGTGCTCCACGCCATTGATCGACTGCTCCAGAGGCGAAGCGACCGTCGCCGCGATGACCTTGGGGTTCGCGCCGGGATAATAGGCGCGCACCACCACGGTGGGCGGCACCACCTCGGGATACTCGCTGACCGGCAGGCGGTACATCGCGAGGATGCCCACCAGGAAAATAAAACTCGAAATCACGCCCGCGAAAATCGGGCGGCGGATGAAAAAGCTGGAAAAGTTCATGGATGGCGCGACGGAGGAGGGGTGTCAGCGGCGGAAGGGGGGGCTCAATGTTGGACCACGGCCTTTGTCGCGGGCGCTTCCGCCCGCTCCATTTCCGGTTTCACGGCCGACCCCGGGCGCACCCGTTGCAGCCCGTTCACCACGATCTTGTCCCCCGCGGCCAACCCGGACCGCACCATCCGGCGGCCGTCCACCACCCCGCCCAGCTTCACCGGGCGGTACGCCACGGTGTTGGAGGAGGTCAGCACCAGCACAAACTTTTGATTTTGGTCCGTTCCGATGGCGCGCTCGTCGATGAGCAACACCGGATGCCGCGCACTGACCGGCACCCGCACCCGGGCGTACAACCCGCCCACGAAGCGGTCGTCGTCGTTGGGCAGTTCCGCGCGCAACAAAATGCTGCCGGTGGCGGTGTTCAACCGGTTGTCGAAGGATTCAATAAAGCCCTTGTGCGGATACCCCTCTTCATCGGCCAAACCCGCCTCGATGCCCACGCGGCCCGCGGCGTCCAGCGTCTGACCGCCATTGCGCTTGAGTTCGTTCAGGCGCAAGAGCGTCACTTCGTCGATGTCCACATACAAATGCACCGGATTGTAGGAAACCACCGTGGTCAACACGGGCGGCGCGAACTCCACTCCGCTCACCGCGTTCCCAGGCGTGACGTAGGCGCGGCTCACCACGCCATCGATTGGGGAGCGGATTTGCGACCATTCCACATTGAGCCGGGCGGTGGCCACCGCGGCTTCGGCGATGGACACCGCAGCCTTGGCTTCGGCTTCGCGCGTGCCCCGCTGCTCGGCTTCCTCGCGCGAGATCGCGCTCTTGGCCAGCAGGGTCGCCGCCCGCTTGCCCTCCCGCACCGCCAGCTCCAAGCGCAGCTTGGCCTGGTCCAAATCCCCGGTCGCGCGCTGCAGCGCCGCGTCATACGGCCGCGAGTCAATGCTGACCAGCAAATCCCCCTTCTTCACCCGCTGCCCCGCGGAAAAATGTACCGCGGTGATGTAGCCCGCAACGCGGGGCCGGATTTCCACCGTTTCCTTGGGTTCGATACGGCCGGTGAATTCCTGATATTCCACCATTTCCCGCGCCTCCACCGGCGCCACCACCACACTGACCGCGGGCGGCGCGGCCGGTGCCGGGGGCGCCGCGGCCTGCAAGCCGCCCGGTTGCCCCGCCCAATGCGCCACTCCCGCCCCCACCGCCACCAGCGCGCCCAAAGTCAGATACTTGTGTTTGATTGCCATATTCGTTGTCAGTGTTTGAGTGGACTAGTCAGTCTAAAAAATATTCCCCGCCAAATCATTCAATTCGCCACCAAATCCCGCACCCCCAGGATGCGGTTCACGCCCGCTTCCAAACCCGCAATGGGCGCCAGGCTGTTTTCAATCCGCGCTTCCATTAGCGCTCCGTGGATGTATTGCTGCACCACCTTCGCCGCTGGACCGGGATCGGAAACCGCCAGCAAACCCGCCGCCTGTGCGTCCCGGATCGCCGTTTCGTAATACTTGGTGCAATCCGCCAGCGCGTGCGCGATCCACTGCCGAATATTTTCGTCCTGCGTGCAAATTTCGCTGCCCAGGCTGAACCACGGGCACCCCACCACACACCCCCGCTCCGCCAGCAACCGCGTCTGCTCCTCCAATCCCCAAGCAAATAGCCGTTTAAACCGCTCCAACGGCGGCACCAAGGGCGAAAAAATAGCATTCATCAAGGACTGCCGTTCGCGCCATTCCGCGTCCAGCGCCGCCACCGCCAATTCCGACTTCGATTTGAAAAAGTGGTAAAAACTCCCTTTCACGACCCCCGCTTCGGCGCACAGATGGTCCACGCTGGTGGCGCCATAGCTGTTGCGCCAGATCAATTCCAGCGCCGCCGCCAATAGCTTTTCCTTCGTCGTTCCAGTTCGGATCATGGGTGTTCGCGCCCGGTCGCAGACCGCAACGCATGATCATCCTAACCCAATTAGACCGGACGGTCTAGTCCAATTCTAAAAAATCTGGGACAAAAAACAGCCGGCGGTACCGGAGTGCCCTTGTCACCCGGGTGCCCAGGCCCGGACAGGGCGAGCCCATTTGGCCATGGCTGAAGTCCTCACCCAACCGTCAAAATCCACAGGTTACCCCACGACAGCCTACGGTTCCCCTCGGTCCAAAGAGAATTCCCCCTTCGGCGCGCCCGGGGGCTAATGATCCGCGTTTATCTCCGTCGTGTAGACCGCCTCCACCGTGTCGAGAAACAGGCCTTGAAACAGGCCGGGAGCCAGCTTGGGCACCTCCACGGTGAAGATGTGTTCGCGATCGGGCGTCAGCGCCGTCACATCGGCATACCAACCCACGAAGGTGTTTTTGGGATTGCTGCGTACGATGGACGAATAGGCCCGCACCACCGGCACGGCTGCTCCATCCACTTTGAGCGTCACTCCAGCCATCGTTTCATCGTTGGGCTCGGCCACGTTGATGAACAGCAGGAGCCGGTCGGAATTCAACCACGTGGCGGCCCGCTCCGTCGCCGAATAGTCCACCGGCCATTGGCGTTTCCGCGCGGCCAGTTGCTCCCAAATGGCTTTGGGGAGCATGTTGGTCACGGCATAAGTGCCTCCCGAGAAACCCGGCTCATAGCGCCCCAGCGGCATCCGGGAAGGCACGCGGGCACCGGCGAAGCGCACGCTCAGGCTGGCGAAGGAGTTGGTCTGCTTAAACGGGACCGCTTGGCCATTCACCCGGACGGCACGAATCGACTGGCCGGGCGGCAGCGCGACCCCGAGCGCCCTTTCCGTTCCGGTTTCGCCCGTCACCCCGGTGATTTCCAGCAGCCCCTCCCGCAAAGCAACGGTCCCAACGCTCCCCAGCAGCAGCGGCTGCCCGACCTTCGCCGGCGCCGGACGAACCTCCAACACCACCGCCTCATTGCCCGCCATCTCCAGGCTGAGCATATCCCCCAGCTTCCACTCGGCCCCGCCCGGCGGCAGCAGCGCACGGCCTTGTTCGCCGGCGGGATAAAGCTGGTAAACTTGAAATCGATCCCCCGCGGTCAAACCAATCGTCTCGTCCAGTCGGAACTGCACCGGCAGGCGGCGGTAGTTGGGGTTAAACAGAAAGACAAAACCATGGCCCTTGTCAAAGGCGGCGGTGCCATCCACCAATCCGGCCTGCGGCGGCCCGAGGATGGGTTTGAGGTGACGCAGGACGTCCAGATTCTTGTCCGTCCAATCAAACCAATCGCGGAACCACTTTTGATCGGTCGCACTGAAAGCCGCAAACTCGCGTTCATCGCGGGCGGGAATGAAGTTGATGACCAAGTTGAAGGGGGCGGTGCCAATCGCGGAAATGACGGAATATTTCCAACCGAGCCAATCCCAGTCGGCCGCCCGAAATCGGTCCCGCGGACACTCGCCACCCGACTGAAGTCGCGGCGTCTGGTGCGTCAGGTAGCCGGGAATGATTTCAATCGGCGCAAAACACTCCTGCCGGTAGTGCCAGGCGGCGCGCCGCTGCCGATCGGCCGAAACGCGGCTCCAGTGCAAATCCGGAAACGCTGGAAAGCTCTCCGGCTGTTCATCCGTCACCAGCGGGTGCGGATAGGTGCCCGCCAGCCAGCTCCAAATCCCAAATCCATGGTATTGCTGGCGACCATCCACGACCACCTCGGGAATTTGGCGGCGCAGTTCCGCCAGTATCCGGCGGCAACCGTCCCATTGGGCGTATTTGCTGCTGGCGGTTTCATCATAGGCGATCCACCAATGATCGAAGGAGAATCCGCCGGCGCCGGTGTGCCGCTGGAAATCCACGAGCTTGCCTACAAACCAATCCTGAAAACTCCGTTGGCCGGTGTCCGCACCCAAGTAACCCCCCGGTTGGCCGTTCGGCACCCAACTGGTCCATTCCTTCTGCTGCAAAAATGGCAGCGAAGGGTAAACGTAGGCCAGCAGGCGGAGATCCTTGGTGCGGGCGTAATCCAGCAGTTGCTGGACACTGGCCGGCAATTTGTCCTTCGCCGGATCCCATTCTCCCTTGCGCAGCTTCTGCCCCATGCCGAACCAGAGCAAATTCTCCCAACCCCAGGCGTCCCGGTTCTCCGCCAATGAGGACTCGGCGCTGTTCGCCGGGGCAAACAGGAGGTTTCGCGCGCCGACCGCCGCCGCTTGGTCGATGATCCGCTGGTATTCGGCGCTACCCGCCGGCGTCGCGATGTCCACTTGGTAGTCATTCACACACCAGCCCACCATGACGCGTTCCGAACGTTGCGGCCGGACCAGAAGGAATTCCCGCACACAGGCAATCGCCGCGTCCACTTCGGCCACGTCCAAGCGCGGACCCATTTCCCGGCTCTCCGGCTGCAACCGCCATTCGGGCGCCATGTGCGCGGGTTGGGAGGGACCGGCGGTGTGGTAGGGCCCGAGGCACAACCGATCGGAAACGGCCGCGTTGGTCCCCGCCGGCCAGACCACGTCCGGTGAATAGCCCAGCGCGACCTGGGTCCCGTGCCGCTTCCACTGGCCGAATGGGTTTTGCAGCGTGGCGAAAACGCCGTGCTTTCCATCCCCGCCGGCATTGGTGTAGCGCAAGAAATTGAACTCCCGCTGCCGCAACTCGTCCGCGGGGAGTTGCACCAATTGATTGCGCAGCAAATCGAAGCGCCGCACCCGGAAGGCCCGCTCCCCGGAACCGCACACCGAGACTTGTTTGGAAACGAAGCGCCAACCCGGCTGCAATTCGTAGTTCACGCGCACCGTCCAGCGGCCGCAATCAATGCGGTACTGTCGGTTCGTCACGGAAGTTGATTCCAAGACTGGCTGGAGATACTCACTCTCCACCACGTCGTCCCCCACGAACACCGCCACCTCGTCCTGCGCCCAGCGGACTTCGCCGGGGGCGCCGGTTTCCCGGATCGCAATCAGCCCGCGGGAGTTGAAATCGGCGCGCACGAAACCGTTGTCCAGTGCCTCGGCTCCGTGGAGCGCCACGGTTTGCCCGGCGAGCAACAGAGCGGCGGCGCACATGGTGGCGAAGCAGCGGAGCGTTTTTGGGAGAGGGTTCATAAACCAGCCTAAAGCCCGGTTCATACCTCCCGGCTTTTGGCCGCGCAAGATTTTTTCCAAGGTGGGCTTTTGGGTTTGTTCGTAGGCTGTCAGCCCGCGCGCCGCCGGCTCGGGGACTCGACGCCCCCGGTCCGCGCCGGCATACTGCGGCCATGCAACAACCCGAGCTCCGCCAGCCCCGAGCCATCCAAGCGCCCGGCCGGCCTGTCGGCGCCGGCCTCGACGCACCCAAAGCATGAAACCAGGCCGGCGCCAACCACCCACAGCTTCCGGCAAAGCCACCCCGCCACCCTCGCGCCCGGGCGGCGCCGGCGCCGGCGGCCGCCGCGAACTGCCGCCCACAGTGGTGCGATGGGTCTTGGCTTCGGTGTTGGGCTTCATCGGCGTGCTGGCCTTGTGGGTCCAGCTCCGCCCCGCACCGCAAACACCACCGGCCGCCAACTCCACGCCGCCCGGAGTCATCCCTGCCGCCGCCCTCGCCCGATATCATGAGCTGGATGACCGACGGCGCGTCTGGGACGAGACCATCTGGGCGCCGGAAATCCTCGCCCAAGCCCACGAGGAATTCTTCGTGCAGTTGTGGGACCGCCTGAACCAGGCGTCCGATCCTTGGGAAATTTTGGGTGCGGTGGACTTCGCTGAGTTGCGCCTCGGCACCCCGGGCACCGCCCAAACGCTGCCGGATGGCATTCAAATCACTCCGCTTTCCACTCCGGCCAACCCTTTGACCCCGGCTGATTGGCGCGCCCGGGTGGCGGCGTGGCGTTCGGCGGGATGGCGGGTAACCAATTCGGAGTGGCGGATGCGCCGATTCGATCCCCCCACCAACGGCGCACCCGCGCAAGCGGTGATCGCCTGCTCGCTCAATCTCGAAAACACGCCGCTGAATCAGCGCGCCGTGGCGCGCGGGGATTTGCGGGTGGTTTGCGCCGTGCCGGTCGATCCAAACCCCGGCGCTCCGCCCGCGCCGCGCATCCTCGACGCGACCACGGGCTGGGAAATCCTAACGCGCACCGGGGACCCCGGCTTTGCCGAAACCGCTCACTGGTCCGTCAGCCCCGAACCCAAGTCCTCCTACGTGGATCCCGTGATTGTTTACGACCTCGATGGGGATGGCTGGCCGGAAATCATTCTGGCCTGCAAAAACCTGGTCTTTTGGAACCACCAGGGCGCCTTCGGCCCCGGGGAGCCGCTCTGCGCCCAACCGCCCCGGCTGATTCACACGGCCTTGGTGGCCGACTTCGACGGCGATGGCCGGGCGGATTTCCTCTGCGCCGACCGGGACGGCCTCCTCCTGTTCCCCGGTGACGCCACCGGCCGCTTCCCCGGGGCGGGGCGCCGGGTGTGGCGCAGCCCGGCACCGCTGGTCTTCGCCGAGGTCATGACCGCCGGCGACACGACGGGCGGCGGCGCGCTGGATGTCTGGCTGGGGCAATACCAACCCCCACATATCGGCGGCCAAATGCCCACCCCGTATTACAACGCCAATGACAGTTACCCCGCCTACTTCCTTCGGAACGACGGGACGGGCAACTTCCGGGACGCGACCGCCGCCGCGGGCCTGGCGGGCCATCGGAACCGCCGCTCCTACAGCGCCTCCTTCGTGGACTTGGCGGACACCGGCCGGCCGGACCTGATAGTGGTGAGCGATTTCGCGGGCGTGGATTCATACCGCAATGACGGCCACGGCCAATTCACTCCGGCCCCCGCCGTGGCGCTCCCGGATGCCCGGCTCTTCGGCATGGCCCACGCCCTGGCTGACTTCGACGGCGACGGCCGGGTGGACCTGCTCGCCATGGGCATGGACTCCGCCGCCGCCGACCGTCTGGAACACCTGGGCTTGGGGCCGGCCACTCCCGCCGACTACCGGACGATGCGCGGCCCGATGACCGTCGGGAACCGGTTGTGGTTGGGCACGGGCGGCGGCGGCTTCCGGCCCGCCCCTTTCGCCGGCCAACTGGCCCGCACGGGCTGGTCCTGGGGCGTCGCCGTCTTCGACGCGGACAACTCCGGCCGCCTGGCGGTGGCCTTGGGCGCGGGCCACGAAAGCCGCGACTCCGTTCGCGACTACGAATCCCAGTTTTGGCGGCACGACATTTACGCGGGCACCGGCGGGCGCGATGCCGGCACGGAAATGTTTTTCGGGACGGAAATCCGGGCCCGCGGCAACGGGTCCTACGGCGGTTACCATGCGAACAAGTTTTTCCTCCGGGACCCGGCCACGGGCTTCCGCGAAACCGCCCACTTGATGGGCCTGGCGCTCCGGGCGGACACCCGCAATGTCGTGGCGGGCGACTTCGATGGCGATGGTCGGCGCGACCTGGCCTTGGTGACGGTGGATCCCAGCTTTCAGCACCAAATCCTGCGGGTCTTCGGCAACCGCTTCCCGGCAACCGGCAATTGGATTGGCTTCCGCTTGCGCGAGGAAGGGGCGGGCTTCTCGCCGGTGGGCGCCCGGGTGGCCATCGAAACCCCCGCGGGCCGGCAAACCCGCTGGTTGGTGGTGG
The DNA here is from genome assembly GCA_903930565.1 of uncultured Pedosphaera sp. Lineage (GTDB taxonomy): Bacteria > Verrucomicrobiota > Verrucomicrobiia > Limisphaerales > Pedosphaeraceae > CAIXFN01. The sequence goes on from CAIYZC010000659.1 coordinate 16,614, forward strand.
GCGATTCGTTCCGCTCGCAGTCGCCCGCCGAAGCCCACTTCGGATTGGGGACGGAAACGCGCGTTCTGCGGGCGGAAATTCGCTGGCCGAACGGCCGCACCAATCTCCTCGCCGCCCCCGCCATCAACCAATACCACCGCGTGCGCGGCCACTGAGCGCGGCGTGTCGTCCGCGGGAGGGCTCAACCGGGTTCGACTCGGCTGCGGAGCTCGCCGGCCTGTAACCGGGTGGTGAGCACACGCCCGGGCGGGGCGTCCTCCGGCCCGCGAATGACGGCGCCCGTGGCGGCGTCCAGGGTGATGGAATAGCCGCGCGCCAGAACCTGCTCGGGACCGAGCAGGCGCAGACGTTCCGCGGCGGCTGCCAGCCGGTGCCGGTAGGTGGTGAGTTGTTGGCGGGCCAATTCCCGCAGCCGCCGCTCTTGGAGCCGGCACTGCTCCCGCCGGAGCTGCAATTGCCGCCGGGGTTGGAGGCGTTGCAAGCGGTCCCGCAGGTAACCCGCCGCCAATTGCCGGGCGCGCAATTCGGAGCGGATGGCGCGGGCCAGCGCGGCTTGGAGGTCGTCCAGATGTTGCAGGGCTTCGTTGACCAACCGGCGGGGGTGCTGCCGGGCAAGCCGGCCTTCGACCTGGGCCAGGGCCAGCGCGCCGCGCTCCCAGTGGCGGCGGGCCAGCGTGCGCAAGCGGTCCCCCACCCCGGCCACAAATTCCCGGGTGGCGAAGACGCCTTCGGTGATCAATTCGGCCGCGGCGCTGGGGGTCGCGGCGCGCAGATCGGCCACGAAATCACTGATCGTGAAGTCAATTTCGTGCCCCACCGCCGAAACCACCGGCAGCGCGGATTCAAAAATCGCGCGCGCGACGACTTCTTCGTTGAAAGCCCACAAATCCTCCAAACTCCCACCTCCGCGGGTGACCAGAATCAGGTCCGGAGCGGCTGCAGGATGCCGGACGGCGAAGTCGTTCAGCCGCGCGATCGCCGCGGCGATTTCCCCCGCGGCGCCCACCCCTTGCACCCGGCACGGGGCCAAAATGATCTCCAACCCGGGATTGCGCCGCCGAATGACATGGAGCACGTCGCGAATGGCGGCACCGGTGGGTGACGTCACCAAGCCGATGCGCCGCGGGTAGCGCGGCAGCGGGCGCTTCCGCTCGGGCGCGAACCAACCGGCCGCTTGGAGGCGCTGTTTAAGGCGTTCAAAGGCGAGCTGCAAGGCGCCCACCCCATGCAGTTCCACGGCGGTGACGCGCAGTTGATACTGCCCGCGCGGCTCGTACACCGTCACCTCGCCGCGCGCAACGATCTTCCGCCCGTCCTGGACCAGATTGCGCGCCTCCCGGGCGTCACTGCGGAAGAGCACGCAGCTCACCTGGGAATCGGCATCCTTGAGAGTGAAATAGAGATGACCGGAACTCTGGGCGCGCAGATTGGTGATCTCGCCGGTCACCCACACCTGCCCCACCTGACGTTCCAGCAGGCGCTTGATTTGAAGGGTGAGCTCCAACACGGTCAGGACTTGCCGCACCGTCGCGGCCACCGGTCCGGGACCAAACGAAAAGCCAACCCGCTTCGCGGGAGCGTCCCGCATGGGCATGGGGGCCTCCGCCACCGGCGGTGCCAAGGGCGCAGACGCAGGCGCGGGCGGCGGCACCGGCACTGGCACAGCTGGCGGAAGCGCCGCGACCGGAGGGGGGGCGGCGGTTTCAGCGGGTGCTGCTACAGCCGCCTTGGGTTTGGCCGCTTTGCCCCGCTTGCGTGGCGCGGCGGTGGCCGCCGGTTCCCCGGCGGGCGGCACGGGAACCTCCGCGGGCTCCGTGGGAAACAGCTCCCCGAAAGCCAGTTGCGATGAGTCGGGATTGGCCATGGACCGCCTGCTCAACGTTCAAAAGGCGTCGCGGTTTCGGACACCCGCTTGATGGAGACGGCCCGCCCGGTGTGGGACTCAATCTCCACCACGGCGCCTTGCAGCAGCACCCGGCCGAAGGCGACATTGAACCGCTGCGGCTGGAGGGTGAGAAATCGCCGGATCACCGGCTCGATTTCCCGGCCGATCACGCTGTCATGCGGCCCCGTGAAGCCCGCGTCACTCAAGAACGCGGTGCCGCCCGGAAAGATCTGTTCGTCGGCCGTTTGCACATGGGTGTGCGTGCCGATCAGGGCCGAAACTTGGCCGTCGAGCATCCGGCCCAGAGCCGCCTTTTCAGACGTGGCCTCGGCATGAAAATCCACCAGGATAATATTGGTCTTCTGGCGCATTCGCTCGACTTCAGCGCGGGCGGCCACGAACGGATTGTCCAAGTCGGGCATGAAGGTGCGGCCTTGCAGATTCAAGATGCCGATGGGCGGTTGGTTGTCGGCTTGGTACACCACGCTGCCCTTGCCCGGCGTGCCGGAGGGATAATTGTAAGGGCGGAGGAAGCGGCTGTCGTTTTGCAGCAAGCCGATCACTTCCTTCTGGTCCCACAAATGGTCGCCCGACGTGATGATGTCCACGCCCGCATCAAAGATTTCCTCCGCCGTCTTGGGGGTGATCCCGGAACCCCCGGCGGAGTTCTCGCCGTTGGCCACCACCAGCGTGAGCTCCATTTGCCGACGGAGCCGCGGGACCAATTCCCGCACGGCGCGGCGACCGGGTTCGCCGACGATGTCCCCAATGAACAAAATCTTTACCATGGATCAGTAAAGTCCGAAACGACCCCGGCAGGCAAGCCGCATGTCACCCCGGCGCTCCGCCGCCCGATCCGCCCGCTCCGGGCGATCGGCCGGATCATTTGACCGAGTGCCGATTTGCGTTTTGCCAAATCTGTGGCATGTTCTGTCTGGTTACCCCAACGGAGCGGTTGCATTTCGTCGGGGAAGAAACCAAATGATCTGCTTTAGGAAGCACAGCGCCAGCTTATGAAACAACCCTTCCCCTACCGTGCCGCCTTGGGTTCCGTCCCCTTGGCCGCCGCCGCCGCCCTCGGCCTGTTCCTAGCTGGTGCCACCCGCGCCGACGAACTGCAAATGGTCAATGGCGACCGTTACCGTGGGTCCATCATCGGGATGACGGCGACCAACGTGGAGTTCAAAAGCGAAATCATGGGGCTGGTGAAGATTCCCCGGGACAAGGTCGCCCATCTGGCCCTCGGCGATCAGCCCCCCGTCAAAGCGAGCATTCCCGGCACCACGAACACTATCAAAGCGCCCGCGGGATTGGTGAAGGCCGGCGCCCGCGGCACGAACTCAGCACTCGTCGGACGGCCGGTTTTTCGCGGGACCAACGGCGTCAAAGCCAACGCCCTCCCGGCCGGAAGCATCGACCCCGGCATGGTGCAGCAAGTGCAGGAGCAAATCCTGAACGGTGCCGGGCCCGAGGCCACCGTGAAATTCAACCAAATGGTGGCCAGTCTGGCCGCGGGCACTCTGACTGTGGATTCCGTGAAGCAACAAGCCCATAGCGCAATCCGGGATATCAAAAACGCCAAGGCCGAATTCGGCCCCGAGGCGGGTGACATTCTGGACGCGTATTTAAAAATCCTCCAAGATTTCGTGGCGGAAGCAGACGGTCCGGCGGGCCAACAGTAAGACCCATCGTCCGACCGCAAAGCTCACCGCCCCCCAGCCGCCGCCGGGCTTTGGGTCGCCCGGAACATTTCCAAGGCCATGCCTTGCGCCACCCCTTCGCCAAAGAGGTCGAAGTGGTTGCGTCCTTCCACAAAGTCAAACGCAGCATCTCCGCCCAACCCTTTCAGAGTATCCTCCAAAAGGTGCGCCGCCTCCTCCAAGTGGATCGAATCCTTCGCGCCCATGAGCACGTGCAGCTTTCCCTGCAAACGCGTCCCCAAGGTCGCCCAATTCGCCTGCAGGAAGCGCCCTATATCATATCGTTGCCAAGCGGCCAAGGCGACCGGGTTGATCCCCCCCGTGTCCCGGTTGAACAACGGCAACGGCCGGCCATTGTCGCCCCGCGGGCTGAAGACGGCTTCAAAGGATCCCAGTTGCCCACCGTAATCGGCCAGCACCCGTTCCCATTTGGCGTAATCCTCCACGGTCACCAATTCCCGGTCGTCCGCGCGGATCAGCCAGCGCGGGCGCGTGGCGTTCTTGCGGTAGAAGTTTTCCGGCGGGGACTTGGTCAAATCGAGGCCACTCCAACTCCGAAAATCCACCGCGTCGGGCGCCGCCGCCCAGGCGCCGCCAAAAAAATCCGGGTGCGTGACCTGCAGCCAAAGTGCCGACCACCCACCGGTGGCGTAGCCGTTGAGCAAGCGGGCGCGCGGCGCGGCTTCCAAACGAAAGGTCTTCTCCAAGTACGGGATAAACTCCTCCACCAGCGCGCGGCCCCATGGCCCGTTGTTCACCGAATCAGCAAACGCATGGTGGCCCAACGGGCAACTCCCGTCCAAAAAGACATACACCATCTCGGGCCATTCCCCGGCGGCCATTTTGGCGGCCAACTCCTGCGGCGCCGGGCCGCAACAGCCGTTCGCTTCGTCCCATGCCGCGGCGTGGCTCAAACCAAAGGCGTGGATCTGGTAGACGGTAGGATAGCGTTTCGCGGAGTTGGTCGCGTAACTCGGCGGCAGCAGCACGGCCGCGCGCACCTCCACGGACCGTCCCCAAAAGGCCCCCAATAATTCACTGCGCCGCACCACCAACTTCTTCGTGGCCGTCTCCACCAACGGCGGGTTGGCGGGCACCTGACGGGTCAATTGCAATTCCACCGTCCCCCCCTGCTTGGGCGCCAGGTCCATGACCCGCACCACGGGACCGAAGCAGGCGCCCGGACCGACGCCCGAGTAGCCCAGCGTGTGGGCCGTATCCAGCAGGGCCATGATTTGCCAATTCCCACCCGGCGCATGGCTGAAGCCTTGGGGAAAGGCCAACCCATCGGGATCCAGTTCGAGGGCGTCCCCGGCCTTCAAATTCTCCACCTCCCGCGCGCAGATCCAAGTGCTCTGCATTTCGGCCGCGGAGGGCTCGACCACCTCGACCGGCTCCCGGCGGTTGGTCATTAGCACCAGCAGTCGGCCGCTGAAGCGGTTGGTGCCCAGGGAACGGTCCAGCTGGATGCGAAAACGCAGGCGGGGATCGTAAACATCCGCCGCTCGCGCCGAAAACCCGGCGCCGAAAAGAAAGAGCGCCAGCCAAAGAAACCAGCGGGACGGTTGCATCGGGATACTCAACCGCCCGCCGCGCAAGAAGCCAAGCGGAAAATCGCCGGGCGGAGCCCCGCTGATTACGGGTGCTGGTAGAGATACAGCGTGCGGCCGGGGGTGTAGCCGCTCAGGTCGCTCAGATAAGTGTTCCCGTTGAGTCCGCCCCAGACGAGCATTTGGTTCGCGGCCCAGACCGCCGTGTGCTGCGTGCGCGCGCCCGGTTCACCGCTCGTGCCGGGAGCGATGTAGGTCCAATTCCCGCCGGCCGGATCAAACCGCCCGCCGTCGCCCAGCGCCGTGCTGCCGTTGGAACCTCCCCACACGATCATTTCCGAACCGCTCCACACCGCCGTGTGCCCGCTGCGCACCGAAGGCGTGCCCAAACCGGTCGCCCCGAGATAAGTCCAAGCTCCGCTGGCGGGATTATACCGTCCGCCGTCATTGAGCGCACCCCCGGCGCCCGTGCCGCCCCAAACGATCAACTCCGCTCCGGTCCACACCGCTGTGGCGCCGGTGCGCGCTCCCGGGGTGCCGGTCAAGGTGTTCGGGAGATAAATCCAAGTATTGAGCGTCGGGTTGTAGCGGCCGCCATCGGCCAGCAGCGTCCCGTTGTAAATGCCGCCCCAAACCAAGAATTCGGTGCCCGTCCACACCGCCGATTGACCGGAACGCGCGGGCGGCGTGTTGGCCAGGGAAGCCGCCACCGCGGTCCAAGTCTGGCTGCCGGGATCATACAACCCCCCATCATTGCAGGCGTTGTTCAAGCTGAGTCCGCCCCACACCAACATTTGCGTGCCCGTCCAAACCGCGCTGTGCAACGAGCGGGCGGACGGTTCATTGGCTTGCGCCGCCGCGATGGCGGTCCAGCAGGCACACACGGGGTTGTATTGGCCACCGTCGCCCAAGAACCCGTTGGCGTTCAAGCCGCCCCAAACCACCATTTGGGTGCCGGTCCACACCGCCGTGTGTTGATTGCGGGCCGCGGGCGTATTGGCCGCGGCGCCCGCCAAGTAAATCCAACTGTTGAGCGCGGGGTTGAAGCGGCCGCCGTCATTCAAATACGACCCGGCGCCCGTCCCGCCCCAAATGATCATTTCGCTGCCCGTCCACACCGCCGTGGCGCCCGTGCGACCGGGCGGCGTCGTCACCAATTGCCCCGCCAGGTAAATCCAAGTATTGGCGGTCGGGTTGTAGCGCCCGCCGTCATTCAAGGAACCGGCCATGCCCGCGCCGCCCCAGACGATCATTTCTGTGCCGGTCCAGACCGCGGTGTCTTGAAAACGCGGACCCGGTGTGTTCCCCAAGCCAGGGTCAATATAAGCCCAGGTATTTGCCGTGGGATTGTAAATGCCGCCATCGTTCATCAAACTCCCGGTGGTATCACTGTAGCCGCCCCAGACGATCATTTGGGTGCCCGTCCACACCGCGGTGTGGGAATCGCGTTCCGCCGGGGTGTTCGGCAAACTACCGTTGATGTAAGTCCAGCTGTTCAGGGCCGGATTGAAAATGCCCCCGTCGCTCAGATCACTACCCGCCCCTACCCCGCCCCAGATGATCATTTGGGTGCCGGTCCACACCACGGTGTGATATTCCCGGGCCTCCGGGCTGTTCGCCAAGGCGCTCGAAATCGTCGTCCAAGAGTTTGCTGCCGGGTTGTAAATGCCCCCGTCGCCCAAAACCACGCCGGTTCCCGTGGCGTCCCCGCCCCACACAATCATGTTGGTGCCCGTCCACACCGCGGCATGGTATTCCCGGGCCGCCGGGGCGTTCGCCAAACCGCCGTCGATGGCAGTCCAGGTTTTCAAGCCGGGATTGTACAGTCCCCCGTCATTCCGGGTGCCCGTCGCGCCCTTGCCCCCCCAGACCAACAATTGACTGCCGGTCCAGATCGCGCTGTGTTGCAACCGACCCACCGGCGGAGTCGCCCCCGTGGTGGAGATATACGTCCAACTGTTCTGCACGGGGTCGTAATACCCGCCATCGTTGTAATAGTTCGTCCCGCCGAGGCCGCCCCAAATAATCATCGCGTTGCCGGTCCACACCGCGGTGTGTCCCAATCGTCCGGCCGGCGTGCTCCCCGGCACCACCGGCACGCTGCCCCAACTGTCCAACGCCGGATTGTACCGCCCGCCATCGTTTAGATAGGCCCCGTCCCCGTGTCCGCCCCAAACCAACATTTCGCTGCCCGTCCACAAGGCGGTGTGCCCGTTCCGGGCCGCGGGCGGTTGGCCGACCGGAATGTTCGTATAACCCTGCCACGATTCCGGGGTGGTGAAAGAACCGTAAATCTTCACGTAGCCGGCGTTGGCCAGGTTGGTGTTCACCGCCGCGGCGGACATGATCACACTGCCCGCCGCCAATCCGCCACCGCCACCGCCGCCGCCACCGGCGGCGGTGATCGCCCCGGCGATGGCCGAGATCGCCCCGGGGGCGAGGCTGCCGGCCGCCACCGTTCCGGGGACCAAGGCCGTGCCGTTCAGGTTGGTCAAGTTGCAACCATTCCCGCTGAAAGCGCCCGTCAGCGTGACGCCGGTCGCGCCATTCGTCACCACCGCCGCCGGCAACACGGCCAGGGGCAAACTTCCCGCCCCGGTCAAAACCGCCGCGCTCAAATTGGTCAACCCACTGCCATCCCCGCCAAAGGCGCCGCTCAACGCCACCCCGCCCGCGCCGTTGGTCAACACCACACTGGGCAATTGCGTTAGCAAAATGCTCCCCACGAGATTGGTGGCCGCCACGGATCCAGCGTTCGCGGCGAACAAGGCCGAGGGTGCCGGGGTCACGAGTACGCGCGGCGTCAGGGTATAAAACGATCCGCCGCCGTTGGTGCGCACGGCAATCTCCAACCACCGGGGCGCCCCGGTGAAAGCTTGGGTGCCGAAATCAATGGTCGCCAGATAGATGCCGTTGGTGACGAGCAGGGTGTTGGTGAGCGTGGCGCCCACTTGCACGGACCCGGTAGCGGCGCTCCACAGCCCGAATGCCACATCGTAATAGCCGTTGGCCGGCACCCCGGCGTTCACCAATTGCCCTTGGTACGTGATGGCGGTGCCCTGCGCGCGCGCCGCCGGCACCCCACCGCCGGGCAGCCACAGCAGCGCCGCCAAACCCGCCATCAGCAATGTCTTCTTCATAAAATACGAAATTCTCTCCCCGCCGCTCAGGGCACTTGAACCAACCGGTAAAAACGCGCGGCCGGCACCGGCTGCGTCGTGTCTTCAAATTGCACCAAACCACCCGTCGGCGCGGCCAACGGACCGGCCAGCACCGTCCACGGACCCGCCGGACTCTCCGCCCCCTGCACCAAGTAGTTGCCGCCACCCCGCCCGTGGAACACCAGCGTGCGACTCACTTGGCCGTTCACGAGTTCCACATAATTCAACGCCGGCAGCGCCCCGGCGCCGACGCTGATCCACGCCAGCCCGGTCACGGTCCCGCACGCGCCCGTTGCGGTGTAAGTCACGGCGTCCATTCCCGCAAATCCGGCCGGGGCCTGGTACCGCAGCACCCCCTTGGAGACCGTCACGGCGCCGCCGTTCGCGCTCCGGCCCGCCGCCGTCCCCCAAGTCATCGGGCCGCCGCACCAAGCCGTCAAATTCGTCATCAGGTCGGTCTCGGAGCACAACACCACCACGGGCGTCGCCGCGGAGTTGTTGGTCCCGCCGCCCGCCAGCCGGTACCGTCCCAAATTCCCCTGCAGGGGCGGGTTGATAACCAGGGTCCCGAAAACCAAACCGGAATAATTGGCGTTGGTCGTCCGCGCCGACACCGTGTAGCTGGCCGCATTGGTCGGACCACCCGGAAACAGCACAAACACATTGGAACTGGTGAGAAACTCGTAAATGACTTCGTACGGAATCCCGCTGGGATTCTCGGTCACCGTGACCGTTTTGGCGGTGCCATCCTGCGTCTGGGTCAGGTTGCCCAAGGTGAGCGCCACCGGTGCCGGGGAAATGAAAAACCGATTGGTGGTCGCACTCCCCGTGTAATTGTTGGCCGCGACCGTGGCCGTCAGCGTGTACCTTCCGGCGTTGGTCGGCGCCCCCGTTCCCGCCACGGTCACGGGCGTGTCATTCGTGCCCAAAACCTGGACGGTATAACTGAAATTGATCGGCAACCCGGCGGGCACGGTCGTCACCGTCGGCGCCTTGGCCGTGCCATCGTACGTTTGCACCAAATTCGTCCCGGAAATCGTCACGGCCGCGGCCGCGGGACTGATCACCAGCGTCCCGGTGGCGCTCCCCGAGTAATTGGCGCTGGTGGGCAGGGCGTTTACCGAATAGCTGCCGGCGTTCACCGGGGAAGCCGTCGCGCCATTGTAGGTGACGGTCACGGCGACCCCGGCGGGACTGGTCAGGACGCTAACCGGATGCGTGCGGCCGTTGTAAACCTGGGTCAAATTCGTCAGGGTCAATTGAACAGTGGCGGGGCTCAAAACCATACTATTGGTCGCCCCGCCGGAAAAATTCGAATCCGCCACCAAGCCCACCACCCGATAGGTCCCCGCATTGACCGGGACGGCCGTGCCGCCGTTGTACGTCAGCGTCACGCCCAGACCGGCGGGCGTGGTGGTCACCGCGGCGGACGTGGCCAGGCCGGAGTAAGTGGGTGACAAATTGCCCAAGGTCACCGTGGCCAAACCCTTGCCGACGACCAGAGTGCCCGTGGCCAATCCGGTGTAATTGGCATCCGCAATCGTCCCGGCCACCGCGTAGCTGCCCGCGTTGGTCGGGGCGGACAGGACGCCATGATAAGTCAAGGTCACGCCCAGCCCCGGGGGCACCGTCGCGGCCGAGATCGTCCTGGCCGTACCATCGTAGGTCTGCGCCAAACCGCCTAACACTACGGTTCCGGGCGCTTTGGCGACGACCAAAGTTCCATTCGTGCCCCCCGCGTAATTGGGGTTCGTGATCGTCGCTGCCACGGCGTAACTGCCCGCCCCCAACGGCGGATTGGAAGAACCATTGTAGGTCAAAGCCACGGCCAAACCGACCGGAACGGTGGCGGCCGTGGCGGACAAAGGCTGCCCCGTGTACGTGGGGGTCAGTCCCGTGAGTTTCACGGTCGCGGCCGCGGGCGCGATGACAAAGGTGTTGGTGATCGAGCCCGCATAATTCGCCGTGGCCACTTTGCCCACGACTTGGTAGCTGCCGGCGTTGGTCGGGGCACTCGTCGCGCCATTGTAGGTCAGGGCCACCGCCAAGCCGGCGGGCACCGTGGCCGCCGTGGCCGCAAGGCCGCGCCCGGTGTAGGTGGGGTTGAGGTTGCCCAGCGTGATCGTCGGGGTCGCGGGGCTGATGACCAGCGTGTTCGTAGCGGCCCCGTAGTAATTGCCGTTTTGCAGCGTGCCCACCACAGTATAACTGCCGGCGTTGACCGGCACCGTGGCGGAGCCGTTGTAGGTGACGGTCACGCCCAAACCCGTGGGTACGGTCACGGCGGTGGCGGGGTTGGTCGTGCCGGTGTAAACTTGGGTCAGGTTCCCCAATTGGAGGCTGCCGGCAGCCTTGGCAATCACCAAGGTGCCGCTCACGGCACGCCCGGTATGGTTGCTGTCCGACAGGGTCCCCACCACCGCGTAGCTGCCCGCATTGGTCGGGGTGGTCGCCGCGCCGTTGTAGGTCAACGCCACCGTCCCGCCCGCTGGCGCAGTGCTGTACGCCACCGCCTTGCCGGTGCCGTCGTAAACCTGCGCCAGATTGCCCAGCGTCACCGTCGTGGTGACCGGCGCGATCACCAGCGTATTGGTCGCCATCCCCGCGTAATTCGGCGTGGTGACTTGCGCCACCACCGTGTAACTGCCCGCGTTGGTGGGCGGCACCGCACTGCCATTATACGTAAAAACCAGGCTCAAATTCGTGGGCGAAGTCGTGGCCGTGGCCGCCTTGGCCGTGCCGTCATAGGTCGGCCGCAAGGAGGCGGGCGTCAGGACCACGACGGCGGGAATCGGGGTGATCACCAAATTGTTGGTCGCCCCGCCGTTGTACAGCGGATGAATGGAATTTACGACCACTTGATAAGTTCCGGCATTGACGGGCGCTTGGGTGCCGCCGTTGTAAGTCACCGCCACCGGCACCCCCGCCGGCGACTCGGTCACCGTCACCGTACGTGCCCGCCCGTTGAAGGGTTGAATCAAATTGCTCAACGTGACTGTCAATGGCCAAGGTTGGGCCAGCACCGTGAGGGTTCCGACACCCCGGGACGTGGCCGCCAACCCGGTGACCGTCACTCCATAGTTGCCGGCCTGGCCAACCGTCACTCCGGGCAGGAGCAACTGCGACCCCGTTGCGCCGGGAATGGCGTTGCCGTTGAAATCCCATTGATAAGTAAAAGGCGCATCGCCACCGGTCACCACGGCGTTCAATGCGGCCGTCTGACCCGCCACGAAGGTCACGTTCGTTACGCTCACGGCCACCGTCAGGGTCTCCGCGTTCACCAGGGTGAAATCGGCATCCGGTTCCCGGGCCAGCGTGGCGGCCGACCAAGTCCCCCCGCCCAAAATCGTGGGGACCAGCGCCGGGGTAGTCACCCCGGTGCCCAGCGCCCCGAAACTATTGTTGCCCATCCCCCACAGGCGGCCATCCCCCCGGATAAACAAACTTTGCTGACGACCTCCGGTCATTGCCACCACATTGCTCGCGACCGCCAGGAAAACCACGGACTTGTTGGAGCTGTTGTTCCCCAACTGCCCAAACTGGTTGTCCCCCGCCACGATCAAGGTGTGGTCATTGCGCAAATACAAGGCGTGCTGTTGGCCGGTGGCCACACCCAACAGGTTGCTGGCCACGGTTTGCGGCCGCAGGTAGCCGCCAAAGCCGCCGTTGCCGAACTGGCCAAATGAATTGTTGCCCGTGCCCCAGGCAGCGCCCCCGGCGGCCAAGCCCATGGAGATATAACGGCCAGCCGAAACCGCCACCGTGTTGCTCGCCACCATGACCGGACTGTACACGGTGTTGGTGGTGCCGTTGCCCACTTGCCCCGCCCAATTATCCCCGGTCCCCCACACGCGCCCCTGCCCATCCAGAAAAATCGAATGCGACAACCCCGCCGCCGCCGCGACCACATTACTCGCCATCGGCACCGGTACGGCGGTGGAATTGGTCCCGCCGGTTCCCAACTGCCCATAAGCGTTGTTCCCCATCGCCCACAGTACCCCGTCCCCGGTCACAAACAAGGAATGCTGGAATCCCGCCGCCACCGCCACGACATTGCTCGCCACCGGCATGGGGGTCGCCGTGCTGGTCATCGTTCCCAGGCCCAATTGCCCGTAAGTATTGTCCCCCGTCGCCCACAGCACGCCGTCCGTGCCCGCCCACAACGAATGATTGGTGCCGCCGGCCATCGTCACCACGTTGGTCCCGACAATTTGGGCCGCCAAGGTGGTCTGCGTGAAGCCGTCACCCAATTCCCCGTGCCCGTTCACCCCCCAACCCCGCAGCGGGGCGGCGGGCGTGCTCAAACCGGCCGGCATACCCAGCGCCATGCCGAATTGATTGCTCACCACCACGCGGTAACTCCCGCAATTCGTAAACGCCATGGCCCCGATCGTCAGCGTCGCATTCGTCGCCCCGGGCAGCAAAATGCCGTCCTTGAGCCATTGGTAGCCCACGGTTCCCGCCGTCAAAACCCCCACCGACAAGTTCGCGGTTTGGCCAACCGGGACAATTTGGTTGGTCGGCCCACTGGTGATTAAAGGCGCCCGGGCTTGAATGGTCAGTTGGTTTGTCGCCGCACCCTGATAATTTGGGTTCGTCACCACGGCCACCACGGAATAATACCCCGGGTTGGTGGGGGCGGCACTGGCTCCGTTGTAGGTGATCGCCGTGGACAAACCGGTGGGGACCGTGGTCACCACCACGAACTTCGCATCACCGTCAAAAACCTGCGTCAGACTACTCAACGTAACCATCGCCGGGGCGGGAGCGACCAACAAGGTGCCGCGGACCGTGGCCATTCCGCCCCCTGGGGCGGTCGCCGTCGCCACGACGGAATAACTACCCGCGTTGGTTGGCGCCGCGCTCAAGCCGTTGTAGGTCACACTCACGGACAGGCCCGGGGGCATGGTGGCCACCGTGGCACTTTTAACCGTACCGTCGTAAATCGCGGTCAAACTTCCCAACGTCACGGTCACCCCGGGTCCCACGCCGGTCCAAAAACCGCCGGAATTGGCAAAGGGGCCGTTGGTGAGCGGTCCGTGGGCCAAGGGTTGGCCCACCGTGCCGGAGCTCTGGATCGCCCCCGCCATGGAAGTTCCGCCCCCGGAAGCAATGACCCAGGAAACATTCGAAAAGGTTTGGGCGTGGGAGCATGATCCACCCAAAGCCATCAACCCAGCGGCAACCAGAAGTCGCCGCCAGATTGCAAATTGTGGATTCATGAACATCTCAAATTGCTGTCAGATACCCAGTTTTCCCACCGGCCCGGCAGCCTTGCCGGGAAAGAACTCAGGAATTCACAAACGGCTCCCCTTATTGCACCAAAACGCGGTAAAAAAGCGCCTTTCCGGTGTTGGCGGGTGGCGCCACGTAAACATCCTGGGTGGTGATGCCCGGGGCGTAATAGTAGCTGCGGGTGGTTCCGGCGCTATCCGTGGGGAGGCTGAAATTGACGGTTGTCCAGTGTTTGGTGTCGCTGGAGGCCAACACGCTGTAATAACGGCCGGTCATGGTGGGGAACTGCAAGTGCGGCGCCGTGCCGTTGAAATCCACAAAAGTCACTTCACAAGGCTGGCTGGGGTTGAAAGGATAGGTGCCGAAAAGGTACTGTTGGCGCAACGTCAGTCCGTCCGGCGTCAACACGGAATTGGCATTCAGAGCGGACAAGGGAACATTGAGCCCGATCGTGGCCAAAAATGCCAACTCCCAGCTGTCCGGTATGCCATCACCGTTTCCGTCCACGCCCAGGGTGAGGTCAAACCGCGCCACCGCCCCGGGCTGCCCCAGCAACGCGTAGTTGCCGGTCATC
>CAIYZC010000660.1 GCA_903930565.1 uncultured Pedosphaera sp.
ATCCCGGGCGGAAAGTACGCCGTGCTCCGCCATCGGGGATCGAGCACCGGGCTGCCCGCCCAATATCTATGGCTGCTCCGGGACTGGCTGCCCGCGAGCGGCCGCCGCCGCGGCCCCGGCCCCGTGGTCGAGGTGTATGTGAACCGCCCCGACACCACCCCGGAGGCGGAATTGCTCACGGACATCCATCTGCCGCTGGAGTAAATCCGCAAAAATCGTCAAACGGAGCCGCCCGCGTTCTGTTATACCAGTGGCCGCATGATGACGCCGGACCGAAGCCTTCGCGCCGCCACGCAACGGGACTACAAACAACGCCTGCTGCGGGTCCTCATGCATTTGCAGCGCCATTTGGACGCGCCCTTGAGCCTGGAGGATCTGGCGGCGGTGGCCTGCTTTTCGCCGCACCATTTCCACCGGATCTTCTCCGGCATGGTCGGGGAAACGGTTCAGGCGCATGTCCGGCGCCTGCGCTTGGAACGGGCGGCCAACCAACTCCGGCGCACGCGCCTGCCGGTGTTGGCCATCGCCCTGGCCGCGGGCTACGAGACCCAGTCCTCGTTCACCCGCGCCTTCCAAACGGCCTTCGGCGCGGCCCCGGGGCGGTACCGCTCCCGGCATGAACCGCTCCCGCCCCCAACCGTACCCGCGCCCTCCGGTGTGCATTACTCAGCCACGGGCGAGCCCCTCCGTGCTTTTCGCATCCGTCCCTTCCGTTCCCCCCACATTATGAAAGTAGAAATCGTTCAGCAGCCCCCCCTTGCGGGTGGCCTTCCTGCGCCACATCGGCCCGTACCAAAACTGCGCTGTCGTATGGGAAAAAATGGGCGCCGCCCTTGGCCCCGCCGGCCGGCTTGGCGGCGGGGCCCAAATGATCGGGGTCGGCCACGACAACCCGGAGGTCACGCCGGCCGAACATCTCCGCTACGACGCGTGCGTTACCGTGCCGCCCGACTTCGCACCCTTCGGGGAGCTGGGGGTGCAAATCATCGCCGGCGGCCCCTATGCGCGGCACACCCACGAGGGGCCGTACGACGGGCTGGCCGCCAAATACCAGCGCCTCCTCGGCGAATGGCTGCCCCGCAGCGGCCGCGAGCTGCGCTTCGAACCCTGTTACGAAATCTACGTCAACACGCCCGGGAATACGGCGCCCGCCGATTTGCGCACCGAGATCTATCTCCCCTTGGTATGAGTCCGGGCGCGGGCGTTGCTTGGAAGCCCAAGCCGCCCGCCGCCCGGCCTTACAGTTGCCGGTGCGAAAGCAGCTGTTCATCCCCATCCGCCGGCATTTCCCGGACCACGCCCACCCCGGGGGCGTAGTACTTGTACTCGACGCTGCCGTCGGCCAAGGTTTCCTTGATTTTCAGGCAATTGGTGTAGGTGCCGGCGGGAACGGTGACGGTCTCAGTCAGAGCGACCACTTCGTCGGTCTCATCAATCTCGCCGGAGACGTCCTCGGATTTGAACTTGGCCCCAACTTTCAATTGCGCGGGCAGAATGAGGCCCGGAGTTTGGGTGTCCTTGCCGAGCATCCAAGAGCCTTCGTGGTCTTTGACTTTGCCTTTTTCGTCGTAATCGGTCACTTCCTCACCCAGGTAATAAACATTGCCCGCGTCGTCTTGGGCGAAATAGTCCACGGCCACCTCCTCCAACCGGCCGTCGAGAAACGTGCGATCCTCAACCACCAAGGCCGCCACGGACTGGCCGTTGATCTTGAAGACTTTTTGTTGCTCCGGCCGGGCCGTGCGCTCCACGCGCACCTTGTGCGCCCCTTCGTGGCCTTGCAACACGTCCTGCCCCAAGCGCGCCAAGGGGAGGAAGGGATGGGTGATCTCCCGCGGGTGGCTGAACTTGACGCCGGCCAACAACTGCTTGCGCCGGGCGACGCGCTCCGCGGCCGCATCCGCGCTGTCATCCGACTTGGTGCCGACCAATTTGCCGTCGGCGGTGATGACCAGATCAACGGTGCGGCCCTTGGCATCCTTCACCGACGCTTCGTATACGGCCTGGCCCTGGCGGGTCCCGGGTTCCAGGTCAACGGTTTGACCGGCCTTGCCACCGCGGGCGAGGACGGTTTGGCGGACGGCTTCAGGCACCTCCGTCCACGGCTTGGGGGTGCCGGCCAGGGCGGCGGGCGGGAGGAGCAGGAGGCCGGCGGCGAGCCAGAGCAAGGGGAACCAGCGGGGTTGCATGGGCGGTGGGAGAGTTTGGGGGTGGGGCTTTTGCGAGTTGCGGAAAAGGATCAAAGCACGGCTTTGACCGTCTCGGGCACTTGAAATTTCAGTTTGCCGTGCCGGCCCAACTCGGCGAGCACCAGGTTTAACCAATCCCGGGACGCCCGGAGGTCGAATAGTTCCAAAGTGGTGACGCCATCCCGGGTGATCAGCTCGTAGCGGCCAATGGTGATCTGCACCGGTTCCTTTTCGCCTGTGAGCTGGAGCTCCAAGTTGGCGGTGCGGTGGTCGGGATCGATTTGGAGGTTGGTCATGGTGCCGTATTTTTCAAAGCGTCGGTTGAGGTATTCCCGCGCCGCCCAGACCTTGGCCGCCGGGGGCACCAAGGGATGGGCCCGATGGAACAGCTGCTCGAGCCAACTCATTACCGACTCGAAGTAAGCGGAAACAGGGCGGGCGTCAACCGGATTCGCCGCCCTTTCAAACCGGCTCCAGACCCCGCATCGTACCCGTGCTAGAGGCGAAGCGCTCCGCTTCCAACCCCATTCGTTGCAGCATGGAGACAAACAAATTGGGGAGCGGGTAATTGCGCTCGGTGTCGAAGGCCAGGTGCCGGCCGTGCCGGAAACCGCCCCCGGCCAGCAAGGTCGGCAGATTGGTGGTCACGTGGGTGTTGGCGTTGCCCAAGTTGGTGCCGTAGAAGACCATGGTGCGGTCCAGGAGCGGTTCGCCCTCCTCGCGCACGGACTGGAGTTCGCCGATCAAATTACCCAGCAACCGCAGGTGCCACTCGTCGATGGCCTGGAGCTGCGCCATTTTCTCTTGGGATCGCCCGTGATGCGACAAGTTGTGGTAGCCGTCGGTGATCTTTACGCCCGCGATATCGATGGCCGGCGAATTGACACTGTCCAGCAGCAGGGAGATCGACCGGGTGGAATCGGTCTCGAACGCCAACCGCGCCACGTCGTACATCAGCTTCACCTTTTCCATGTACGCCTTCGGGCTCGCGGGGTCCAGGGGCGCGGGAACGTTGACGACCGGGCGCGGGCGGCGTTCCCACTCGCGGGCCATGGCCATCCGCTGCTCCAGGTCGCGCACACTAGTGTAGTATTGGTCCAGCCGCTCGCGGTCGCGCGCGCCCACCGCGCGGCCCAAGTCCCGGGCCTGCCCGGCGACGGCGTCCAAGATGCTCCGCCCTTGTTCCAAGCGGCGGACTTGATCGGCCACTTCACCGGCGCTGCCGCCCAAGAACAACCGGCCAAACACGTCCGCCGCCTTTTCCTCGCACGGGATCAAGACGCCGGAACTGGTCCAGGAGAGGCTGCGCTGCCCCTTTTGCACGTTCACCCCCAGGGTGAGTGAAGGGAAACGGGTCAGGTGGCCGATCCGTTCGCCGATGTACTGGTCGAGGGAAATGGTGTTGCGAAAACTGCCGCGGCCGGGGTGCGGCGCGGCCGTGAGGAAACAATTGTCGGCCGGATGCCCGCCGTCCACATCGGGATGCGATACGCCGCTGAACACCGTGAACCGCTCCCGGTGCTCCCGCAGCAATTCCAAGTAAGG